>JBIKNX010000142.1:0-7230 GCA_044358435.1 Luteolibacter sp.
ACAGCTAAAATACTGGGTAAAACAGTCTCAGCAATAAGCCTTAGCTAGTACAGCCCCAAAAGGATTACTTCGGATCTTGGCAGGCTTCCATGTTGGGAGCTTCCGTTTCTCAAGCCAGGGCTTCTTCGAAAGCCGCGATGAGGATTTCCGCCGGTTCCGTTCCGACGGAGACGCGCAGCAGATTCGATGGAACCCCGCAGTCTTCGCACCAACCGAGTTCGTCGTAATGTGCAAGGAGAGTATAGGGGCAAACGAGAGTGAAAGGAGTTCCGAAGGAGGGACCCTTGCAGAGTTTCAGACTGTCGTATACTTTCGGAGCTTTTTTTGGATTTGCCAAAGTGATGGAGAGCAATCCGCCATAGCCGCCGTGTTTGCGTTTGATCGAATCGAAGTTCGCGGTATGGATCAGGGATGGGTGCCAGACCGAGTCGATGGCGGGATGATTTTTGAGGAATTCGACGAGTTTCAGAGCGTGGTCGTTGATCAACTCGTTGCGCTTGGCGTAGCCTTTGAGATTCGAGAGCAGGACCTCGGCATCCGCGATGTAGAGGGGTGCGCACTCCGCGGCATCTGCGGAAATGGAATCACGGAGTTCCGCAATCAAATCCGAATCCGGGCGCAGGGTGAGAGCTCCTGCCAAAACGTCGCCCGCTCCGGAAACCCATTTGGTCAGAGAAGAGGTCAGGATGTCACAGTAAGGCAGGACATCGACATTGAGTGGCCCGGTGGCTGAGTCGTCGAGGACGAGAGGGGTCTTCGAAAACGAGCAGGCCTCGGAGACACGTTTCAGATCGATGGTGCGGAGCAGCGGATTGGAAGGAATTTCCGTAAAGACTCCGGCAAATTCGCCGGTGCGAATGCGTTGGATGGCTTCATCGAACGATTCGCCAGAGGCATCGTTGAGATAAACCACGCCGTTGCCAAACCGCTCTTGGATTTTAAGGGAATCGACGTAAGGAAATTCAATTTGGAGAGTCTTTTTACCTTCTCGGACGCCGGGTAAAGCGCGCAGGGCGGCAAGTCCGGCGGATATGCCGCTGGCGAAGATGAACGTGTCTTCGGGCTGTCCACCGTTGAGCTTGGCGACGGCACGGGAGAGGAGGTGAGATTTGGAACCTTCGCGAATTTGTCCGTTCAAGTAGTCCTGAGCTTGCCGAGATGAGATGCCCTCGCCGGAAAACCGCCAGTAGAGGTCGGAAAGTTTTTTGACCTTTTCAGGGAAAATGAGTGCATGCAGGCCGTGAAATGAAGCGCTGCGAATGGCGGTTTCGGCCTGACGTTCCAACCAACGATGCGCTCGCTGGGCTGAAATTTTCGTGGGTAGCACCAACACCTCCTCACCTTCGGAGGCGAGCTCGGCCCGCGCGTTATCGAAGATGCGCTCGACGGCCGGGTGTTTGAAAAAACGCGGATATCCCGTCCGGAGCCGGCGGATGACCTTTTCACGACCCTCCTCATAGCCGACGACTGCGTCCCAAGTCGGGAGGCAGACGGAACAGGCATGGGTGGAATCCGGCAAAGGCATGCCGAGATCCGCTTCCTGCCAAGCGGGGTTGACTAACAAATCGCGCACGGGTGCTAGATGGCTTCTTGGGTCGGAATGGGCAAGCCTGTTTTATGGGTTGTGCATGGATCCTGCCCCAATCTGCTATTTCGGGAGAAACCGCTTTGTCCTTGCTTCAAGGGCTTGAGTGGTGAGAATCCGCGCCCCGACCCATAAACAAGTGCCGGTTCATCAAATGGAAGATAAAGATTTCAGTCAGGTTATCCAAGACATAGGTGCGGTGATTTCGGCGCACCAGAGCTTCCTGCTCATGAGTCATGTCAGGCCGGACGGCGATGCGATCGGCTCACAGATCGCCTTGGGTTTTTCCCTGATGGCCATGGGTAAAGAAGTCTACCTGATCAATGAAGACGGGGTTCCTGAGAGTCTGGAATTTTTGAAAGGCTCGGAAAAACTGACCCTTCCGCCAGACGAAGCCATCGGGGTGGACGTGGCGATCGCGTTGGATACCGCCACCAAACCGAGGTTGGGCGATCGGTCGCTTCATGCGGCATCGAAGGCGAAAGTCTGGCTCAATATTGACCATCATGTTTCCAATCCGGCTTATGGCGATGTGAACCTGATCAATCCGAGAAAGCCGGCAACAGGTCAGATCATTTACGAATTGCTTATCGCCCTGGGTTATCCGGTTCCGGATGAGTCGCGGGATGCGATTTATGTGGCCGTTTCTACGGACACGGGATCGTTCCAATATGCTTCGACCACCGCAGAGACGTATGAGCTTGGAGCGGATTTGATCCGGCGCGGGTTGAATGTCGGAAAAATCAATGCGGATACCTATGATAACCATCCATATCGCAGGTTGGAATTGATGCGGGCGCTGTTGAATACCCTGCAAATTTCAGAAGACGGCCAACTGGCATGTTGGGAATTATTGGACAGGACGCGGCTGGATCTGGCTTTGCAGCCGGATGACAGCGAGGGATTGATCGACATGATCCGCTCGATCAAAGGGGTGCGTGTCGCTGTCTTTTTCGAAGAACTTCCGGATGGAAAAATCCGAGTGTCAATGCGCTCCAAGGATTCCGGAGTCAATGTATGTGATGTGGCCATGTCATTCGGTGGTGGTGGGCATGCTCTGGCCGCCGGTATCCGGATGGCAGGACCGCTCGCGGATGCGAAGCCAAGAGTGCTATCGGCTCTGAAGCTGGTATTGGCCGGGCAAAACAATTTTTAATTCAAGATGAGAAAACAAGTTGAAGAATATTCCGGACCGAGCGGAGTGCTGCTGGTTGACAAGGCTCCTGACATGACATCGCACGATGTCGTGGCGATTGCGAGACGTGCATTGAATACGAAAAAAATCGGTCATTGCGGCACGCTGGATCCGATGGCGACAGGCTTGCTCATGCTGGTGATCGGCAAAGCCACGAAGATTCAGGATTTGCTGATGAGTGAGGACAAGGTTTACGAGGGCACACTGACACTGGGTCAGCGCACCAGCACCCAGGATAAAGAGGGTGAAGTCCTCGAGACGCGCGAGGTCGGAAATTTATCCGAGGCGGATGTGCGGGCGGCATTCGATGTTTTCAAGGGTGAATTTGAGCAAATGCCTCCGATGGTTTCCGCAATCAAAATGGATGGCGTGCCACTTTATAAACTGGCCCGCAAAGGCGTGGAGGTGGAGCGGAAACTCCGGCCTGTGCGTGTGACGGGTTATGAGATCAACCGGGTCGAACTCCCCGAGGTCGATTTCCGGGTCAATTGCTCAAAAGGATTTTATGTCCGGACGTATGCGAACGATATCGGTGAAAGCCTCGGATGCGGTGCCCACCTCAGCGCATTGCGCCGGACACAATCGGGCAAGTTCAATTTGGACCGCTCCGTGACCGTTGCCCAACTCAAGGAAGCCAATCCGGAAGTATTGCTCAAAGCATTGATCTCGTTGGCGGAAATTTCACTGATGCGCGGTGCGTGAGAAATGATGCCAATCCGTCTCGACAAGCTTGAGGATCTGGCGCGGCAGCAAGGGCCCCTCCACTTGGCCTTGGGCGTTTTCGATGGTGTGCACAAAGGTCATCAGGCGGTGATCGATCAGGCGGTTCGGTCCGCGCGAGCGAGCGGAGGATTGTCGTTTGTCGTGACTTTTTCGCCCCATCCGATCCAAGTCATTTCAGCCAATCCAGCTCCGCTTTGTTTGCTCGCGACCTTGGATGAAAAGGCGGCATGGATGTATTCCCATGGGGTCGATGGACTCCTGGTGATTCATTTTGATCAGGATTTCGCCTCCATGGCGGCGGAGGATTTCGTGCGGAAACTCTGCGAGGCCGATGTGGCGTCCATCTCCGTGGGGGAGGATTGGCGCTTTGGAAACAAGCGGCTGGGGGATGTGGGTCTTCTCAGGGCGATGGCGGATGAAATGGGTTTTGAGTTAGTGGCGGTCGCTCCTGTGATCTGGGACGCGGAGCGGATCAGCAGTACCCGCATCCGCCAAGCGATCCAGGACGGGAATTTCGATGCGGTCGAGGCCATGCTTGGCCGTGCCTATGTGCTTTCCGGAAAAGTGGTGGAAGGTCGCAAGCTCGGCCGGACGCTCGGGTTTCCTACCGCAAACCTGCATTTCACAGACATCCAGCTGCCCAAAGACGGGGTATGGTTGGTGGAGGTGAATGGTCACCAGCGTGGGATAGCCAACCTCGGGATGCGACCCACCGTCGATGGAACCGAGCGCATCCTTGAGGTTCATATTTTTGATTTTTCCGGAGATCTCTACGGGCAGGTGCTCCGGGTCAGGTTCTTATATTTCATCAGGGAAGAACGTAAATTTTCCGGTATCGACGCCCTGAGGGAACAGATCTCGGCGGATGTTCAGGACGCCCGAAAAATAAGTCTTGAATAAATACTGTTTACTTGAACAGTATTTGTCATGAGCTCACGCGAATACACGAGATTGAGATGGAAACTGATGCGGATCGAATGGAGAAAAAAAATGTCCATGTGGATCCGAGATTGGCAGAGGGTGGAGCGCTATCACGAGGAACAGCTCGAATTCAGACTTTAGTCCTGCTGCCCGAGGCGAGGGAGGGATCCCTAAGTTTTTTTAATAATCGGGGATTTTACGCTTACCCTTTTGAGCTCCGGTGTCTATAGGTTTCGAAATACTTCGCATGCGATTTCCTTTCATTGTAAAACTTACGAGTTGTGGCCTTGTGCTCGCAATCTCCACGGTGCTGTGTCCGGTGGGTTTGGCTCAGGAAATCAAACCAAGCTCACCGCTCGCATCGCAGGAGTTGCAGAAACGCAGGGTGGCTGTGGAAGAGGCGCAGATGTTGTTGCTGAAAGGGGACGAAGCCTATGCGGCGGGTCATTTTAAAGATGCGGTCGATGCATACGCCGGAGCGACATCAGCGTTGCCGGATTCACCTGTAACCGCGGAACTCAGAAACTCTGCCCTGGATAGATACGTCCGGGCCTCGGTAGAGCATGCCAAGTCATTGGCAAGAAAAGGCAGGATTGAAGAGGCCAGGGCAGCGCTTGATGTGGTATTGGCCAAAGACGTTTCCCCTGATCATCCGGCTGCTGTCGCGGCACGCGACGCACTTGACGATCCGATCCGAACCAACCCCGCGCTCACGGGTGAACGTGCCAAAGATGTGGATCGGGTCAGAAGGCTGCTTTACATGGCGGAAGGTGCCTATGATCTCGGCAAGTTTGATGAAGCAAAACATCATTTCACCGAAATTTTAAAAACCGATCCTCACAACCATGCTGCGGCGCGGGGACTTGAGCGGATGGCGAACGAAAAAACGAAATATTTCCAATCGGCCTACAAACAAACCCGTGCGGAGGCCATGGCGGAGTTGGCTAGTGGTTGGGAATTGCCTCCGGAGTCCGATCTTGTCGTTACGCCTGCGCCTGTGGGGAACCATGTTACCCAGCAAAGTTCCCATATTCCGCTGGGTAACAAACTTAGCCGCATCGTCATTCCGAAATTCATTGTTGAGAATGCGACCTTGTCGGAAGCCATCGATGTGTTGAGGGCCAGAGCTGTGGAGAACGATGTTTTCGAATTGGTTCAAGATCTCAAAGGAATCAATATCACCGTGAATCTTGGGGACCCCTTGGTTTCACCTGCGAAAGAAATTTTGGAAAAGCGTTTCGACCTGAGACTTTCGAACGTTCCGGTCGAATCCATTCTCAAATATATCACCGGGATGACGCAGACCGGTTTTCGTTACGATGATCATGCGGTGACGATCCATCATCGGGGAGCCGGTGGAGGCGGTTTGATTTCCCGCACGTATCGTGTGCCACCTGATTTTGTGAGCAATCTTTCTGCCGGTGCCGTCGAGAAAGCCAAGGGCGATGATATTTTCAACACCAAGCCGGATGTGAATGGGAAGATGGTCCAACGGATGGGAGTTCAGGAAGCGTTTGCCCAGCAAGGAGTTTCGTTTTCCGAAGGTGCTTCAGCAACATACAATCCGTCCAGCAACTCCCTGTTGGTTATCAACACAGCGAGCAATCACGATATCATTCAACAAATCATCGATACCGTCGTAAGCACGGAACCGGTCATCGTGTCTGTCAAGGTAACGATGGTTAAAGTTGAAAAAACCATCCTCGAGGAGCTCGGATTTGATTGGATGCTTAATGACTTCGGCTTGGCTGGCGGCAGCGGACCGGCGCCGAACGCTGGTTATCTTTCCGGAGGAACCGTGGGTAGCGGGACCACCATTGACGATTTCCCGAATGTGCCGGCCAATCCAACTCCACGCAATCCGGTCACCGCCGGTAATCGCAGTGGAGACGAAGTGTTCGCGAGGTTTGATTTGGACCAGCTTCTCGGCGCAGGGGCAAGCCGTTCGGTTCAGCAATTTGACCGGGCTCCCGGAATCATCGGAGTCAATGGAGTGGTGAACGATACGACGATCGCGTTGTTGATGCGCGGATTGGATCAGAAAAAAGCCGCGGACGTCCTCGCCACTCCCTCGGTTACCACCCGCAGCGGCCAAGCGGCATCTATCAGAATGGTCAAGGAGTTCATTTATCCGACAGAATATGAACCCCCGGAATTGCCACAAAGTATCGGTACGTTTGACAGCCCGGTCTTTGATGACAATGGCAATCAGATCGGGGTGGATTCGGTTCTCGTGACGCCGCCGATTGTTCCCGCCTTTCCGAGTTCATTCGATACCCGTGACACAGGAGTATTTCTTGAGGTTTTGCCGACCGCTGACGCAAACCGTCATTATATTGATTTGGCGTTAAAACCGGTCATGACCGATTTTGATGGCTTTGTGAATTTCGGCACACCGGTCAATTTTGTCGCCAACGGCACAACCACCGTCCTTTCGGAAAATCCGATTTTAATGCCGGTTTTCAGTGTGAAAAAAGTGGACACCAGCATGGTGATCGCGGATGGGGCGACGGTTGTGGTAGGCGGGTTGCTCAAAGAGACTGTCACAAAGGTTCAGGACAAAACTCCGATCCTGGGCAGTCTGCCGATGGTTGGAAGGCTTTTTCAAAATAATGCTACGAAGCACATTTCCACTGCGATATTGTTTTTCGTGAATGTCGAACTGGTTGATCCAACCGGTAAACCGTATCGCAATCGCTGATTTCATATCGTTTATGTCAGATTCCAATCTTGATCCTGAGAAGTATTCCATTGATGAAATGTTGGATCGGTTGAAAAGCCGGAATGACAGCGGGTCTCAGGAGGA
>JBIKNX010000011.1:0-22852 GCA_044358435.1 Luteolibacter sp.
CTACCGCAGCTTCGAATTGCTACAAACCACTCTGTTTCATACACTTGGGAAACTACCGGAGCCGAAGTTCACCCACAAATTTTGCTGAAGAGCCCTAAAAATACTGGAATCCACCCATCGCTTGTCGATGATCCAATGACAATGTTTTGGTTGATATCCACGAGACTACGCCTCCCATACCGTTCCATAGTATTTTCGGATGACTCGCGGCTAACGTCACATACTAACAGCTTTAGTCTGCTGCCATTAGCGATCCCAGCAAGCTTGGCTTCTGCGTATCCACGATCTACTTTCCCACCGTAAATATCTCGACCGCCAACGGCATTCGGCAAGTCGGATTTCTTTGAAAGACGAAACAATGTCGAACCCACGGAAGCTGTAAGCTGTTTATTTTCTGGTTGTGATAATTCTCGATGTTCTCTCACCGCTGCACATGAAGAAATGCAAGCTACCAAAAGGGCTAGAAGTGGAATTGGGATGTATTTCATAATTATTCTCGAACAGTTATTCCACGACTAGTCGCGACGCAAAGCGACGGGTCGTCTTTGATGCGGTGAAAAAGTGCGTCATCTGTCATTACTAAGAAATGATAGCGCCGACTTCAATCTCAAAGGCTAAATAACTAGCAGCATGATAAGCAAGGGACAAGAATGTCCCTTCTCCTTAACTCGGCGGTTTTATCAAAACCGCCCTACCGTAAATCTCTTTCCTGAAAACTGACTTGTCCGTCGAAGCCTTGGCGAAGACGGAACACTAGCAAACTAGCAAATCACCCCAGATTCGTGTAAACCGCCTGGACATCATCGTCGTCCTCGATCTTGTCTAACAGATTTTCGACATCTTCCATCTGGGCTTCGGTGAGTTCGATGGGTTGGGTCGGCACGCGTTGGAGACCGGATTTGGTGGCATGGATTCCCTGCGCTTCCAGGGCGGAGGTCAAACTTGCGAATGAGGTATAGGCACCGAAAAGAGTGACCACGCCTTCGTCGACCGAGAGTTCTTCGAGTCCGGCATCGATCAGTTCGAGTTCCAACTCTTCCAAATCCCTACCGGCGGGGACGGGGAACTCGATCACGGTTTTGCGATCGAACATAAAATTCAACGCGCCGCTGGGGCAGATTTCTCCGCCGTTTTTTCCGAGGATGACCTTGAGGTTTCCGATCGAGCGATTCGTGTTGTCGGTCGCGCATTCGATGAAGAACAACGAGCCGTGCGGGCCTTTGGCCTCGTAGTTCACTTCCGTGATCTCGGAAGCGTCTTTGCCGGCGGCGCGTTTGATCGCGTTTTCGATGTTCTCTTTGGAAAGGTTGGCGGCTTTGGCGTTTTGGATCGCCACGCGAAGCGGTGCGTTAGATTCCGGATCCGGTCCGCCGTTTTTCGCGGCAAGCGTGATCGACTTCGCCAGCTTGGGAAAAATTTTCGACATGGTCGCCCACCGCGACTCTTTAGCCCGCCGTCTGCACTCAAACGCTCTTCCCATAATTTCAGGATCAGTTGGTCACGCGCATTGGCATGAGGACGTAGAGGAAAGAACCTTCGATGCGGATGACACCCGGGCTCATTTCATCGATGAGATCGAGATAGATGTTGTCGGTGTCTAGCGCGCGAAGCGGGGCTTGCAGGAATTCCGGATTGAAAGCGATTTGCATGTCCGGTCCGCTGTAGCTGACTTCGAGTGTTTCCTGGGCTTCGCCGACATCGGGTGAGTTTGCGGAAACTTCGATTTGGTTTTCCGAGAAAATCAGTTTCACGGAATTTGATTTATCGGAAGAGAGGAGGGAAACGCGGCGGACGGTTTCGAGGAGTTGCTCGCGGGAAATCACCACACGCTCGTTGCTGTCGCCGGGGATGACCTGACGGTAGTTCGGGTAGTTGCCCTCGATGAGTTTGCTGGCGAGCAAGGTGTCGCCGACCGTGAAGGAAATCTGGCTGTCGCTGAGTTTCACTTCGACCTCACCGGTATCGCCGAGCAAACGCTGGATTTCCTGAACGGCTTTGGAAGGAATGATCACGTCGGTTTCGTGCGAGGCCGGGAACTCGAGATCCATGTCGGCCATGGCGAGACGGCGGCCATCGGTGGCGACCAAAGCCAATTTGCCTTCGCGGAAAGAAGCGAAAATCCCGTTGAGCACGTAGCGTGTCTCATCGGTGGAGATGGCGAATGAAGTTTTCTTCAGGCCGTTTTTCAATTCGACTTGTGGGATTTTGAAAGTCTTCGCGCCTTCGAAGTTCGGAAGGGGAGGAAACTCGGAATCGCTGAGACCGATGATCTTGAAAGTGGACGGACCGCTTTTGATCGTCGCGTAGTTTTTCGAATCCACGGTGACTTCGACTTCGCTTGAGGGAAGTTCGCGCACGATGCTGACGAGGCGTTTGGCCGGAAGTGTCGTGGCTCCTTCTCTCTCGATGGATGCCTCTACCGATCCGGTGATGCCTACGTCGAGGTCGGTCGTGGTGAAAACCAAACGGCCACCCTTTGCGACGAGTAGAACATTGGAAAGGATGGGCAGGGTGGTCCGGGAACTCACCACGTGCTGAACTTTTTGCAAACCTTCCAGGAATACTTCTTTGGAGATACTGAACTTCATAAGTGGATTGGCATGGATGTGCCTTGGAATGAGTTTCTTTTTTCGCCTTGGCTTGGCAAGCTTTCAGTCACGAGATTTCCAGAAATCTTTCGTCGGCATCACAAGATGTGGGTGTTTCTTTGGAATATGCCACATTTTGTGGCTTCTTGAAATTCGGCTTAGGAAAATACGATATGCGGAAATTTCGCCTCGCCCCCGAGGCCGCTTGCTGACTAGTTTCCCGCATGAACCGCTTCCTGCCCATGGCATTGTTCACTTCACTGGTGATTGTTTTCCGCTGCATCGGCAGCGCGTTTCCTGAGGCATTGCCGAATTTCCAGCCTCTTGCGGCGTTATTTTTCTGCGGTGCGATCATGGCCTCGGGTTGGAGGGGTTGGGCGGTTCCCATGGCCGCATGGCTTGTGAGTTACCCTGTGCCGGCCATTTTGTCTGGAAATCACCAGTTTCTAGGCTTTGCGGAATTCCTGACCACGGCGGTCGCTTTTGTTGCGGTATATTTTTTTGGAAAATCCATGGCGCCCAAACACCTCGCCACCACGCTTGCGGGTGCGGTTGTCGCCGCGCTGATGTTTCACCTCATCACCAACCTCGCCGCATGGATGGGCAGCCCGATGTATCCGAAAACTTTCGAAGGTGTGATTCAATCGCTCTGGACCGGCCCGGCGGGAAGTCCTGTTCCATCATGGGTATTCTTGCGCAACATGGTTGGAGCGAATCTGATCTTCACCGCCGTTTTTCTCTCCGCACGATTTGCATACCCTGGTTTTCGCCCTGCTCCCGCGGCGGTTCCAGCAAGATAAAACTTGCCCCCCGTCCCCGCTACCTTTACCCAGCACCCGATTTCACCAACTGAATTCTCCACATGTCCGACCTCAACTTCGCCGCATCGCCCATCAACCAATCCCTCACGCCTGAGCGGAAAATTGAGCTCTACACGCAGATGGTGCGCATTCGCCGCTTTGAGCAGGTTGCCCTCGCGAACTATCAGAAACCCGGCCGGATGGGGGGCTTCCTCCATTTGTATATCGGTCAGGAATCCGTGGCGGTCGGGACGCTGTCCCTCGCTGGCGAGCATGATCACAACATCACGGCGTATCGTTGCCACGCCCACGCGCTCGCATCCGGCATGACGATGAACGAGTGCATGGCGGAGATGTTCGGAAAACAAACGGGTTGTTCGAAAGGCAAGGGCGGGTCGATGCACTTCTTCGCGCCGGACAAAAATTTCTGGGGCGGTCACGGAATCGTAGCCGGTCAAACTCCGCTCGGTCTCGGTCTCGCCTACGGTTTGAAATATCTCGGCAGGGAAGGTTGCTGCCTCTGCTATCTGGGTGATGGAGCGGTCAACCAGGGTGCCTTCCACGAATCCCTCAACCTCGCCGCGCTTTTCGAAATTCCCGTTGTGTATGTGATCGAAAACAACGGTTACTCCATGGGCACCTCGCAGAAACGCTCATCCTCCTACACCGGTTGCCTTGCCCAACGTGCCGAAGGCTATGGTATCGAGTGGGATGTGATTGATGGTTCTGACATTTACGAAGTCCGCGCAAAAACCCACATCGCCATGGAACGCGCCCGCAAGGAGCACAAGCCGACGGTTCTCGAGATTGATACCTACCGCTACTACGGCCACTCGGTCGCGGATGCGAATTTCAAAAAATACCGCACCCCCGAGGAGATTGAAAACTACAAGAAAAACCACGACCCCATCCACGTTTTCAGAAGCAAGCTCGTTGCCGAAGGCGTGCTGAACGAGGAACTCATCGAGAGCATCAACCAGCGCGCGAAAGAAGAGGTCGAGGCATCCGTTCAATTCGCCGAGGAATCCCCGGCTCCAACCCTTGCTGACATTGCCACCGATGTCTATTGGGAGAGCGACAACCAAACCGAGGCCTCAAAAATCGGCCATCACTTCTTCGCCTGATTTCTTCTTACCCAACATCCAATTTCTCTATTTCTAATCCCTTTTCTAACATGCGCACCCTGACTTACCGTGAAGCCCTCCGTGAAGGACTTGATGAAGAACTCGCCCGCGATGAAAACGTCGTCCTGATGGGCGAGGAAGTTGCCCAATACAACGGCGCATACAAAGTCACCGAAGGCCTGTGGGCGAAATGGGGCGACAAACGCATTGTCGATACCCCGATCTCTGAAGCCGGTTTCATCGGCATGGGCATCGGCGCTTCCATGCTCGGGGTCCGTCCGGTGATGGAGCTGATGTTCTGGTCGTTCCATTCGGTCGCCTTCGACCAACTCGTCAATAACGCCGCCTGCGTTCGTTACATGTCCGGCGGTCTTTGCCATTGCCCCATTGTGGTTCGCGGCCCGGCCAACGGCGGCACGAACGTCGGCGCGACGCACTCACACATTCCCGAAGGCTTGTTCGCCGCTTTTCCCGGCTTGAAGGTCTGTGCGCCCGCCACTCCGGCCGATGCGAAAGGGCTCATCAAGGCCGCGATCCGTGATAACGATCCGGTCTATTTCATGGAAAACACCTTGCTTTACGGAAACGTCGGCGAAGTGCCGGATCCCGCGGATGGTGATTTCGTGATTCCTCTGGGCAAAGCCGATATCAAGCGTGAAGGCACAGACATTTCCCTCATCGCTCACGGCCGCTCGGTGATTCATGCCCTCGCCGCTGCGGAAACCCTGCAAGCCGAGCACGGCATCAGCTCCGAGGTTCTCGATCTCCGATCGATCCGTCCGCTCGATGTCGATGCCATCCTCGCCACCGTTGCGAAAACCCACCGAGTGGTATTGGTCGATGAGTCCAAACCTTTCGGCGGTGTCTCCGCCATGGTTTCCCATCTCATCCAGGAACACGCCTTCGACGAGCTCGACGCGCCAATCAAACGCGTCTGCACCATCGATGCTCCGGCGATCTATTCCCCACACATCGAAAACGAGCAACTCCCCAATCCAAAGCGGATCGTGGAGAAAGTGCTTTCGATGATGTAAATAAGTCCTTGCAAGCGTTATAACATTCGTTATACTGCGCGCATGGTTACGACCGTCAAAATCACTTCCATTGGCAATTCTGCGGGCATCATCTTGTCCAAGGAACTCATGGAAAAGCTGCGTGTCTCGAAAGGCGATACCCTGACCGTCACGGAAACCCCCGACGGCTTGAGTTTGAGTCCGTATGATGAAAAAATCTGTCGCCAGATGGAAGTTGCGGAGCAAGTGATGCGCAATAACCGCAACATGTTACGTAAGCTCGCCCAGTAGATGAAAAAATCCCCCCATATTTCATCTTATGAATCACGAACCTGAATGGCTTGAGGAAGCAACCGTGCGCTTTTTCCATAAGCGCCAACTCGCCGAACATGGAGGAATCAGCGGAATCAGAGATGATAACATGTTGATGTCCGCATTGGCAAAGCCTCGACAGCTCTGGCATGATGGAGCGCCTCCGCCAGATATTTGCCAGTTAGCGGCTTCCTATGCTTATGGATTAGCAATGAACCATCCATTTCTAGATGGCAATAAGCGGACTGCGGCAATTGCTTGCGAGACTTTTCTGATTCTCAATGGCCGAGGATTTATCATCGGTGAAGAGGAAAAGTATTCAGTCTATATTGCGCTCGCCGCTGGAGAAATTTCAGAATCTGAATTCTGCACATGGATGCGTGAACATACAGAAGCACTTTGAGAGGAATACCCAAAACGAAAGGAACCGCGATTTCTAATCGCGACCTCGTGAACGAAAAATGGTTAGTCGTATTCCCGAAGGTCCGCGTGCGAATACACCGCGCATGCTAACATTCTATTTTTTCAAACGCAGCGAAGGATGGCCGCCATGGAGGATTTTGACCATGGGGCCGAGTTCAAGCTTGCGGATTTTTTCGGCGATTTGACGGCTCGTGCCGCAAGCCCGGCTGGTGCAGTACACGACGACCATTTCACATTCGATGATTTTCATGGCCGCATCGGCTTCCATTTTCAGCGCGTCTTCTTTTGGATCGAGATTCCATAGGATGGAATCCGGATATCCGTTTTGCGTCCATTCCTCACGTGATCTGGCATCGATCCAAAGTACCTTCCCGGACACTTGGTCAAAGCAAATCTCATCGGGTTTCAAAGCAGCGGGATCGCAATGAGTGACGGCCGCCGGATTGGAATTCGGGTCTTTCAGAAACCATGTGAGACATGTCGCCGAAGCGGCGATGGCGAGCAGCATCGCGATTTGTAAAACGGACTTCATGGTTCGGCCGCAGGTCTGAGGATCCTGGCGTAGGCCTGTTGTGAACGAAACCTGTCGATTTCGATATCGCTTTGGATGAGGATGGCGGAAAGCCCTCCCTTCGACGTGCTTTTTGGGGTGACACGAACATCGTAAGTTTTGCCCTTCTCGATGGTCACGATTTCAGTGGAGAAGTTCGTGTCCGTGGTGGAAACGGATGTTACGTGAACGGGTTTGTCATAGTTCATATTGACGCGGATGGACTGGGTTTCCGGTTGGGAATCGATATCCCAGTTCAACGTTTTTTTATCGAGAGAAACGGCGATCGGGATGTGAATGCGAAATGTGACTTGCGTGGACGGCTGGTCGTCCGGATCGGTCGCGAGAAAAATGCCAATGGGTTTATCAATCGTTCCCTGACTGTTATCGAGTTTGAACCTCACGCGCATGACTCCGGACTCGCCTGTCCCGTAGGTCGCCTTGCCGTATAAAAATTCCACGGTTATGCAGCTGCAACCGGGCTCCACATGTTTGATCTTGATTGGCTTGGAGCCGGTGTTGGTGAATTTGAAATCATTGGTGACTTCGATATCCTTGAAGCCGGCATGGGCTTCGTAGATGTCTTTTTCAAATTTCAAATCCCCAGCCTGCAGGATGGATGTCAGCAACAGTAAGATTAGCGCCGGACGTTTCATGAAATGGATTTTCAATCTAAGGTTTTTTTGTCGAGAGCTCGACGGCAATGATCAGGCGCCCTCCTCTCCATTCCGGGCCGAGGACATAAAGCGGCTGGCCGGATTTGAGAGAGAGATCGGATTTGAGAATTTTTTTCCGGCTCAACCACAGTTCGATGTTCAATGGCATCTCGTGCTCCGTGGGTTCCATACGGGTTTCGAAGCGGATTAAAATTTCGTCGGACGGTTTGAGCGGTTGCGCCCAGTTTTCGTAAGATCGGAAGATCGTTTTGGATTCGCCTCCCATCGCACGATAATGGGTGAACCTCAGTTCCTCGGTGGCACCGAGTTTTTTTTCGATGGCTTTGGAAACCTGTTCGCGGTTCGCTCCGGCGGCGGCAGGATCGCCGTTGGTGCCATAATAAACCGCCACATCGAGCGTTCCGATTTTCTTGCGCCCCGGATCATCCTGGGCATGCGCGGCAGCCGATGAGAAAACCATCAGCGCCATCGCCGGTAAAAAATGGCATAGACATGATATGACGGATCTCATCGGGCGGATGTTTCGGTGGGGCCGGATTCAAGTGTCGCGGTTCGGTCGTATTCTCCCGCTGTGGGAATATAGACAGTTTCGGAAAAATCGGTGGAGTCCGGGATGGCGGTCACACCTTTCAACAAAATGACCGAAGTATGGTTTTGCGGGGTCGGGATCCACTCCGCAAACACGCCCTCCTCCGGCGTGTAGACCATGGGAGCGGCAGGGGTTTGCGGGGTCTCTTTTTTTCCAACCGAAGTTTCCCTGGCGCCGCTTTGCCTGCCCATCGAAAAGGCGAGAACCATGCCGGCGCAGGCGGCGACGGGCATGAGCCATGATCTCCAAAAAGAGCCTGCCGTGGTTTTGGCGACGGGTGATGGCGCCGCTTCCAGCTCACGGATACCCTGATGGATGCGGGTGAGGAAAAAATCCGGATACGGGGGTTCTTCGCTGACCGAGAGGTTTTCAGCGAGCATTCCCCGTAATTTCCTCAGCTCATCGCGGGCAGCCAACCGGCCGGGTTGCGAGGCGGTCCAGGCATCCATCTCAGCGAGTTCAGTGCCGCTGAGTTCGTCATCCAGCCACATGGCCAGTTTGGTTTCATCGGGATTCATATTCATCTTTGAGCAAGGTTTGGAGTTTCTGGCGGGCGTAAAACAAGCGGCTCATCACGGTGCCGAGCGTGCATTCCATGACATCGGCGATTTCCTTATAGGAGAGGCCTTGGACGTCTTTCAGGATGACGACCTCGCGATGCTCCGGGCTGATTTTTCCCAGGGCCGCGTTGATCTTCAGGCGGAGCTCGGAACTGGCGAGCGCCTCATCCGGAGATTCGATGAGAGCCGGCGCGGTCCTGGCGGAAAGGTCGATCCTTTCCCGGTCGAAAATTTCATCATTCAGCTCGCCACTGCCTTCCATTTTACGTTTGCGGGCCCAATCATAGACCACGTTGTGGGAAATCCGGAACAGCCAGGTCGAGAAGCGGGAGCGGTTCTCAAAACTTGGAAGGGCTTTCCATGCTTTGATGAAAACGTCCTGAGACAAATCCCAAGCATCGGCATCGTTTCTGACCATGTTGCGTATCATTGCATATATTTTTCCTTGGTGGCGTAAGACGAGTTGGTTGTAAGCGTCCATGTCGCCCTGTTGTGCAAGGGCGACGCATCGGAAATCCTCGTTCGGACCGTTTGAGTCCTCACCCGGCGATCCGACAGGATCTTGCCCAGCGTTGGACGGCGTGGCGCTTGGATTATTCATGCGAATTTTTCAAATAAATGCTTGTGACAGCTTGTCGGGTCCCGATCGGATGCGCAATCCAAGAATCAAAAACCGATTTTGGTCGGCAGGGTTTACATTTCAGGGCCGAAAGCTATAAATGGCCGTGATGGAGGTCGAAATTAAGCAAAGGCTTGATGAGTTTATCCGCCGCAAAGGTTTGAGAAGAACCATGCAGCGCGAGCAAATCGTTGATGTCGTTTTTTCTCGCGATGAGCATTTCACAGCTGAGGAGCTCTTCGAACGAGTGCGCAAAGTGGATACTGAAACCTCGCGTGCCACGGTCTATCGCACCCTCGGATTGCTGGTGGAGGCGGATCTTTTGCGGCAGATCGACCTCGGCGAGAATCAGGTGACTTACGATCCCAATTTTTTGAACAAACCTTCCCATAATCATCTGGTATGCATCGATTGTGGAAAAGTGGTTGAATTTGAGGATCCCAATGTCGATATCCAGACTGGCTGCGTGAGTCGGCGGCTGGGGTTCAAAACCGTCCGCCAATCGATCAAAATCGAGGCAAATTGTGAGCAACTGAGATTGAAGGGGCGTTGCCCAAATCTTATTGCCACCCGCCTGACGGGAAAACGCCTCCGTAAAAAACGCTGATGGACAGGACAAAGCCGCGTTTCAAGTCATCTCCCTTGGCTGCGAAAACGCAATTTCGCAAAGCGCTGGGGGATTGGTTCGCAAGGGTTGGGAAAGATTATCCGTGGCGCCGGACTCGGGAGGCTTATCCGATTCTTGTTTCGGAAATGATGTTGCAGCAGACGCAGATCGCAACGGTTTTGGGGAAAGGTTATTACATCAGGTTTCTCGAAAAATTTCCTGATTTGGAGAGTCTCGCAAAAGCGGATGACGAAAGTTTAATGAAAGCCTGGGAAGGTTTGGGCTACTATCGCAGGGCGCGCATGCTCAGAGAGACAGCGAGGGCGATCCTGACAAATCACGAGGGCGTTTTCCCGGATGATGAGGCGGCTTTGCTGAATCTCCCCGGTGTGGGTCCTTACACGGCGGCAGCTTTGTTGGCATTTGCTTTCGGGAAACCATCCGGCTTGGTCGATGGAAATGTTTCTCGAGTTTTCTCACGTATCATGGCGGATTTTTCACCCATTGACGAACATGCGGCGATCCGTAGACATCGCGAATGGGCGCTTGAGTTATGTGATCCGTCGAGCCCCGGGGTTCACCATCAGGCGATCATGGAGTTGGGGCAGACGATATGTCGCCCGGGCCGCCCTGCTTGTGAGATTTGCCCCCTAGCATCGTTCTGCGAATGCGCGGACCCAGAGAAACTACCGATCAAAAAACCCCCGGTGGCGATCACATATCTCCATGAATACGCGATATTCTGCCGCGATTCAGAGGGGAGGATCTTGCTTCATCATGAATCGGGAACACGTCGCAACGGACTTTGGAAATTACCCCTGCGCTCTGCTTCAGACTTTGCAAAAATCGAGCCGGTCTATCAATCTGAATACACGATCACCCGTTATCGCGTGTTCTTGAACGTCTATCTTATCGAGGACGCAGATTCTGTCCGTATGCTCGATGGTGATGCGTGGATTCATCCTGAGCGATTGCATGAGCTGCCACTAGCGGCACCCTTTAGAAGATCGCTCGATCATCTTGTTGGCATGGATTGAAAATCATGAGTGGCATCACCGCCCGATTCCACTATGTTTGCAGACCATGTCCAAACCCATCGCCAGAGAGATTTGCGGAAAACGGCGGGAGCGTTCGGTTTCCGATTCGCCCATGCGGCGCTTGGTCAAGGCCGTCTTGCCCTGTGTTTCGGGAAAGATTTACGGCAAGGGTATCAGCCTTGTTGCCGTGTTGTCATGCGTGACATGGATTCCATGCTGCGCCCCAACACAAAGCGCAGCGCCCCTGGATTACACGGCATGGCGAGAGCACACTCGCCAGATCGTCAAGGATAGGTTGACAGCGGTGGCGGTCACAAAGCGAAGTAACCTAGAAAATTTTCCAAATGTGAATCCCTCGGTTATCAGAGACCATAGAAATTTGGATGGTGGCTCTGCTACTCCGATCTCCCAAGACGGCTATTTCATCACGGCAAACCATGTTTTGGCGAGAGCCGGCGGGAACCATGTTTTCATCGTATATGCAAATGGCGGCAAAACCATCACGAGCCGGGCGAGGATCGTATGGTGTTCGGATAAGGACGATGTGGCGATCTTACACATACCTGCAAAAACGCCCTATTACTATCAATGGTCCGAGTCCGATTTCCCTATGATATTGGGTCATTCCGTCATGCAGGGCGGAGTTGTAACAGGAGCCACCCCAGGCCAAGGCAAAGTCATGAGCAAGATCAAACCTGATGGACTGATGGCGAAGAGCGGCACTTTCCACATGGATATAAAGCTGCAGCCGGGAGACAGCGGAGGGCCCATAGTCGATGTCGACGGTCATTTGGTCGGCATCAATGCCAAAATTGAATTTCTTACCTCTCTCCAGACGGAAATATTTATCGAATCGGAAGCGATTCGCCCCAGTATAAGCGGAATTCAAGCCATTATCGACAGAGACAGGGAGTCGATTTAGCGAAAATCGAACGCAGATGGGACGATCCCTTAAGCCCCATCTGGGTAAAAGCCCATGTGACTCGGGGATGGGCGTATGCTTTGCTAACATCCCATGTTTTTGTTTCACTCCTCGATTTTTTTCATTTTTCTCGTGTTGCTCGGGTTTTGCTCATGCTCCGCCGGGTTCGCCCCTGCCTCCGGTCATCGTCTTTCCGGAATGGATGAGGGGATTTTTCCGGTTCAACCCGAATCTTCGACGCAGGGCTACCGCATGATTTGCTCTTTATCGGGAAAATATCCCGAACTCGATTTATTCCTGAAAACCAGAGGGCTGCCCGGTTTCGTGGCCCAGACGGCCCACCACAGCAGCCAGTATCTCATCATGTATTATGTGAAAGAGCGAAAAGCCTATGTTTGCAAAGGCGAAACGGGATTCCCGCAGCATGCCGATTTGATCGGACCTTTTCCAATCAAGGACGGCGAGATCAAAATTTTGAAAACGATCGGACAACGCCGGCGTTGAGCTGGTAGCGGCCATGAGCCAACCGCTTAAGCATCATATGGATAAAAACTTATGTGACGGAGGTGTCACCTTATGCTTTTGTAATGAGCGATGGGTGATTGGTTGGGAAATTTCAGTATCTTGTGTTTGGTGGCCGCGAGTGCGGCTTGTTCCCTACAAACGCCTCATGAGCTTTCCGCGCAGATGCCCGACAAGACCACGAGACAACTGGCCAAGGAGAGATTGTGTGCGGTGGTTGTCACCGAAAGCAAGGACATCAGCTCATGGTCGCAAGGGGAGTTTGCCATCGCCAACGCGCCGAAAGATGCCGATGGCGGGTCCGCCGCTCCGATCAGCGAGGATGGATATTTTCTAACAGCAGATCACGTCCTCGCAGATGTCGGTGATAAAAGTGTGTTTGTCATCTATGCCAACGGCGGCAGGGTTGTCACACATCAGGCAAGGATCGTATGGCGTTCTTCCGCGGATGATCTGGCGATCCTGCATGTTCCGATCAAAACCCCCTATTATTATCAATGGTCGGATTCGCACCGTAAAATTTTCAAGGGACATCCCGTAATCCATGGCGGAATGTCAACCGGATCCAGATCAACTTCCGGCGTATTGCAGACCACCCTAGCACCAGAGGGGTTCTTAACGGGTAACCGTGCATTCAAAATGGATATACCGCTTGAGCCCGGAGATAGCGGAGGGCCGGTGATTGATGCTTATGGAAATCTGATCGGGATCAATTCTGCGGTTGAATTTCTCATTCCCATGGAGACGGCCATATTCATCGATTCAGAAGGAGTTCGCCCAAATACCCACCGAATCGAGGAACTCATTCAAAAAGACAGGGATTTACGGAAAAGCCATTGATTGCAAACTTCATGTCGCGCCTCTATTTTTCAATCATCGCTTGCGGCTGCCTCATGGTTGCTGCCACAAGCTCATGCGAGTCTCTGGAAAATTCGAGTTACATCCATCAGACGGATGCCACCGCGCATGACCATATCATGCTGGTGGAGGAGAGCCCGGCTACCTTCGGCTACGAAAGACTTCGTGCGCTGTCCCGATATTATCCGGACCTTGGAGAATTTATCAAAAAAGTGGGGAAACCCGGATATTACGCGGAAACCTCAAATAGCGGCAGCCGCTACCTGATTCTCTATTACTCGGAAAGACGGGAAGCCTTCGCCTGCCGCAGTGCCTCAGCATCATCGCATGCGGTCGAGTTTTCCGGCCCCTACCCCATCACCCAAAACGAATTGGCCATCCTCCAGAAGCTCCAGACCGGCCCGGAGCGGGATCTCGATGCGGAATAAGCTGCCGCTTGGTGGGAATCGCCTACAATTAGCTTGCAACGCCCGGCCGAAGTCGTACTCTGTAACAACATCAGACGGAACTTACCTTCTGAAATAAAAAACAGGCAATTGCCTAATATAAAAAACACACAAGCCCAACATATTATATGAAAACTAAATCAACCCATCGCCAAGGCTTCACTCTGGTGGAACTCTTGGTCGTTATCGTCATCATCGCATCCCTAGCTGCGCTTTCCGCTCCCATGATCATGGGTCAGGTGAAAAAAGCTGCTAAAGCTGAAGCGATTTCAAACTCCAAACAGATCGGCCTCGCTCTGTTTGAGTTCGATAGTGATTACGGCTCCTTTCCGGATGGTGATACTTTAGATGAGGTTAAAGGCGCATTCACCACTGCTGAGGTGAAGCCAACAGGTATTGCTGACTCCAATTCCTGTTTTCAACAATTATTGACAGCTGGAATTGTTAAATCCGAGGAGATTTTTTATACAAAAGCTGCCACTAAAAAACCCGACGGTGATATTTCTTCAGCGACAGAGGCAATTGCCGCAGGTGAATGCGGTTTTGGCTACATCATGAATGGAACAGATGCCTATAACACTTCGGGAAATACATCTCGTGTTATTGTTGTATCGCCTCTTTTAAAAGGTGGTACTACATTTGATATCAATCCTTTCGGAGGCGTAGCTGTCCTCTTTAAGATTGATAACAGTGCGTCTGCTGTAAGAATCAATAACGCTGCAGGTAAGGAAGATGGGCCTGCTATCGTTGCAGGTAAGGATTTTCTTCAGGCTAAGTTCTGGGGCACGACAACCCCAACAATTGTTAAGCCTAAGTAATTAATTATCCTGCTATTTCATTTTAACCGGGCGACTTTCGGGTCGTCCGGTTTTTTTATTTGTGGAATGAGTGATCCTCGCTGACAAATGTAGGACTCAACATTATGTCTTCAGAAAAAATTTCCCAGGCCTTCATGCCGTATCCGGTCTCAACCTTGAGCCCGAGGATTGTGCCCACTGACCTCAGTTCATTCAAATCCCGGGGTATTTCCGAGGTAGAAAGAGAATTACAGCAAAAACTGACGGAAATCCGTGAGACCTATCTGGCTGCGATTGATCATTTCAATTGGAACAAGCTCATCTATGAGGCGGATATCAATTTCGAGCCCATCATCGGTCAAACCTATCATCTTTATCAGGTCCGCAGCCGCAAGCTGCTTTCAATGATCGGGCCAGACCAATGGCACCACAAACACCTCGCCACCGTCCGGCTGAATGTGGACAGGCAATGGAAACTGGAGGTGATCTCGGAGGGGATAGACCAGCAATCCTTGTTTGGAGTATAGGGTCTTGTGAGCCGATCCGATTCTTTGGGCATTTTTTACCACGGAGGGAAGAGAGGTGACGGAGGACACGGAGAGATTCTGATGAGACCCATGATTCACAACCCGTTGATTCTTCCTACATCATATCTTCTCCGTTATCTCAGTTACCTCCGCGCCTCCGTTTTGTTTTGTTTTGAAAAAAGCCTTATGCCCCTGATCAGCTGGTGACTAAATAAAAAGCGCCTCAGGAAAACCCGAGGCGCTTTTCAAAAATACCTAAGTTCGAAACTCAGTTTGCAGCGATCACGTTGACGCGGCCGCCTTCGCGGTCGAACTTGACCTGACCATCGGTCAAGGCGAAGAGCGTGTGATCCTTACCGCAGCCGACACCCACGCCGGGATGCACTTTGGTGCCGCGCTGGCGAACGATAATGTTGCCGGCAACGACAGCCTGACCGCCGAATTTTTTCACGCCGAGGCGCTTGCTGCGTGAGTCGCGTCCGTTCTTGACGGATCCTTGTCCTTTTTTATGGGCCATGAGAGTAGTTGGGTTGAAATGGAGGAATTAGCCAATGGAGGTGATCTCCAACTTGGTCATGTGGCGGCGGAAGCCTTTGGTTTTGTGGAAACCTTTGCGGCGTTTGAATTTGAAAGCGACACCTTTGGGTCCGCGGAACTGGTCGATCACCTTCGCGGTGACGCTGCTGCCTTCGATGAATGGGGTGCCAATTGTCACGCTGTCACCTTCTCCACGAAGAAGAACTTCGTTGAATGTGATTTCTGAATCGACAGCCGCTTCGAGTTTCTCGACGTCGAGCTTGTCACCTTGTTTGACGCGGTATTGTTTACCGCCTGTTTTGATTACTGCGTAGGCCATGGCCGTTTAGGGAAAAGTTGTTATCCGCTATTGGAGCGGGCGTGGAATCCACCATGAATCGACCTCTCGTGCAAGGATTTTTTGAGTCTTTTTAAAAAACTTTTCAAATCGGATCGGTTTCATTCCGAATGAGCGGGGGATTTGCGTTTCTGCAGAAGAAATATCTTAAAATAATTGGAATAGTTCTTGATCAAAATAGGAATGATTCTAATTTGCCGCTGCAATGATGACTTACGGCTTACAAAATCGACAAACGGCCATTCCGGAGGAGATCAACGGCCTCCGCATGACCAGGCAGCGCCAGGAAGTGTATCGTTTTCTGATGGGGGAGCGCACGCACCCCACGGCAAACGAGGTTTTCATGAAGATCAAGGAAGCCCTTCCGAGCGTCTCTTTGGCGACGGTCTACAACTGCCTCGAGGCACTGGTTCAGCACAAAATCATCCGCCAAGTGAACTTTGACCGCGAGCCATCACGTTATTGCCCGAATCTCGATGAGCACGGCCACTTTCACGATGAAACCACCGGCACGATTCACGATGTCAAATTCAAGCCCGGCATCAACCTCACTGACATTCTTGACCTTCCACCAAACACGGTGATCAAAGACATCGAAATCACCCTCCGCGGCCAACTCGCTTAAGTTTCAAGTTTCAATATTCAATTAACAAATAAGCAAACGGATTACAACGGAGCGCAGCGACATGGAGGCACGAATTGGCTTTTCATAACCTGCCTCAAATCACCCGGCACCCAAACTTTCCAAACACATGAGCCTCCAAATCAACCACCTCCACGCAACCCTCGAAAACGGCACCGAGATTCTCAAAGGCGTCAATCTTGAGATTCCAGCCGGTGAAATCCATGCCATCATGGGTCCTAACGGTTCCGGTAAATCCACCCTTTCGAAGGTCATTTCCGGTCACGAGTCCTACATCGTAACTGCCGGCCGCATCCTTCTCGATGGTGTGGACATTTCTGAAATGTCGATCGACGAGCGTTCACGCGCGGGTATTTTCCTGGCATTCCAGTATCCGAACGAGGTTCCGGGTGTTTCGAATGCGAACTTCATCCGCGCGGCTCTTCAGGCCCGTTTGCCAAAAGGCGAGGAAATCGATGCCGTCGCATACTACAAGTCCCTCTACGAAAAAATGGACCTTCTGGAGATGGATCGCAAATTCACCGGACGCGCCGTCAACGAGGGTTTCTCCGGCGGTGAGAAAAAGCGCAACGAAATCCTCCAGATGATGATGCTCTCGCCCAAATATTGCATCCTCGATGAAACCGATTCCGGCCTCGATATCGATGCGTTGAAAATCGTCGCCAAAGGCGTCAACGCGATGCGTTCACCGGATCGCGGCATGTTGCTCATCACCCACTACCAACGCCTGTTGGATTATATCAAGCCCGATCATGTGCATGTGATGTCGGAAGGCCGCATCGTGAAATCCGGCGGCCCCGAGCTTGCGCTGGAACTCGAGGAAAACGGCTACGATTTCCTCAAAGAGCCTGCCCTCGCGTAAATTCCTGAGTTTCAAAATTTTCCAATCATTTCCCATGTCATATCAAGAAACAGCCACTGCCATCCTCGATGAGGAAACGCACGATGCGATCAATATCGACCGCACCAAGGGCGATTTTACCTTTCCGGAACGCAATAAGTTCGATGCGGGCTGGGGGCTTTCCTCCAAGACGGTCGATTACATTTGCGATGTGAAACAGGACCCCGATTGGGTCCGCGAATTCCGCCACAAGGCCCTGGCGGTGTTTGAAAGCAAACCGATGCCGACCCACTGGGCGACCGAGGATCTGAACAACATTCATTTCGATAAAATCCGTTACTACCTCTCGGATGGCGAGAAGCCGAAACGGACCTGGGACGAAGTGCCTGCGGAAATTCTGGAGACCTTCGAGCGCCTCGGCATTCCCGAGCAGGAGCGCGCGTTCCTCGCCGGCGTTGAAGCCCAATACGATTCCGAGGCCGCTTACTCGAACATGAAAGAGGAACTGACCAAACAAGGGGTCATCTTTGTGACTTCCGCGGAAGGTCTCAAGGAGCACGAGGAGATTTTCCGCCCGTGGTTTGGAAAAGTGATCCCGACGGGCGATAACAAATTTTCCGCACTCAACAGCGCGGTGTTTTCCGGCGGTTCATTCATCTATATCCCGAAAGGTGTGAAGCTGAAGCAACCGCTCCAAGCCTACTTCCGGATCAACTCGGAATCGTTCGGCCAATTCGAACGCACGCTCATCATTGCCGATGAAGGAGCGGAAGTGATGTATATGGAAGGTTGCACCGCACCCAAATTCGAGACCGCGACCCTCCATTCGGCAGTGGTGGAACTTGTCGCGCTCAAAGGCGCGAAAATCCAATACGTCACGGTTCAGAACTGGTCATCCAATGTTTTCAATCTCGTGACTAAGCGTGGCCTCGCGATGGAAGACGCGGAAGTTCGCTGGATCGATTGCAACATCGGTTCACGTCTGACGATGAAATATCCGGGGGTGGTCATGAAAGGCGAACGTGCCCGCGGTGAGGTCATTTCCATCGCTCTGGCCAACACCGGACAACATCAGGACACCGGCGCGAAAATGATTCACGCCGCGAACCACACCACCTCGAACGTGGTATCCAAATCGATCTCTGTCGGTCAGGGTCGTTCGACCTATCGCGGTCAGGTCCACATCCCGAAGCATCTCAAAGGCTGCAAAAACAACACGGAATGCGACGCGTTGCTGATCAACAGCAATTCCCGCACGGATACCTATCCGGCGATCACCGTGAAAGGCAACCGCCACGCCACGCAGCACGAGGCTTCGGTTTCACAAGTCTCCGAGGAAATGCTGTTCTACATGCAACAGCGCGGACTCAACGAAGGACAAGCGATGTCGCTCGCCGTCAACGGTTTCATCAACGATCTCGTCCGTGAGTTTCCGATGGAATATTCGGTCGAGTTGAAACGACTCATCGATCTCGAGATGGAAGGTAGTGTCGGGTAAAACACAGAAAGTATGAAAGACAGGAGCGATTGGAAAATTCAAACTTTTAGCAGTTTCGAAGCTGCTGAAAAATCTGAGCGCGAAGAACGCCTCGCGATGACCGGAGAACAACGTCTCCAAATTACTGAAAAACTACGAGCAAGATATTATGGGTATGAAGACTCTGGAATTGAGCCAAGATTTGAGAGAACTATTAAAGTGCTTCCTTTCCCATAAAGTCAGGTTCCTTCTTATTGGTGGCCATGCAGTGTCTTTTCATGGATACCCTCGCTTCACGAAGGACATTCATATCTGGATCGAACGAAGCGATGAAAATGCATCGAAGATTGTTCAAGCACTGAGAGATTTTGGTTTCGATTTCGATGGGTTATCTCCTGAAATGTTTACTCAAGAAAGTCGCATGACCCAGATGGGATGTGAGCCAAACCGCGTCGATATTTTACACACGATCTTAGGCGTTGTATTTGATGAATGTTATGAGCGCAAAGTTTATGCTCATATTGATGGAGATGAGATACCGATGATTTCCAAAGAGGACCTAATCAAAAACAAAAAAGCCACCGCAAGACCTCAAGACTTAGCTGATGCAGATCAATTATCATAATTTTCAAAAAAATCTCATGATCACCACTCTTCCCGCCTGGCTCCAAGCCCGCCAACAAGCCGCCCGAAAGCGTTACGAATCCGTTCCCGCCCCGAAGCGTGGCGATGAGGCATGGCGTTTTGCAAACATCAGGCAGCTCAATTTCGAAAACCTGTCCGGCAAGGCTTTGCCTGCCGATCCCGCGGACCTGATCTCGCGCTCGGCCGGGCTCGAAAGGCCTGTCGCAAAATTCGTATTTCTGAACGACGAAATGGTTTTTTCGGAAAGCCTGCTGCCGGATTCCGTCATCTGCCTGCCCTTGGCGGAGGCGTTTGAAAAACATTCCGGCCTTGTCGAAAAACATTTCATGAAACAGGAGGCCCGTCTCGGTTCCTCGAAATACGCCGCACTGCATGAGGCATCTGTGAGAAACGGTTTGTTTGTGCACGTGCCCGAAAATCAGATTGTGGAAGGCGTCATCGAAGCGCACCATTGGATTTCCGGAGGAGTGACGGTTTTTCCGCACACGCTCGTGGTGACCGGAAAATCCTCACAAGTTCGCGTGGTGGATATCTTTCATTCCGTGGATGGCCAAACCGCAGGCCTGGCGATTGCGTTCAATGACCTTTGCGCCGGCCAGAACTCGAGCCTCGAGTACGTGGCGATCCAGGATCTCAACGAGGTCAGTCGCATGATTTCAATCAACGAAACCCGCACGGCACGCGATGCGCGCGCCAAAGGTTTTGTCCTGAATATCGGAGCCGCATGGGCACGCAATGAATCGTTGTCACGTCTGGAAGGTCCGGGATCCCATTCCGACATGCTCAGCGTGTCGATTCCGGATCGCGAACAGGAATACGATCAACGCACTTTTCAGCATCACGTCTCGGAGGGCGCTTACTCGGATCTGCTCTACAAAAACACCCTCTACGGACATTCCAAAACGGTGTTCTCCGGTCTGATCTTCGTGGATGAAAAGGCGCATCATACGGACGCTTATCAAACCTGCCGCAACCTCTTGATGACCGACGACTGCGAGGCCAACTCCATGCCCGGATTGGAAATCAACGCGGACCAGGTCAAGTGCTCGCACGGCTCCACGTCCGCACAGATTTCCGATGAGGAGATTTTTTATCTTCAGGCGCGCGGAATCGATCCGACGCGCGCTCGCCAACTCATCGCACGCGGGTTCTCCGTGGAAGTCGTCGGACGATTGAACGAGGAATCCATCGAAGCGCTGGTTCTGAGTTACATCGACAAGAAATTCAACGCTATCTCCCAAGATTGATTTAAAAAACCAACCCACCTATTCCATGCTCCATCGAATTTTGATCCCCAGTCTCGTTTTGGCCGCCTCCGCCTTCGCCACGGACATTTCCAAAATCCCGTTCAAAACCGCAGAGGGCAAGGAAACCAGCTTGTCGGCGTATTCCGGAAAAGTGGTCCTGCTGGTCAATGTCGCTTCCAAATGCGGCTTCACCGGGCAATACGAAGGACTGCAAAAAATTTACGAAGCGAACAAGGAGAAGGGTCTCGTGATTATCGGATTTCCATGCAACAACTTCGGCGGTCAAGAACCCGGAAGCATCGAGGAAATTCAGCAATTCTGCTCGACGAAATTCAATGTGACTTTTCCGATCATGGATAAGATCGACGTAAAAGGCAAAGATCAACATCCGCTTTATCGCGCTCTAACAGGAAAAGACGGCGCGTTTCCCGGAGATATCAAATGGAATTTCGGCAAAATTCTCATCGGTAAAAACGGCAAGCCGCTGGCCCGTTTCGAATCCTTCACCAAGCCTGAAAGCAAAGAATTGACCGATGCCATCTCTGCCGCGCTGGGAGGGTGATGGTCTGTTGGGAACGAATGGCATGTCGATGCCTTTTCAGCGGCAGGCATGCGGAATTTTTTCAACAGATTCTTCTTGCTGAAAGTACGAAGCTGAGCGATCAAGCGCCCGCAAAACATGTCAGGTAATATTCCAAATCGAAGCAGCGGCAAATCATCTCATGTTGCGAGAAAATGGATGGCGTTTTTTCACGGCCTGGGATTGGCGTGCGGTTTGATTCTCTCGAGTGGGTTGATTGTAAAATATTTTCGTGAGCCGGCACCTGGTTCAAGTCATTCGCCGGCAGCTCCGGTTGCGAATCGTTCTGACGTTCTCCACGTGTCCGGGCCTTGGGGAAATCTCCAGGTGGAGACCATTTATACGGAAAAACCCGCCCACTTCATCGATGCCGCGCCGCTATTGAGATCAGAGGAAAAATGGCTTTTTTCCGATATGGATCAGGCCGGTGTCCGTCAATGGATGTTGGGAAACGGCTTCTCACCGGAAGCAACGGAAGTGTTGGTGACTGCGAATCCCGTCAAGGATTCTCAGGGCATTTATTTGCACCCGACTCAGGAATGGATTGCGCAAATGGATCCCTCCCTGCGAAAAAAAATCCACGGGCTGTTAGCCAAAAATCCGTTCAATTATTATTCGGAGAATCCTTATCTGTTCTCGTCCGATGTGCTCCAGCAAATCAGGAGCCATCCCGTCATGGATGAAAAAAACAGGCGGCTCTTTGACAAACTGCTTTATCCGAGAGGCAAGGCGATGTGTTTGAGCGACATCGGTTGCCTGCTTTTCAATTTAAAGAACACCAACCAGTGTGCCGAATGGCTGAAGTTGCTTACGCGCACGAAAACGTTGTTGCTCAAGCTGGAAATCGACGGGACCTCGAATGTACCGGCATTGGTCGATTATTGGGCGGGCCCGTTCAACTTGAAGGACTTTCAGCCATTGTTGGAATCCCTCAAGCGGGAAGATCAAATTTCTCGGCTGGATGTCATTCATCTGTTGCCACCGGTCGCTAGGCAGCTTACCTACACCTATCCGCTGGAGGATGGGTTGGGAGAAAAAAGAGACTGCCACTGGACTTCGATCAATTTCTTTGAGGAATCAAAAAACGACCTGTATTTGGATAGCCGTGAAATCGCCAAAGAAATAGAAGCAAACTATATAACGGTGGAGAAACCCGAAAAATTCGGTGATATCCTGATGTTCACCACGAACGGCACGGAAATCAGTCATTCCTGTATTTACATCGCTGCGGACATGGTTTTCACGAAAAACGGAAGGGGCGTGCACCAACCCTGGACCATTTCCACATTGCAAGATGTCGCAAGCATGTATGGAGAGATGAGGATTCTGGTAAAGCGCAGAAAATAGAAAATCCTGAGGATTTTCGCGTTTATGGCATGTTCCGATGGATTTCCCGAAAATGACCAAGCCGCCGCATCCTTCGACCATCGGTTTGTCTTACAGTTGCCGCGTAAGCGCCCAACAGAACCGCTCTTGTAGAGATGGTAGAGATTAGTGTATCTCTGGTGGTTACGCTATTTTGCTCTGGTGCATTGCTTGCAGCCATGCAGTTGGCAGGAGTTGATCGATTTGCT
>JBIKNX010000013.1:0-22843 GCA_044358435.1 Luteolibacter sp.
GGCGCCGCGCGAAGCCAAACGCGTTCGTTTTGACAATGGCACATCATTTATTCCTCATTTCATACGGCGCTCGGCGATGGCGCCCTACTTCATGCTTTCAGACGCAAAACGTTGAGACCCGGGAAACGTTCAAAATCCGCATCAAAAGAAACCAAGCGGCTGCCTGAAGTGATGGCAAAGGCTGCCAGATAGGCATCTGTCCAAAATCGGTGAGGAAGGTCGGGATCAGTTGTTAGGGATGCGAGAGTGGTTTCCAAAGTATTTGCTTCGGGAAGAAAACGGACGATGGGTAGGTTGCGGTAAGTCCGATAGATATTCCAAGCTTCGTCGTGTGTGAAAGGAACTCCTGACATGACTTTCGGATGGGTAACCAGCCGGAGCAGTGCCAGCATAGTGACGCGGCAGAACGCGATATGGTCCGCCCTTTGCTCATTCCAGTAAACCCGAGCCGCTTGGTGATGAACATGACGCTCATCCGTCAGTGCAAGCCACACATTCACATCGAGCAGATCGACGCGCGCGCTCATGACGGCGAGTTGTAATGGGTTTCTTCCTCTTCAAGAATTTCGAAAAGCTCGGCATTTGACCTCGCTGGGATAGCAGCGCCACTTGTCTTGCGGAAAACCGGCAAAGACACTTGCTCTCTGCGCTGTGAATCAGGGGCGACAAGCTGTCCATGCAGCCCCTGTTCGATGTATTGCGCCACCAAATCCTTAAATTTCATCCCGCTCTGCACGGCACGAGTCTTGGCTTCTCGAAAAAGCGGGTCGGGTAAATCGATTGTTGTTCTCATGTCAGCAAAGATACGCATATTTATGCTTTTATGTCAAAATGTAAATATTTCACTGTGAAATCATACAGCTATACTACTCTGCCTCCACCTCAAGCGCCTCGACATGGCGCCTCACGCCTTCGGTGATTCCGCCTTCGCTGTAGCCGCCTTCCAACAGGGAAACGATGCGTTCGTGACCTTGCTCGCGGCAAAGTCCGCGTAGGATTTCGGTGAGTTTCGCATACACTTCGCTCGACCAACCAAGCGCACCCAAGGGATCGTCTTTGTGGGCATCAAAACCTGCGGAAATGATCAGCAGTTCGGGTTTGAATTTCCGAAACTCCGCCGCGAGATCGGTTTCAAAAGCCTTGATCACCGCCTCGTCACCGCTGCCGGCTTTGAGAGGCAGGTTCAAATTGAAACCCTCGCCGACGCCTTTACCCCTGATGTCGGGTGAGCCACTCGGCCCCGGATAGAGGGGATACTGATGTGTGGAGATGAAATACACCGTCGGATCTTCAAGAAACATTTCCTGCGTGCCATCGCCGTGATGCACATCCCAATCCACAATCATCACCCGCTTGAGCTTGTGATGCTTTTGCGCGTAACGTGCCGCGATCGCCGCGTTTCCGAAAAAACAAAAACCTTTCGCCCGATGCGGCATCGCGTGGTGCCCCGGTGGCCGCAGCGCGGCAAAGGCATTCGTCACTTTTTTCTCCATCACCAAATCCACCGCGGTCAAGGCACCGGCCACCGCGCGCGTCGCAACCTCGTAGGTGCGTTTGGAAATCGGCGTGTCGCCGCTGCCGTGCATGCGTTTCTCACCGGCTTCACAAGCCCGCTTCAGCGCCGCCACGTAATCCTTGTCATGCATCTCATGAATCCACGGCAAGGGATCGATCTTTTCATCCGGCTTCACCCACATCAGGCGCTTGGAAATTTCGTTTTCCTTGAGATGCTTGGTCAAACGCCGCAGACGATCCGGATGCTCCGGAAAGCCCGGTCCGGTATCGTGTTCGAGAAACACATCATCGTAAATCAACGCCGTGCGGAACGTATCCGGCGCGGGTTTCATTTTCTTTTCTTCAGCACCCAGCATGGCTGGAGTCAAAGCCAGCAAAGCGGCGCTGAAAAGCAACAAGGTGGAGTGACGGGATTGGCTTATCATAGGAAAATGAAAGATAGCGGTTATTTTCGGTGATTTGGCAGATATCGCAACCCCGCATTTGATTTTACACAGCCTTTACGGACAGAAATCCGAGCTGGAACTAAATAGAGGTTGTTATGAAAACAAACACCACACACACCCTAGCACTTGCCGCGACTTTCGTCACCATCATCTCCAGTCAGATGCCTGCGCATGCGAAAGACCGAAAAGTCGCTCCAACCCAAGACAAACCCACCGTCGATGCTCCGGCGAAACCGGTGGTTGACGGAAAAAACCGTATCCAGATCGCGCTTCTGTTAGATACATCCAGCAGCATGGACGGCCTCATCGATCAGGCGAAGACGCAGCTCTGGAAAGTCGTCAACACCTTCATCGATGCGGAACGCGATGGCGAGGCGCCGTTCGTCGAGGTCGCGCTTTACGAATACGGCAACAACGGCAACGCCGTCGGAAACGATTGGATCCGTCTGGTCACTCCGCTGACCCGTGATCTCGATGATCTGAGCTCGAAACTTTTCGCCCTCAAAACCAACGGCGGAGAGGAATACTGCGGCGCGGTGATCCAACGGGCACTCGGCGATCTCGCATGGGACGATAACAAGAAAACCTACAAAGCGATTTTCATCGCCGGCAACGAGCCGTTCACCCAAGGCCGGGTCGATGCCCGTTCCGCATCCAAAGAAGCCCTCGCAAAAGGCATTGTCATCAACACGATCCATTGCGGAGATCGCCAGCAAGGCATCAACGGCGCATGGCACGATGGCGCGGCGCTCGGTGGCGGAGATTTCCTGGTCATCGATCAGGATAAAGTCGTCGCACACATCGATGCCCCGCAGGACAAGCGCATCGCCGAGCTGAGTTTGAAGCTCAACGAAACTTATTTGGGTTACGGATCCCGCCGCAAGGAAGCCGCGGAAAGGCAGATGAAAGCCGATACGGACGCCAGCGCGAACGATCAGAAGGGCGCCCATGTGGAGCGTGCCATCACCAAATCCAGCTCGAATTATTCCAACGCCAGTTGGGATCTTTGCGATGCGGTGAAGGAGAAAAAAATCGATATCACCCAATTGAAAGACGAGGAGCTGCCGGAAAACCTGCGCGGAAAAACCCGGGAGGAGCTGAACCAAGCCATCGCCGAAGCCGCCGCCAAACGTTCGGCGATCCAGGAAGAAATCAAAACCCTCAACAAGGCTCGTGAGACACACGTTGCCGAGGAGTTGAAAAAGCAAGCTGCCTCAGGCGAAAAATCCCTCGATCAGGCGATGATCGAAGCCACCCGCCAACAGGCATCGAAGGTCGGATACAACTTCAAAAAGTAATCATAGTTATATCATCAAGAAAACCACCGATGGACACAGATGAACACTGATAAGATTGAAACTTAGAGTCATTATCCCTCCCAATGATTGTTAGATTCAATTTCCATTATTTTATCAGTGTTCATCTGTGTCCATCAGTGGTTCGGATTCGTTAATTTCTCTGGCGTGTAGCCCTGAATCCCCTATCTTTTCTCAAACATGATCGACTCACCCACCATTCTGGTTATCGAGGATGATCCCGCTGTGCGCACGGGTATTGTGGATACTTTGGAGTATGGCGGCTACCAAACCTTGCAGGCCTCCGATGGTCATGTGGGCATGGAGATGGCATTGAGGGCGAACTACCGGCTTCTTTTGTTAGATATTGTCATGCCGGGTCCTTCGGGTTTTGAAATCCTCGCGGCGATCAAAAAAGCCCGGCCCGGCCAGGCGGTGATCATGCTTTCCGCCCGTGGTGAGGAACAGGACCGCGTCAAGGGCCTCGTTGGCGGTGCGGATGATTACGTGGTGAAGCCGTTCAGCATGAAGGAACTGCTCGCCCGCGTCGATGCCGTTCTGCGCCGCACTCACGAGCGTCCTGCTCCGGCTGCCAACTATTTGTTCGATGGCGTGGAGATCGACCTTACGGAAAACAAGATCAAATTTCCCAACGGAAGCACCACCGAACTCAGCGAGCGGGAGAGCGGTTTGCTCCGTTACCTCATCGAAGCCAACGGCCGTATCCTCACGCGCCATGAAATTCTCCGGCATGTCTGGAATCTGGATCCGGATAAAATCGAAACCCGAACGATCGACATGCACATGGCGAACCTGCGCGCCAAACTCGGAAACGATCTCGCCCACCGGCTTGTCACCGAACGCGGCAAGGGCTACCGTTTCACCCAACCCCGAATTTCCGGATGAGCTTGTCCCGCTTGCAACCCACGACTCTCGTTTGGATCGTCTTCGCCTTCTGCGCATGCCTCGTGTTCGCAGCGATGTTGTGGCTGACGGACAGCGTGATCCGAACCGAGGAAAACCGTGCACGCGCGGAAATCCGGGCAGATATCCAGGAGCGGGTCAGGCTTTCCCTATGGCGCATGGATTCCTTGGGCGCATCCATCCTGATCGAACAGAATGCGATCCCGCCGGAGCGTTTTCTAACATTTCCTGACAACAGCTTGCCGGTGTCCCTGAGGTTCGAGACACCGGACGGGGCCGCGGTCAAGGGCAATGGAAACGAGCAGAAGCTGAATGAGGTGCGCGCTTCACTTCCCTCGCTCATCAGCAGCAGCTATCAGGAGAAGCGGGATTTCCAAGCGCAGGAACAAAAAGAAGCGGCCATGCTTCAGAAAAAACAAGCGACCAACTGGGGCTACAAGGACGAAGATGGACAACAGATCGCCAACATCGCGGAGCGTGCGAGCCGTCAGCAGCTTTTGGAGAACACCCTTTCAAAGAGCAAGACGGGATATTCAGCTGCCCCGCCCGTGCCCAAAAATGACAGGCCTGAACAAGCCACTCCCGCGATTTCCGATAATCTCGTAGTTGCCAACCCGACCTCCGAATTCAAGCCGCTCTGGTTTGAGGGCTCCCTGTTTCTCCTTCGAAAAAGCATGGCTCCCAGCCGTTTCGCCCAAGGCATTTTGACCGATCATAAAGCACTCGAAAAAATCCTGCTCAACGAAATCACCGCGCTTCTGCCCGCCGCGAATCTGAGCCAACCCAGTGCGGAAACGGATGATTCACTGGTATTGGCATCGTTTCCCTTCCACCTCACGCCCGGCTCCATCGCCATGGCACCGGAAAAACTGCCGCAAAGCATTTTCCGTTCGCTGCTCGCCGGTTGGGTGGCTGCCATCCTCGCGGTCGGGGTCGCCTTTTTCCTCGTCGCCAACATCATGCAACTCAGCGAGCGACGCGCCTCCTTCGTCTCCGCCGTGACCCACGAACTCCGCACGCCCCTGACAACATTCCGGCTCTATTCGGATATTTTGCAAAACAATGCGGTCAGTCCGGAAAAGCGCCCGGCTTATTTGAACACCCTCTCGCGCGAGGCGGACCGGCTATCCCATCTGGTGGAAAACGTCCTGGCATTTTCAAAAATCGAACGCGGCAGCGCGCGCAGCTCGATCTCGGAACACGATGTGGAAACGCTGTTGGAATCGATGCGCGAGCGTTTCGAGGCAAGACTCGCCGCCGCACACCTCAGGCTGGAAATGAATATCGAAAGTCCGTTGCGCTGTTCGTTGGATTCAAACGCGCTGGAGCACATTCTTTTCAACCTTATCGACAACGCCGCAAAATACGCCGCGGGCTCGGAACCGCCGCTGGTGACGATCGGGATCTCCAACCCATCGAAGCGACTGGAAATCAGCGTTTCCGATCACGGTCCGGGCATTTCGAATGAGGAATGCAAAAAGATTTTCCGCCCCTTCCACAAATCCGCCAAACAAGCCGCCGAATCCCAACCCGGCGTCGGCCTCGGGCTGGCGTTGTCGAATCGACTCGCGCGATCGATGGGTGGCAAGCTGGTTTGCGGAAACCGAACCGATGGCCAGTCCGGCGCCGTCTTCGTTCTGACTCTGCCGGTTTGACAAGACCGCCCTCCGCGTCATTCTCGCAATCATGAGAATGTTACTTCTGTCCGTGGCCTTGGCAGCGGTTGCCCATTCCGCAGAGAAACCTCGCAACGTGATCGTGTTTATCGCCGATGACCTCGGAGTGATGGATCTGAACCTCGATGGCAAAAATCCGTTTTACGAAACTCCCAACCTCGCGAAACTGGCGAAAACCGGCGTGACTTTCACCAACGGTTATTCAAGCTGTCCGGTTTGCTCGCCAACCCGCTCCGCGATGTTGACCGGACAGAACCCCGCCCGCACTGGCAATACGGATTATTTCGGTGCTCCCAATCAATTTTTCGGAGAAATTCCGAAGGACTACGATCCGGTTAGAAATTTCCTCAAATCGGACAAAAGCCAAAACGGTCGCGACAAATATCCCATCTTGCCCGCGCCCTACCTGGGGAATTTACCCAAAGGCACGGTGACCTTGGCGGACGCTCTGAAGAAACAGGGCTACGCCACTTTTTTCGCAGGCAAGTGGCACCTCGGCCCGCAAGGAAACCTGCCGACCGACCACGGCTTCGACATCAATATCGGAGGCACGGAAAAGGGCGGCCCTTACGGCGGAAAAAAATATTTCTCCCCCTACCAAAATCCCTTCCTTGAGAATGGTCCGGACGGAGAATACCTCACCGAGCGCCTGGGTCGCGAGACGGCGAATTTCATCAAGGCCAACAAAGCCAAACCGTTTTTTGTTTATCATTCCTTCTACGCCGTGCACACGCCTCTGATGGCCCCCGAGGATTTGGTAAAAAAATACCGGGCCAAACGCGAAAAGCTGGGCCTGAAAGATGAATTTTCCGCCGAACCTCCGCGCCAAAACCGCACCGTTCAATCTCACGCCGTTTACGCAGCGATGATCGAAACCATGGACTCCGCGGTCGGCCATGTCCTGGAAACCCTTGAGCAGGAAGGTCTCGCCGAAAACACCCTGGTCATTTTCACCTCCGACAACGGGGGGCTTTCCACTTCCGAAGGCTCACCGACTTCGAATCTGCCCTATCGCGCCGGAAAGGGTTGGTTGTATGAAGGCGGCATCCGCGTCCCGGTGCTGATCCGCAATCCCTTCACCGGCAACGGAGGCACGACCTGCGCGGAACCCATCCACACCACGGATTATTTCCCGACCATCCTTGCCGCAACCGGCCATGATCTGCTTCCTGACATCCACAAGGACGGCATGTCGTTTCTAACCTATTTGAAAAATCCGACTTCGCCGTCATCGGGTCGTACCATGTTCTGGCATTACCCTCACTGGGGCAATCAAGGCGGATCGCCCGGTACCGCAGTGCGCGACGGAAATTGGAAGCTCATTCGCTGGGCCTGGCCGGCACGTACGGAGCTGTTCGATCTGGAGGCAGATCCCGGAGAGTCCGTGGACTTATCTGCCAGCCAGCCTGAGCGGGTCGGACAACTTGAGGAAAAAATCGATTTTTTCCTAAAGAGCACCCGTGCCCGTTCGTTTTCACAAAACCCGAACTTCAAAGGCGACTTTGAAAAGTGGTGACGGGATTTTTCCGAAAACCTTTCATTTTTTCATAAAATCTTCCTTGCCGACTCCCGTTATATTTCCAAACTCCATACTTATCCGAGCAAACCTGCAAAACTCATGATCCATACAGTTAAAAACCGCCCTCCCGTAACCGCGTTCACCGTCCTCGTCTTCGCACTTCTCAGCGCTCCGCAAATCTTTGCGCAAGAGACTGCCGCACCGGTCGCACAGAAAACCTTTCTTGACCGTTGGGTGATCGATGGAGGTCCGACGATGTTTTTCATCGGGGCCGCTGTCGTCGCCTACATCGCACTCTCGGTTTACAACTCGATGAACATGACCAAGGCCAAATACCATCCTGCGGATCTTCAGATGGCTCTCATGGACCACATGGTCAACTGCCGCGTACGTTCCGCAATCGAACTGGCTGCTAGCCATCCTTCATATCTCGGCCGCCTGGTCGCCTATTCCTTCCCGAACATCGATGCAACCCAACCGGAAACCCTTGGCCGCGACCAAGTTGAGGATGCGATCGCCGATTTCACGAACAATGAAGCCCGCAAGAACCTTCTTTGGGTGAATTACATTTCCCTTTGCGCCCAAGCATCTCCCATGCTCGGACTCCTTGGAACCGTCATGGGTATGGTTAGTGCGTTCGGCACCCTTCAAACCTCCGGCGGCGCGGATCCTTCGGCTCTCGCAGGTGACATCTCGGTCGCCCTTCTCACAACTCTTTGGGGTCTGATCAACGCGATTCCCGCCATCGTCAGTTTCGTCTACTATAAAAACAAATACAATCAACTCGTCGCGGATTCTGTCCACGCGGCGGAGGAAATGCTCAACGCGGCCATTGCCACGGTGAACGCGGACACCCTTTATGCCAAGATCCCGGAGGGTATCGCCGTTTAATCTGCCAATCGGTGATGCTTGCCAGGATCTCGGCAAGCATCAGCTTTCTGAACTTGCGAAAGAACCTATACCATGGCCAAAAAAGAACGGTACACCGGGATGGATGATGAAGAGGCGAAAATCGACATGTCGCCGATGATCGACATGGTTTTCCTCCTGCTGATCTTCTTCATCGTCAACGCGACCGCCATCATCGTCCGGACCGATCCCGAGGTTTTGCCGCCGGTAGCCAAGAACTCGAAAAGGCAAGAGGACGGGCGAGGACGCATTGTTGTCAACGTTCGTGAGGACGGAACATTCACCGACGAGCAATTTGTCATCCTGCCGGACAAACAATCGATTTTTGAAATTGTCAAAAAACGAAAAGAGCAGATGGACTCCGAGGGATTGAAGCCGAAATTGCACCTCCGGGGAGATCAGGCCGCCATGTTCAAATATTGCCGAACCGCCATCGGCGCAGCGGCGGAAGCAGGTGTGACAGAAGTGGTTTTTGCAGTTTATGAAACCCACAAAGGCCTGAAGTCCGCAAAATAATTTCCACCCCCCGTTTCAAAACCTTCAGTAAAAACTCTCCATGGCCCGTCATAAGAAATCAGCCGTCCCGGAAGAAGGAATGCCAGAACTCGATATTTCCTCGCTGATCGATGTCTGCTTCCTGCTTCTCATCTATTTCATCGTTACCTCCACGATCACACCGCGCGAACAGGACTTGGGCATGGCTCTTCCCGCAAACTCGCCGCCGAGCAGCTCGCAGCCAGAGATCGATCCCATGTTCATCAAGGTAGATGCGGCAGGTGCGGTTTTCGCAGGCACTGGCGATGCCCAACAACCCCTCGATACGGATGCGACGGTTCGCGAATTGCCCCTGCTCAACAGCCAACTGCAACTTTATTCCGCGGCCGCCAAGAGTGCGGGAAACAATCCTCTCGTCCAAATATGGGTGGATCCGGGCACCACCCAGCAACGGGTGATTGATGTCCTCAACGCACTTGCCTCAGTGGGAATTTCATCGGTTACCTTCACGGATCTTATCGAGTGATTCACCGCAAAAGAAATTTTCAGCCAATTTTTTAACGCCGGCGGACGTTAGCTCCCGCAAGGGCAGGCCCCCGGCGTTTCATTTTTCACAAATCCAACTCCCCCTACCAAACTCCAAATCAATCATCAAACCGCCATGAAAAACTTCATTTTATCCGCTGCATTGCTGGTCACTTCCTCGTTGATTCTACCGGCTCAGGACTTGACCACACTGGTCGATGACGGACTTAAGGCCATGAACGAGGGCAAATGGGAACAAGCCCTCGCCCTCAATGCCCAGGCCATCGAGAAGCATGGTGAAGACAAGAAAGCGGCGTTGGAAACATACGGGCCACAATTCGGCATGATTTGGTTCCGCAAGGGCGTTTGCGAGCTCCAGCTCAAGAAATTTGACGATGCGATGAAATCCTTTGAGGCCACCTATAAGGACTTCCCGAACACTCCGGAGAAAGATGGCAACATATTCAGTAAGATGGCATTGTTGAAATGGGGAGAAGCAGCGATGGGCGCTGAAAAATATCAGGTCGCCATCGACCAGTGGAATCAGTTCATCAAGGAGCGCACCCCGAAAGACAAATACCCCCAAGGCCTGTTCCATGTGAACATGGCAATCTGCCTCTACAATGTTGGCGATATCGCCAAAGGTAATGAGCACTTGGAAATCGCCATCAAAAACAAAGCCGCATTCGCCACCCCGAACGCGGCGATCGTTTCGGGCTTCCAAGTCCTGGTCTCCGTATCCCTCAAAGAGGAAAACGAGCAGGGCTTCCTTGATTTCCTCGCGAAAAACAAAGGGGTTCTGATGATCGAGCCTTTTGAAATGCAGCGCTTTTCCAAGGTTTTCATGAAGCTTGCGGGTGATGCCATTGCCGCGGAAAAAGTGAAGACCGCTCTGGTTCTCTACCAATTCGTTCCTCCTACCCAAGTCGCCATTGACGACCTGACAGCCAAGATCAAAATCATGGGCAAACTCCCGGTATTGACCGATGGATCCGCCAAGCTGAACCGGGCACAGATGGAAAACGATCTATCCGCCTTGAAGGCGGAGCTCGCCGGCAACAAGTCGCTTGAAATGATCAAGCTCGCGGCCACCGCCTACATTTACGAAGCACAGGGCTACGTGCCGGCCGCCCATGCGGCTTACCTGCAACTCGAAACCCTGTATTCGAGATCTGAGAAACGTGAGGACAACCTGTTCAGCCTCATCCGCACCTCATCTCTCCTCGGCAAGATGGATCAGGTGCAATCCTACAGCGAACTTTTCCTCAAAACCTATCCGGAATCCAAGCACAAGGCGGCGATCATGAGGCTCATGCTCTCCTCCCTGTTCTTCAACGGAAACTATGAAACCTGCATCGAAATCGCTTCGGACCTCATCACCAAGGAAAAACTCAAGGCGCCCTCGCCGGAACATGATCTCGCGTTGTTCGTGCTCGGCGGCTCTTACTTCTACACGGGCAAGTATGACACCGCCGCCCCATATCTGGAAAAACACATCACCACCTATCCCGAGAGCCGCTTCGCGATGCACGCCTCCTATTTCCGCGCATCCAACACCCAACGCCTGCAGTTATGGAAAGATGCCGCCAAGCTTCTTGACGCATTCCTCGAGAAATACAAAGCGGATCCGGATCAAAGCTATATTCCGCTCGCCCTGTTGGATCGCGCAAACGTCCACTATTCCGAGTATGAAATGGAAGCGACCGTGGAAAAAATCAATCGTCTGCTCAAAGATTTCCCTGACAGCCAAAGCGCCAACCAGGCACTGAATCTCAAAGGCAATGTGCTCGAGGGCCAAGGCAAAATCACCGAGGCAATCGAATGTTACCAGCTCTCATTGGAGAAAGCCGAATCCAAAGGAAGTGACGGTATTGCCGGAGAAGCGCTCTACTATCTGGTCTCTGTGCTGTCCGGCGAGAAGAGCGATGAGGATGCCGCCACCCGTTTTCCGAAAGCGGTCGCTTATGCTGAAAAATATTGGGAGAAATACTCGGAAGACTCGCCTTATCGCGCGCAACTTTCCGTCGCCATCATGCCGGCCATGATGGCGGTCGGCCGCGGCGAAGAAGCCCTGAAACGCCTTCAGGAAATCATTTCCGAAATGGCCAAGCTCCAAGAAGCCTACGGATTGGAAGAAGCCATCAACTCCTACACCGAAGCTTACCTGGCATCCCACAAGCCCGAAGAACTCAAGGAGCACTTCTTCAATTTCCCGAAAATCGAGGTCGGTGACAAGGTGGCACGCGCCCTCCTGCGCATCGCTGTGATCGGCGTCTATGAGAATCTCCTGACAAAGGCGAAAGATGACAATGAGAAGCGCGACGTGAATGCCATGATTCAAGTCCTGTTTCAAAACCTGAAAACCGAATTCGATGTCAAGGAGCTCTCGAATTTCATTCTGGTGAAACTTGGTGACTACCTCCGCACCAAAACCTCGGCCCCGCTTGAATCCCTGCCGTATTACAATGAAGCGCTCTCGCGCCAGGATCAGGCTTACCGTTTCGATGCCCTGTTGGGTCGCGCCGATGTTTACGGCAAATCCAAGCAGCCTGATGAACTGGCCAAATCCATCGAGGATTTCGAGCGGGTCTTTGCGGATTCCGGAGACAAGGGCCAGCGTGAATTCTCCCTCTATAGGATCGTTCAAGTCCTCATGCAGAAAGGCGATTACGAAGGGGCTGCCAAACGGGCGAACGAATATCTCAACCGTGACGCGGCCGCGGGACCGGTTCTTGTATTCAGCAAATACAGCGCGGAAATCGGATACCTCCTCGCTCAAACCTTTGAGAAGCGCGATATGACCGAAGACGCGATCCAGATGTATGTCAAAGTCTGGTCCACTTACATGGGCAATATCAAAGTCTCCGCTCCCGCGATCCGTTCATGGATGGAGCTCTCCTACAAACGCAACCGTCTCTCCACGGATCCCAATATCCCGTCCGACAGGCAAGGCGCCTACGAAGGGGGTTACAATTTCATCGAACTCACCAGCCGTTTCAAGGACAAGCTCACGCCCGCGGAACTCGAGCTTTGGAAGGAAGTTGAAAAACTCACGGCCAAATATGTTGCCGATCCCAATGTGAAATCCATGGAAGAAATCAAAAAGGAGAAAGAAAACAGGAAGTAATCCCCCACGCCACTGATCCCCGTTCCAACATTCAAACCATTCAGACCCATGAAACCGTTTCTTCTCCTTACGCTCACCTCCACATTCACCCTCACCGCTCTTGCTCAAGAGCCGTTCATGATCAAGGCCGCGTTTGTGCCCAAAGAACCGGGCGGCAATAATTTTGTGGGAGCCGTTGTTGCCGCAAACGCCACCCAGATCGAATACCGCAACCCGATCACCTCACAGAGCTCCACGGTCTCGGCAATCAAGGATTTCGAGGTCATCTTCTTTTTGGAACCTGCGGAATACATTGCCGCGATGGATCTCTACGAATCCGGTAAATATGAAGACGCGAAAGCGCAATTCGCCAAATACAAGAACCAGACCAAAGCCGTCGCAAATCTTCCCGGAAATTACCATGTACTCGCCGCATTTCATGAGCTCGAGTGCCTGAGAAAATTGGGGGATTTGAAAGGTCTTGCCGAGGCTCTGCAGGGCTTTTCGAAGCAACATCTGACCCGCGAATATCAACTGCGTCAGCTGGATCTCTATGTCCTTTGGGATGCCGTCAAATCGGAAAGCTGGGATCGTGTGCTGTCCGTTGCCACCGATCGCGAAAAAGAGAAAATGCCGGATGATCAGCTCGTCCAAGTTCTTTACTGCAAGGCTTTGGCCTTGCACAAGTTGAACCGCCTTGAAGAGGCGATGGGCATTTACAATATGGTGATCACGGCGGATGCGGCATCTTCGGAAGGCCTGGTCTCCAAGGCCGCCCTGAGCTTGCTCGACATCTATTTCAAGGATGAAGCCGTTAAAACCGCAATGACGGACTGGGGCACGGATCTGGAGAAGAAAGGCTCCGCAGGTTACAACAAATTGTTGGAAGCCGGCGCCTTGGCCAGACTCTACAAGAAATATTTCAACGATATCAAGGAGATGCCCGAGGAGTATAAAAAACTCATGGATTTCAAAGCCAAGGAAGAGGAAGAACCCATTTCCAACTGAACAAACCTCATTCCGGCGCTTTCCCGGGTCATGTCGGGCTGGTAAAATTTATTCTGCCCTCCCCGCACATTTATGACATGCTCCCCGCAGAGATGCTACGCCAACTGACCGTTTCCGCCCTTTGTCTTTGCCTGGTTGCCTGCGAACGGGAAAGCCAGGTGGATCGGGCGACCCGTGAGGGGATCTTGATCATGGGGAATGCGAATGACCCCAAGAGCCTCGATCTTCAGGTCGTTACCGGCGTTTTGGACAGCAATGTCATGCGCGCGTTATTCGAGGGATTGGTTCAGTTCCATCCATCGGACGATCTCGCAACGCCGACAGGCTCGGCTTTGGAGGTTACGCCAGATGAGACATGCACGGTCTGGACGGTAAGACTCCGCCAAGATGCGAAGTGGTCGGATGGCCGGGAAGTCACGGCAGAGGATTACGCATTTGCCTACGAGCGCATCCTCACGCCGGATCTCGCTGCCAAATATGCCGAAATGCTCTATTTCGTGAAAGGTGCCGAGGCTTTCAACAAGGGTGAAACCAAAGACTTCTCCACCGTTGGAGTGAAGATTCTCGACAAATGGACCTTCACCTTCACGTTGCGCGGCCCAACCCCTTACTTCAGGGAATTGCTCAAGCACTACACTTGGTATCCGGTTCCGAAACATGCGGTCCTGAAACACGGAACCATCGGCCAAATCGGCAATCCTTGGTCCAAGGCCGCAAACCACGTGGGCAATGGCCCGTTTCGGATCAAGTCATATCGCAGGACCGATCACATCGAGGTTGAGCGCAACCCGCATTATTGGAATGCGAAAAATGTTGCTCTCAACGGGATCCGCTTTCTCCCCATTAACAATCCATACACGGAGGCAAGGATGTTTCGCGATGATCAGATTCATGTCACCTACACGGCTCCGGCCGAAGTGGTGGATATGATGAAAAAAACCAATTCGTCCGTGCTGCGCCAGGAGCCTTATTTCGGAACCGACATGTTTCGTTTCAACACGACCCGAAAGCCCATGGATGACATCAAGGTCCGTCGCGCACTCAGCATGACATTGGATCGTGAAGCGCTATGCAAAAATGTATTCCGAGGCTATGACGCTCCTTACGGTTTGACTCCGCCAACCCGCGGTTATCAGCCGCCGCACGATGTGAAGTTTGATATAGAAGAGGCCAAAAAACTGCTCGCCGAAGCCGGCTTCCCCGATGGCGATGGATTTCCCAGACTCAAGCTTCTCGTCTCATCCCGTGAAGCTGCGGCAACGATCGGTGCGGCAACTCAAGCCATGTGGCGTGAGCATCTCGGAGTGGAAATCGAAATCGAACACAAGGAATGGACCGCTTATCTTGTGGCGATGCAGTCGCTGGATTTCGACATCTGCGCGGGAGGCTGGATAGGTGATTACATCGATCCGCTGACCTTTCTTGAGATGTGGTCTCCCGGCAACGGCAACAACAATACGGGCTGGGTCAGCCAACCGTTTGCGGACAAGCTGGCGGAATCTTTCCAGCTCACGGATCCCTCGGAGAGATACGCGAAATTGAAGCAAGCGGAACAAATCCTGCTGGCAGAGGCTCCCATGGCGCCAGTCGCATGGAGATCGAAAAATTATCTCATCCATCCGTCCGTTAAAGGTTGGGATCCGTTGCTTCTCGATTGTCACCCTTACACATCCGTTCGCCTTGTCCCGGCGGAAAAAGATTAACAAGAACATGTTCAAACTTCTCGTATCTCGGTTTTTGCAAGGCTTGCTGACGTTGTTCATTCTCGTCACGTTGACCTTTTTTCTGGTGCGTGCGATGCCGGGAAGTCCCTACACCGAGGAAAAGGCGGTGCCCGCACATGTGCTTGAGCGGATGAAAGCCTATACCGGACTCGATCAACCCCTGCCGGTGCAATACGCGCGGTATTTGAAAAACCTGATCATCCGTCAGGATCTCGGAGATTTGATCAAGAAAGACGGGGTGAAAGTTTCCGAGGTGATTCGCGATTCCTTTCCCGTATCGCTGGCCCTCGGTCTCGCTTCGATGGCTATCGCATTAATGGTCGGCATTCCCGCGGGTGTGATTGCCGCAGTGAAAAAAAACACGCCCGTCGATTTCGCCTGCCTTTCGTTTGCCATGCTCGGCATCTGTCTGCCGAGTTTCGTGATCGGTCCTTTGCTGGCGGTGTTTGCCGGACTCCGGTTTGATTCGATCCATGTTGCGGGCTGGAGCTCGCCAACGGATTGGATTCTACCTGCCGTGACGCTTGGCATGATCAATGCCGCCTACCTCGCCCGGCTTTCCCGCGGCGGCATGTTGGATGTGCTCAATCAGGACTACATTCGCACCGCGAAAGCCAAAGGTGTCCCGGGATACAAAATCATCATGCGCCACGCATTGCGCGGAGGATTGATTCCGGCCGTCGCCTTCATCGGACCCGCATTCGCATCAATGATCTCCGGCTCGTTCGTGATCGAAACCATTTTCCAGGTTCCCGGCATGGGCCAGCATTTTGTCAATGCGGCAACCGACCGGGAGTTTTTCCTCATTCAGGGACTCGTTCTCTTTTACGGCTTTCTCATTGTCGCAGCCAACCTCCTAGCTGACCTTGCACAAATCGCCCTCAATCCGAGGTTGCGCTGAAAAGGAACCGCGATTTGTCATCGCGCCTGCAACGGTTTTGTTAGAGCTAGATGTTTCGCTTACGAGATCGCGATTTGGAAATCGCGGTTCCTTTCAGATCTCAATCCTTTGCGGCGCTGAGATAAGTTTTATTCAGAACCTGCATCGTTTTCGCAAGTTCCGCATCATCTAAAGGCCGCTCCCAAATCAGGAATCTCGCGATTTCCCCATCAAAAGATTCGAAGCCGGGATGTTCGATGGCATCCCGTTCCTGACCGATGACCATGCATGACGGATTCGCTTTCGGATCCACGGGGAAAGCGACTTCCGCGACGGATTTCGCAGACTCGACATACAGGCTCAGGGTGGCGGTTTCATCTCCCGATGTCATCCGCCCAGCAACGACATGAAATTTTCCCTGTTCCAATACCGGTCCGAGGACTTGCGGATTATTCTGATCAAACCGCCCGAAGCTCCGGCCGTTTCGCGCGCCCCACCAGACGGAGTTGTCATCGTTCAGGCAACCCCAGACGCCCTCGTATTTCCCCCCGTTGCGAAGGTTGCCGAAAAACGAGTTCACATTTTTCAACCCGACGCGTTGCGAACGGACGGCGATTACGGCGATCCATGTGTGGCCTTTTCCTTGGGTCAATGCATCGAAGATATCCTCATCTTTGCATACGAGTTCCTGTTGCAGAAAAACCATCGATGGCAATCCGTTGATCTCTGCGGCGGATTTGCGGATGGTCGGCCTGCCGCCACCCGCCTCCTTGCGGCCCTTGTCACGAGGCTCGAAAACCAGCTTGGTTTCGATGGGTGCCTGATTGCGCCACGCCACCACCCGGTCGCCATCAGCAACTTCGACCCCCTTGGACGCGTCCAAATCCAGAATCAGATTTTTCACAGGCAGGGTGACGGGCTCGCCACCCATAACGATCGTGAGCCACACGCACTGCGCGAGTGACCCGGTGATGAAAGTGGAAATTCCCATGAGCTACATGAGTTGTGCGCCAGCCTCGGCAAGCTCGGAACGCTCGCCACGGTTGAGTGCGACGTGTGCAGCAAAAGGCTGGCCCTTCAATCGATTGCGGGTGTAAACCAGACCGTTGCTGCGGCTGTCGACATAGGGATTGTCGATCTGTGCGGGATCGCCAACCAGCACCAGTTTCGAATCCCGCGACATGCGCGTCACGATGGTTTTGGCTTCCTGTGGAGTGAGTTGCTGGGCTTCGTCCAGAATGAAGAATCGATTCGGTATCGAGCGTCCGCGGATGTAGCAAAGCGCTTCAATTTCCAAAATGCCCTGCTCCATCAGGACCTCATAAGGTTTTTTGACAGCCAGACCGCTTGCGGCCGTTTTCTGTTGTTTGCGTTTCGGACCCAGTGGAACATTGGGGCGCATCAGCAGATCCAGCGCATCATGAATGGGTTGGAGCCATGGCCGCATTTTCTCATCGAGCGAACCGGGCAGGAATCCCAGCTGATCTCCCATGGAAACCACCGGACGGCTTACCGTGATGCCGTTGTATTTGCGGTTGAACATCTCATGCAAGCCGGCGGCGACCGCCACCAGGGTCTTGCCCGTTCCGGCATGGCCGTAACATGTCACCAGGGAAATGTCCGGATTGAGCAACGCATCGATCAAACAGCGTTGCCCGAGATTCAGTGGCTTCAAGGTCTGGCCATCGGGAATTTTCAGAACTTCGGGAATGTTCAGGCGCACAAAACGGTTGTCGAATTGCAGCCGTGCCGGAATCGTTTGCTTTTCACCACTGCAGAGCAGCACATATTCATTGATCGCAATGCCTTCGTATCTTTCCTGCTGGAGTTCGATTTCTCCGCTGCTGGCGAAACGATGCAACTCGGATGCGTCCACTTCCACCCGGCGCACATCGTAATTGGAAACCTCACGGGCATCCACTTTGTCATTCAGATAATCCTGACACTCGATATTGACCGCGCGTGCCTTGAGCTGAAGATTGATGTCTTTGGTGACCAGCGCGACCTGACCGTCCGGATTGTATTGCCTGAGAAGAAAACATGCGGCGAGGATGCGGTGATCGACCCGTTCGCGATCCGGAAAAATCCGGTAGAACTGTTTGAGTTGTTCGGAGTTGTCGGGGCAACTGATGGGATCATAGATCACCAGACGAATCGTGCCACCGCCTTGGGTGGGCGCTCCGGCAGTTACTACGGTTGCCGTAGAAAAGATGTCGGTCAACCGGCGGTGGACGCGGCGCGCGTTGGCTCCGCGCTCGGATTGTTCGCTTTTGAATTTATCGAGTTCAGCAAGAACATCGACGAGAATGCAAATGTGGTTTTCCTTGAACCGCTCCAAACAGCCCGGATCGTGAAGCAGGACGTTCGTATCGAGCACGTAGTTTTTTCCCAGCTGCGAGGGAGCTTTGAGCCCGAATTCCTCCACGGCCTTGGTAGTTTTGCGGCGGTTTTTGCGTGGGGTTGTCGTGGGAGCTACGGCGTTGGTTTGATCAAACAGGGCGGGTTGCATGGCCTCGGTTGTGGGGTTCATGGGGTTTCAAATGACAAATTCGGTTGGAAGCGGAAAAGTTTCCGAAGTCGGTGTGTGCGGCATCCGTCTCAAATGAGGAAAAACCGACAGGATCTGAAAGGATCCCGGCAACGCCATCACAAGGAGGCATGCTGACTACACTTTTAATCAAGATAACCTGACTATCGACAAACTGGTTGAGATGACAACCGCTAAATGAATCAGGTGCGGATTTTTCAATCCGTAGCTCATGGCTTGAATGGTCCGGCATGCTCAGCCGCGGGTTGAACGTTCCGCTTCGAGCCAGTCGGTATCGTGATCACCGGGAAGACCAAGGTCCATCCGGCGACGGTAATTCAAATAGGCCGCGTGCGCGACGGCATCGTGACTCGCAAACGATTTCCCGGTTGCGGGCCTCTCGGCAGGCTTTGCGGCTTTTTTCGCGGCAGGCTTTGCGACTTTTTTCGTAGCGGGTTTAGCGGCCTTTTTCGTAGCGGGTTTAGCGACTTTCCTAGCAGGAGCTTTCTTCGGGGGGGCGGAGGCCGCGGTTTTTTTTGCGGCAACTTTAGAGGTCGTTTTCTTTGCAGGCATGATTTTATGGGGCTGTTGAATTCGATTTCAGCAGGATTAGTGCCGTATCCAATCTAAGTCCGTTTTTCCGGGATTGCCAGTCCGCAAGCATGGTTTATGATGGCAATTATGGAACAGGATTATCGTTGGAGCGCGGAGCGCGATGCCGATGGTTACCGACTTCCCGGGCCCGATCATCTCGGGCGCTGGGCGGCGGTCGCCATGGTTGTCTCCGTGCTGCTCCATGCGGCCCTGTTTTTCTCCCTCGACAGGGTGAAAATCGCCTTCGGTATTTCGCCAGCCGATGAGCTCGTCACCGAGCCTGTCGACATAAGGCGGGTCGAGGTGAAGCCCTACGTGGAAGAATCCCTCCCCCCTGTTGAAACCATCCTCACTCCGCCCAATGATACGGCGGATTTGTTGGATGAAATCGATTTGTTGGAAATGCTTCCGAAAGAGGCGGAGATCGATATTTCGCCAAATGCTGTCGATCCGGAATATGCGATCAAAATGTCCAATCCGCTCGCCAGTGGCGAGGCCAGTGAAGTGGTCAATGAGATATCATCGAAATTTGACCTCGAAGCCAATCTTCCCGAGTATGGAAGAATGACCACCGAGCTTCAGCCTGCAGCGGTCGGGCAAGTGATCATCGATCCGGGTGCGGTCAAAGTGGATGATGGCGAGATGGCCAATTTCACCGATCAGCTGATCAAGAAGGGCAACCAAGGATTGGTCGATCAAGGAAAGCTGGATGGGGTTGAATCGATTGACCAACTCCTCAATCTTCCCGCGAATCTTCTGCTTTCCAAAAAAACCCTTCTACCCAGTGATTTGCTCTTTGAGTTCAATCGCGCCGAGTTGCGCGAAAGCGCGAAGGTCGGGCTGATGAAACTCGCCTTGTTGATCGATAAAAATCCGAGCCTGTATTGTTGGATCGAGGGACATACCGATTTGATCGGTTCTGACGAATCCAATTTCAAATTGTCCGAGCTTCGCGCGGAGGCGGTGAAAAGCTATCTGGTACAATCGTTGCGCATGGATGAGGAGCGGATTTTCACGCGGGGTTTTGGAAAACTGCAGCCACTCATCAGTTCGGGAGACGCGGAAGCACAGGCTCCCAACCGCCGCGTTGAGATCCGCATGCGCAAGACCCCGCCGCCCAAAGGGGATCTCAGGAAAACCCCGGTAGCCCGGCCGGTTGAAGTGGCGCCTGAGCCGCCCAGAGCGGTTTTGGTGAAGCCCAATTTGGATGCGATTCACGCAAAAGATTCCGGGCCGTCGCAAGAGCGGTCCGAGCCACCCAGAGCGGAAGTGATTCCTCCGCTTGCCGTGCCGGTTGATGAGGATGCGCCCGTCGCCGTACCCAGAGCTGTTCCCATTGAGCCGTGAATCTTGCCCAATCATCCTTGCTCGGCCTTTCATTCCCCGAGATTGAAACCGCTCTCTCCGATGCCGGAGTTCTGAAGCATCATGCCAAAGCCCTGTGGCGTGCCATGCACCGGGATCACGCGATGGATCTCACATCGCTCGATCTTTCGCCTCCGCTGAAAAAATGGGTCGCCACGAATGTGGGTGAGGGGAAACCCTATTTCATCGATTTACCCGGGCAAGAGCAGGAAATTCACAGCAACGATGGATTGACGCGAAAGTATCTTTTGCGCCTCCAAGACGGCCAAGTCATCGAGACCGTGCTGATGGGATACGACGGCCGCTTCACCGCCTGCTTGAGCTCACAGGCGGGTTGCGCAATGGGTTGCGTGTTTTGTGCAACGGGACAAATGGGCTTTGTTCGTCATCTGACCGTGGGCGAAATTGTCACCCAAGTCCGCCACGTCAGGCGCATGTTGGCGCAGAGTCATCCGCACAGGCGCCTGCGCAACCTGGTGCTCATGGGCATGGGCGAGCCGCTTCACAATTACGACTCCGTGATGAAGGCGATGGATATCGTTTCCGATGTCCGCGGCGCCTCGATCGGGCCATCCAGAATTGCGATCAGCACGGTGGGTTTTGTGCCGAACATTCTGCGCATGGCTCAGGAAAACCGACCCTACCGCCTGGCTGTCAGCCTGCATGGTTCAACGGAAGAAGAGCGCTCCTCTCTGGTGCCGACGAGCAGGAAATGGAATCTCGAAAGCCTGATCCAAGCCTGCCGGAATTACTGCGCGACGACAGGAAAACGGATCTTTTTCGAGTGGACCTTGATCGCCGGAAAAAACGATTCGCCGGAAACCGCGGAGCGATTGGTCGCACTTTTGCAAGGCATCGACAGCCATGTGAACATCATTCCGCTGAACCCGACCCATGGCTTCGCCGGTGCCGCGAGCGAGAGCGGAGAGGCGTTTCAAAAAATCATCCGCCAATCCGGCATTCCCTGCACCTTCCGCCAACGCCGCGGGATCGATGTCGCCGCGGGCTGTGGCATGCTCAAGGCCGAAAGGCAGCGCAAACAAGCGGCGGGCGGTTCCTGATCGGGCGAAAAATCTGAAATTTGGATCGCCTCTTGTGAGGCACGGTTTTTTTGCCGATTTCTCTCCGGAAAGATGGCAAAATCTTCCGTTGCGGGATCTCATTTCACCGATACTCTAAGCGATGAATTTTCAGTGCCATGACGAAAAATGCGGCATCGCCAGGTGGATGCGTATCGTTCTGGCAGCAGGCGGGCTTTATCATCTTCTGTTAGCGGCGTGGACGATTCTCTGTCCCATGCAAGTCCTCGACTGGTTGGGTTGCAAGGTCTCAGGCCAACCCGTTCTGTGCCAGACGTTTGGCATGTTCTCAGGGATTCTCGGTCTGGGTTTACTCATCGCCTCGAAAAATCCAATCCGGCACTGGCCGATTGTGCTGCTGGGATTGATCGGATCGATCATCACCCTCACGCTCACAGTAGGCGCGGTCTTCAGGGAAGAGCTGCCGGCCGCGGCTCTGCTGATCCTCGGATTGAATGGCGTCATCTGGCTTCCCCCTTTTGTTCTGATCCTCTGGGCCGCGCTACGGGCTCATACGGGGATTCCCCTGGCGCGCCAGCAACCCTACTCCATCGATGAGGCGGCGTCTGTTTATGAACTTTCCGATGGCAGAAAACTCAAGGACGCATCCATGGAAAGGCCTCTTGTATTGGTGTTCCTGAGACATTTCGGCTGCACCTTCACGCGCCAGATTTTAAGAGGGCTGCAGGATTTGGAAAATCAAGCCAGAGAACACCGTGCGTCTCTGGTTTTGGTTCACATGCTTCAGTCCGGCGAGGAAATGAATTACCTCGGGCGGAATCCGGAAATCGATAGGATTGCCGATCCCCGCTGCGAGCTCTACCGCGCGTTCGGCCTGGGCAAAGGCGGTTTTTTTGAAATCTTCGGACCTCGGGTTTGGTGGCGTGGAGCGATCGCCATTTTCAAGGGCTGCGGTGTGGGGCACCTCGCCGGCGATGGATTACAAATGCCCGGCGTCTTTGTGTTTTTCCATGGCAAAGTCATCGCGTCCCAACCCGCGCAGAGCGCCTCGGACCTGCCGAATTTGGAAGCTTTGTTTGCAGGCAATGCGGTTCTGGCAAACACTGATGGCCGGAGCTGATGCGCTCGATGGTTTCTCTATGAATTCTCCCGCAGACAAAACCCATCCCCTGACCGCCCCAGGCATCAGAATGCTCCGCGCGCAGGATGCCTTGCAATGTGGCACGAGCATCCGCGCCGCCAGATGTCGAAATCGCAGAGATTTTGCTTCACCCGCCTGATCAGCCTGCCTGACC
>JBIKNX010000012.1:0-22843 GCA_044358435.1 Luteolibacter sp.
CACGTAAACTCGTCATTCACTCACCAACTCAAAAAAACTCGCAATCGCCATCACCCAAATCGGACCATTAAGCCTTGTAAATTCAAGGCTTGCACAGCCCCGCGCTTATGCTGTGGGATACCTGTGAAATGGAATCTTCAAACCCAATTTCCAAAGAATCCGATCCGCGTTCATCTGCGTTCATTTGCCGGATATGTTCTGATAATACAGTCCGGCCATCTGCACCTCGCTGCGATTGTGGTTCCTCTTCAGACGAATGGATCGACGTCGGGACTTATCCCACTCTGGATGAGGCGCAGGAGCGTGCGTTGGTTGCTTTGGCGATGGGGGAGTCGATAAGGGTTGAGCACGGGGATCAGCCCGGAGAGTTCGATTTGCAGGCCGAGTCAGAGGCGGCGGTGAAAATTTCCGAGGAGATCCGTCAATATGAGGCGGAATCGGAAGAGGTTGGAAAGCCGAAAATCGTTCCGTCGAATTGGGCTCGGTATCCTGCGGGTTGGGCGCATTATGCGATTTGGGCGGTGGTGCTGATCGTGGTTTTCAATCTGCAGCAAGCCGATCCGGCTTTGAGTGATCGTGGGGCATCATCGAGCATCGGATTCATGGTAAAAGGCGAATGGTGGCGGCCTTTCACAGCGCTCTTTTTGCATGCCGATCTGGGGCATATCTTGGGTAACCTAGCGAGCGGCGGGTTGTTCGGCATGCTGGTCTCGAAATCCATCGGTCCGTTCAAGGCTTGGGTCATGATCCTTTTGTCAGGAACGGTGGGCAATGTGATCACCTCGGTGACCACCTGTCCGGATTCGTTCACGTCGATCGGAGCTTCAACCGCCGTTTTCGGTGCGCTCGGGATTTTGTCTGGAATCGGGTTGGTGGAGAATTTGCGCGAAAAGGTCGGCATGCCATGGGTGCGGGTGTTGGCGCCGCTGCTGGCGGGGTTCGTATTGCTTGGCTGGCTCGGCGGCGCGGCACCGGGCTCGGGGACCGATGTTCCCGGGCATGTTTTCGGATTCTCCGCCGGAGTGGTCGGCGGGATTCTTTGCCGGTATTTTGTGACAAGCGAGACGTTGCAAGAGTGCTCGAAAAAGTCTAGCTAAGGCTGTGATTTCCGAAGGAACACGACAAAACGGAGACGAGGCCCGCCTGTGGTTGGCGGCGCTTTTGATCTCCATCGTGCTCAACGCCGCGCTTTTGGGCTGGGTGAGTTACCAAATGATCCTCTCGAAAACCAATAGCGATAAGATCCTTCCGATGTTGAAGGCGGAATCGGTCATCACGGTGTTTCCTGACATGTTCGTTCAAGCGCCCGATGAGTTGAAATCGGCTCTTGCCGAGTCTGAAGCCGTCCGCACATCCGATGACCAGATCAGCTCGGAGGCGCCAAAAAGCCGCCGCTATATCGGTGAGCGTAATACCCAGGCAACCAGCGATCGAAGCGCAACGAGCGATGATGCGACCATGCCATCTCAAGCGGGTCGTGAAGCCCTGCCCACGGAGGAGCTTGAGACCACCGAAAGCGTTTATCAGGATGGCAGGCTCGACACTTCCCCTCAGTCCACCGCTCCGAGTGCTGTCGTCCCCTTGTCTGGTGGTCTCTCCGCCACGCCTGAGCCGTCGGCTGAAAAAACGAAAGGTGAGAAACAGCCCGATCCCGGCGATGTTGACGTGGCGCAGACGGCAACGCGCGAGAATTTGTTAGATGGTCCGGACCCCATTGTAAAAGAAGTTTCCAAAGCCGAGGTAAAAGAAAACACCAAGACCAGCGAGGAGCAGAAGACCCGGGATGGTGATCCCGAGGGCTTGGCGGTGAACAAGACTCCCGGGCTGCCAAAGGCTACCGCAAACCCATCAACTTCCGCAATCAGCGACCCCGCGTTCAGTGGCAACCAAACCAAAACCGCGATACGCGGCAGCATATCACGCACGGGCCGCAGTGCCCTGGATGTGGTGGATACTCCGATGGGGCGTTATCAGGCGCAGATCAGCCGTGCGGTCGAACTGGAATTCCAACGGAATTGCGTCAAACGCCGTGATTTCATTGTTCCCGGTTACATCACGGTGCGGTTTTTTATCGACTCCAAAGGTCGTGTCACGAGCCTCAGTTTGATGGGGGAAATCGAAGGCGGTGAAGTCCAGAAAGGATTTACGATCGATTCCATTCGCGAAGCTCAGATTCCGTCCATGCCGCCCGAGATCAAAAAAGAAATGGAAGGCGATTCTCTTGAAATGATATATAACTTTTATTTTTAACCCCAACATACCTATGGATTACCTCGCCATCACCGTCACCGAAGCCACATTCAAATTTCTTGAAGATGGCGGTATCTTCATCTACCCGCTTCTGGCTTGCTCGGTTGCCGGGCTGACTGCGATCGGGTTCAAATTTTTCGCGCTCTCCAGCGGACGTGTCATTCCCGCCGGTCTGGCCCATGTTCTCGAAAGCGCAGTTGATGCGAAGCAAGTGGCAAGTGAAATTTCCAATCATGAAAGCGCCCTTTCCCGGTTGGCGGCTGTCGCGCTGAAAAATACGGGAAAGGATTCCACACAAATCAGCCAAGCCGTTGAAGCGATGGCTCGTGAGGAAGTGGTGAAAATGCATTCGGGAATCGGTTTGCTGGATGTGGTCATCACGGTATCGCCGCTTTTGGGCTTGCTCGGAACAGCATCTGGGTTGGTGACGATTTTCCAGGGAATTGGAGAAACCACCGATTACCTCGCCATCGCGCGTGGTATTGCAGAGGCGCTGAGCACCACGATTTTCGGCTTGGCGATCACGGTTCCCTGTGTGGTGGCGCACAGCTACTTCATGCGTCGCATTGAAAGGCTCACCGCACGCATGGAATCCATTCTGACAAGTTTCACCGCGACCTGTTCAAATTTCAAGTGAAGCCGAATCCATGAAGTTTTACCGCATTCAACGCCAGGCCGCACAGGTGCCGATTGTTTCACTGATCGATATTCTTTTCATCTTGCTGGTGTTTTTCATCGTCACGATGACATTCAAAAAGCCACGTGATGTGCTGGAAATCGAGCTTCCCACCGTGAAGGAAATCGCATCCGGTCAATTGGCCGATACGCGTTCGGTGATTGCGGTGGATGCGTTGGGAAACGTGACGTTGGATGGCATATCCGTTCCGGAGGGTTTGTTAGGCTCGTATCTGACCGAGTTTCAAAAACAAAATCTCGGACGTAAACTTGAGCTCGAAGCGGATCGGCGCCTGCCATTGGAGCGCCTGTTGCAGGTCTGGGATGCCTTGAGCAAAGCCGGGATCAAGATTAAAGAAGTCCCGGCACGGATCAAGGCGGCTGAGAAGTAAAGAATGGCAGGGTGCCGTTGCCCAGAGCATCGCTCGAAGCGATAGCCTTGCGATCGTTTCATGAGCGATCCCTTCCCTTTCATTTCATGCGGTGCCTCGCCGAATGATGGACTACAGCGCCAAAGACAGCTCCGCGATTTTTTTACAGAGCTCGGGAAAGGCCAGTCCGTCCGCAGCGGCGGATTTGGGGAGGAGGGAGGTTTCAGTCATGCCGGGAATGGTATTGGCTTCGAGGACGTAGGGGTTGTTGTTAGAATCCAACATGACATCGACGCGCGAATAGACCTCGAGGCCGAGAGCTTTATGGGCGGCGACGGCGGCGGCTTGGACTTTGATCGTGGTTTCGAGATCGAGATCGGCCGGGCAGATGTATTGTGAGCCTTTGCTCAGGCCGGTGAGCCATGGGTATTTCGCGGCCATGTCATAGACGCCTTCGGGCGGGATGATGTGGATGACCGGATAGGGAATACCGTCGATCACGGGAACCGTGAGCTCGTAACCGGAAATATATTCCTCAATCAGAAGGTCTTTGGAATGTTGTGAGGCTTTGGCGATGGCTGCTGCCGCGTCTTCCTGGGATTTGACGATTTCAATTCCGACCGATGAGCCTTCGCGTGGGGGTTTGACGACAAAGGGTGCCGGAAAAGAAGGGAGAACCGGGCCGTTGGTGCAATCGATGATTTCCGATTTCGGGGTCGGCACTCCAGCGGCTAGAAAAGCCTGCTTGGCGAGGCTTTTATCGAAAGCGATGCGGGAAGATTTTGCGCGGGCTCCGGTGTAGGGGATGCCTTTTTTGTCGAGAATGTCCTGAAGCTGCCCGTCTTCGCCAAAAGTTCCGTGTATCAGGTTGAAGCACAGGCCGGTGCCTTCGGGTACATCGATTTCGGTGGAGGTGACATCGACGGGAACCGCATCCAGCCCGAGCGAGAGCAGGGCTTTGAGCACGGCATTTCCGGAAGCGAGCGAGACCTGGCGCTCGGAACCAGGTCCGCCCATGAGGACAGCGATTTTGATGTTAGAGAGTGACATGGGATAAGAGGGAAAAGTTCAACGCAAAGCCGCAAAGAGCGCGAAGTTTCGCAAAGCAGCATGAGCACTAGCGAATTTTTTACAATGGCGAAGCACTAACTGTTTGGACGGAGCGAAGCGCAGTCAAAGGGGATTCTTTGAAAAGGATTATGTCTTACTTGAAATTTGAAAATTGGAATTTGAAATTTAAAACAAGGTCTCATCGTCGCCGATGATTTTGACTTCGGTTTCCAGATCGATGTTGTGTTTTTCTTTGGCGGTTTTGCGGATGGAATCGATGAGGGTGAGGATGTCTTTGGCGGTGGCTTTGCCGTTGTTGACGATGAAGTTTCCGTGGATTTCGGAGACGGCAGCGTTGCCGACGCTTTGCCCTTTGAGACCGAGGGTGTCGATCAGGCGTCCTGCGGGAATTTCCTCCGGATTTTTGAACGTGCAGCCTGCGGATGCGGCGATGGGTTGGGAGTCCTTGCGTTTGTCGCGGGATTCCTGCCAACGTTGTTTGATGTTTTCGTGGGTATCGTTTTTTCCTTTGAAAACGGCTTGAAGTGCGAAGTTGCGGCGGAGCTCCTGGACGTTGCGGTAGTTGGAGACGATCTCCTCGCGCTCGCGGGTGCGAATGACGCCGTCTTCGTCGAGGAAGGTCACACGGACGACCTGATCGAAAGTTTCGATGCCCATCGCTCCCGCGTTCATGCGCAAAGAACCGCCGACATTTCCGGGAATGCCTTCCATCCACTCGAATCCGCCGATGCCATGTGCGCCGGCGAAGGAGGCGAGTTTCTTCAAGCGCACGCCAACGCCCGCGCTCACATGGCCTTTGGAGTCGATGCTGAGTTCGGAAAACGCGCCGCCGTTGGGATGGATCACCGCGCCGCGAATGCCGCCGTCCTTGACGAGTAAGTTCGAGCCGCGACCCACGACACGGATCGGCAGGCCGCGCTCGCGGCACGAATCCACGAGGAAGGCGAAGGCGTAAAAGGATTGCGGCTCGAACCAGAATTGCGCGGGACCACCTACCAGAAGAGTCGTATGCTTCCGCATCGGCTCGTAGAGCTTACCGAGGATTTCACCGGCAGGTGCGACAGCGCGGAGTTCTTCGAGGGTTTTCAGATCGCGGCAGATACGGGTTCCGACTTCGTGGACGTTTCCGGCACCCAGTGTGATGAGCAGATCGCCGGGCTCGAGAGCATTTCCCACGGTATGGTGGGCGGTGTTGATATCGGTCAGAAATTTTGCAGGAACATCGCCGTGGAGACTCATCGCATCGACGATGGTTTGTCCGCTCACTCCCTGAATCGGCGCTTCCGAAGCGGGATAGACATCGGTGACGAAAACTTTATCCGCGGCTTGCAGGACCTTTCCGAAATCGTTTGCGAGTAACTGGGTTCGCGTGAAACGATGCGGTTGAAACAGGACGACGAGACGTGAGGGTTTGAGCGAGCGCGCGGTTTGGATCGTGGCGGCGAGTTCGGTGGGGTGATGGCCGTAGTCGTCGATGATGCGGTATTCTTTGGAAAGATATTTGGTTTCGAAGCGGCGTTTCGCACCGGCGAAGGATGAGAGTGCGCGTGCGATGAGCGAAAAATCCGCGCCGCAGGTATCGGCGATGGCGATGGCGGCAAGGGCGTTGAGAATGTTGTGCTCTCCGGGAATGGCGAGTTCGATATCGCCGAGAGGCTTGCCGTTTTTCTTTACGGTGAAAGCCGAGGATCCTTTGAGGTCGCGGATATCGGAGGCGGTGTAGTTCGTTTGGTCATCCGTGGTTTCCCAACCGTAGGAAATCGCGTTTTTACGGCCCGCGCAGATCTCGTGAGCGACCGGGCTTTCGGCACAATATACTATATTTCCAGTAGTTTGATCGGCGAGTTTGGAAAAGACCTGTTTGATGTGATCGAGGTCGCGATAGAAATCGAGGTGTTCTGCCTCGATGTTGAGGATGACTGAGTGGCGGGGTTTGTAGAGCGCGAGCGTGCCATCGGATTCATCGCCTTCGGCAACCATGAGTTCACCATCGGGTTCCCATTTCGCGTTGGCACCGAGAATCGGAATTTCCGCACCGACGTAATAGGAAGGTTTTTGACCGCATTCGCGCAGCAAGTGAGCGGTCATCGATGAGGTTGTGGTCTTGCCATGCGTTCCGGAAATGACGATGCCCGCTTTTGTATGAAGAATGGCGGCCAAGCATTCCGCGCGACGCATCAGGGCAATATTGGCTTGTTTCGCTGCAGCGAGGGCGGGGTTGGAATCGTTGATGGCGGAGGAGTACACGACCAGCTCCGCGCCTTTCACGGAGTCTGCCGTCTGCGGGGAGGAAAATTTCAGTCCGAGCGTTTGCATTCGCTCGGTTTCCGAGGTTGTTACGCGATCGCAGCCGGAGACTTTGTGCCCCATGCCAAGCAGCAACAGGGCGAGCCCGCTCATGCCGGAGCCGGCGACACCGATGAGGTGGATGTTGAGGGGTTTTGAGAGGTCGGTCAGGTCCCGGATTGTTTTGATTTCAGCCATTTCAGAAGCGCGAAGTTGGCGGGTTTCGGGGGCTTGGGCAATGGGAAAGCGGAAATTTCAAATTTCAAAACCCAAATTTCAATCGGGAAGAAAGATGAGGAGATTTGATGGAGATTTATAAGATCAGAAGGTTTTCAGGTTTCGCTAATGTGACTGGAGTTAGAGGGATGTTTTGATCGAAGGTGACAAGTGTCGCGTTGTTTTTGACGGCTAGAGCGAGGAGGTAGAGATCTGTGAGATGTTTCGAGCTAAGTATGGAGGCGTGTTGGAATTCATTTTCGTCCCGAAAGCTTATATGATCGGACCAAAACTCATGGTCGGTATTCGCAGTGAATACAGAAAGTAGAGTCGTAACATCGGCAACAGATAGCTGTGAGTTTTTGCTGTACGATGTGGAAGCCATGATACGAATCAAACCATTTTCCGTGATCGGGCACGATGACCAAGGTCGATCATCCTGACTCCACCATTGATGCGCGAGTTGATGAAACGTGTGATTTGGATCTAAAAGTGCAATCAGGAAATTAATATCTAATAAGTTGCGCATGGTGATCAGATTCCTTCTTCCTCCATGATACGGCGTATGTGTTCGTTCGTGATAACTTCGCCTCGTGATGGCAGGACGGGGATACCGTTTTTCATCGTATAAGGCTGACCCGACTTTGGACGATTAGGAGCTGTGTTTGCCGATTGGACACCACGGCGAAAGAACTCGGATAGGACTTTTCCAGCGGTTTTTCGTTCCTTAGCCGCTAGTTCCTTCGCAGCGAAAAGAACATCGTCATCAATATCGAGTGTGGTTCTCATTCATTTGATGTTAATGCATCAGATGCATAATGCAAGTCTTTCTGATAAGGCTTAAATTAGGTCGTGTTGACGAATTTACCGAATGATTATAAAAGCTGCTGTGAGGTGGATCATCGCAAGAAAAGTGCAGGCATATTTTTCAGGCTCTCCGTCAGGTTTGCTTGATCGATTGAGCCCTCATTTTTAGGAACAGGTGGCGTAGGTTGGTCATTCCGCATGCCCGGTGGATGAGTCTTGCGATCAGGGAGGTCTTGAACTAGTCACGCGAGACGAAAAGTATCCGATGACAGATGGAAGTAGGAAGGTCTTACCTCGTATCAATTATCTACGATGCAAAGATTGCGGAGATGAGGTGCTGACGGCGGAGAGTGTCCGTTACATTTCCAGTTTCGATTCTCCCTCAGTCGATAATTTGGTGCTTTGGAAAGAATTTGAGCAAAATAACAAGGGATTGAAACTGAGTTGAATTTTATATGTAGCATTGCCTAAAATTGAAATTTTATATAGCTCACCTCATGCCAAAAAAGCCAGCAAACAGAACGACTAGCGAGGGAGGTCTGATGATTACCAAAAGTTCAGATGGAGTTCTCAGTCCCGCGCAACTCGAGTTCAATCAAATCATGAAAAAGCTTGAGACCGAACGTACGAAGCACGAGCGCAAGCGGCAGCAGTTGGATGAGCTCATGGCAGCGGTGATCCGTGACGTCATGCCAATGTTGGAAGATCTGAATCGAGCCAACCGTGATCTTGTATTTCACGTCGCAAACACCATGCATGGGATCAAGCTCAGCAAAAAACGCATCGGTTATCTCAAAGATTTGGTAGAGGAATTGGGCGGAGAATTGCTATCTGATCCCTGTGGGATTTCGGAAGAGGATATCAGTGAACTAAAGAAGATTCTTGAGCAACTCTATCCTCCCGTAGACCAAGCGGTGCTCGATGCTGAGGCGGCTGAAGGGTTCGATTTCATGCGAAGCATGCTAGAGGGTCTCGCCAAGAGAGCAGGCATGGATCTTGATTTTTCGGATCTGGATCCGAACATGAATCCAGCTGATTTGGAGAGGCAGATGGAAGAGCGGTTTCGTGCGGCTGCGGAAGCTCATCATGCCCGGAGAGAAAGCCGTCCGCGCAAGCAGACCAAGGCTCAAAAGGAAAAAGCGGCCAAGCTGGCGGCGCAGGAGGAAGCGAAAAAGCGCGACATCAAATCGCTCTACAAACAGCTCGCCAAAGCACTGCATCCCGATCTGGAAACAGATGCCACACTGAAGCTGCACAAGGAATCATGGATGAAGCGTCTGACAAGTGCCTACGCGGAAGGGAATCTGCGCGAGCTTCTGGCAATCGAAATGGAATGGCTCGGAGAAGAAGCAGGCAATCTCGCCAGTGCGGGAGATGAAAAACTCAAGGTTTACTGTGCCGTGCTCAAAGAGCAGATTGCGGATATGAAACTACGGACGAATTCTCTGATTCGCGAACCACAATATGGCCCCTTGCGACGCTTCGTGCATCCGTTCATCGGAGAGCTTCCGAAACCGGCGGAAATGAAGTTTGATTTAAAAAATGATCTACAACGCCAAACCAAGATATTAAAATCGCTGAAGGATAAGAATTCAAACCCCAAGAAGATCATCGAATTTGTGGCTGATAATCATTGGCAGTATATGAACGAACGCTCCATTCCATTTTGATTCACTTCCTGCCATGCCTCGCCTTAATTCCGAGTTTTACACACTTCTGTCTTACTGCTTCCCGTGAAACGCCGATTTCATCTGCTATTATCTGAAGAGGTTCTTTACCCAATCTAGCTAATATCGCCGGTGTCCATTTATCAGAGCTGCGATCAACACCATGATTTGCGGGGATCCCCAATTTTCTTCTTTTTGAGGTCACAGAGCACATTTTCAATCCAAGCTGGTTTGCCACTTCTTTATCTGTGGATTTTCCCAGCATCGCGAGTTCATCAGCCGTCCACTCATGCCAGAATTGAGTTCCTACAGCATAACTCTGAATGCCTAACTTTTTTCGCTTTTCCGTTATTGTTCTGCGGGAAATGCCGATGATCTCGGAAACTTGTGCGTCCGGTATCTTACCTAAAAGCGCCAGATTGCGCCGCGTCCATTTGACTGCCTCTGGTCTTGGTCTCCTGTTTTTCTGATTTGTTCGTAGCGGTGCAATGCTATGAAGATTACGTTTTGCGGTTACATTGGACACTTTCAATTTCAAACGCCGCGCGACTTCCTTGTCCGTATGCTTGCCCAACAATGCAAGCTCTTCCTCTGTCCAAATTCGCCATAGTTTCGATTTATAGGCATAAGCGTCTATGCTCAGAGATTTCCGCTGGTTAGTTACAGTATTTTTTGAGAACCCCAGTAGATCTGCGATTTCTTGATCGGGCTTTTTGCCTAACAGCAGTATGTCACGATTTCTCCATTTGCGCTTGGACATGTTCTTGAATGCGGGAATACCCAAGGCCATTCGTTTATAGAGGACGGTGTGGGGCTTTATGCCTAAAATTTTGGCCAGTTCAGGGTCAGTCATAGTTCCGAGCAACGCGATTTTCGCGTCATCCCAATATGGGGTTACATTTTTTTCGGAGATTATTTTTTTCATGAAATACGAATTCAAATTTTTAACTCTGCCAAAATCTTCGCAACCACCTGATCCGCCGCGTCGGGGATGGCTAGGGATTTGGCGGCGTTGGCCATGTTTTTCAGGGCGCCGGGGTTGGTGAGGAGTTGGGAGAGGAGTTCGGCTAGGGAGGTGGGAGTGAGTTCTTTTTCCCGGATGAGTTTGGCGGCCTTGGCGTCGGCGAAGACTTTGGCGTTGGCGGTTTGGTGGTCGTCCGCGGCGAAGGGGAAGGGGACGAGGATGGAGGGGAGGCCGGCTAGGGAAATTTCTGTTAGAGTGGAAGCGCCGGAGCGGGCGACCACGAGATCGGCGCAGGCGTAGGCGGCGGCCATTTGATCGCAGAAGCCGATGAGTTGGTAGCCGGGGCGTTGTTGCGGGTGCTCGGCTTGGATGCGCGGGAGGTCGCCGGGCCCGGCGATGTGGAGGATTTGGATTCCCGGAGGTAGGGAGATCGCGGCCTCGGCGATGAGTTGGTTGAGGCGGAACGCGCCCTGGGAGCCGCCGGTGACGAGGAGGGTGGTTTGGTCGGGATCGAGACCGAAATGTTTCGCGGCCTCGGCACGGGAGGGAAGGTTGAGAATTTCCGGGCGCGCGGGAGTTCCTGTCAGATGGGTGGCGGTTTTGAAATAAGCGGCTGCGGGCCGGAGGCCGATGAAAACTTTGGTGCAGAAACGGGAAGTCAGGATATTGGCGCGACCGGGTCTCGCGTTGGAGTCGTGGACGAAGGTTTTCTTGCCGAGTTTGTGACCGGCGTAAACGGGAGGTAGCGAGGTGAAGCCGCCCATGCCGAGAACCGCGTCCGCACCGAATTCACGGATGATTTTTTTCGAGGTTTGGATGGATTGATAGAGTGCCCAGAGAAACGGAATCATTTTTGGCGAGAGCGTTTTCGGCTTCGCGATCGCGGGGACGACTTTGAAATGGAGGTGCGGGTATTTCGCGGATGCCTGTGAGTCGATTTTCTTCTGGGAAATCAGAAGCAAAGGCTCGTGGCCTTGGGCGAGAAAGCTTTCGGCAACGGCGATTCCGGGAAACAGGTGGCCGCCAGTGCCACCACATGCGATGAGGATTTTCATAGGGAATGAGATAAGAGAAATTTAACCGCGAATGAACGCTAATGGACGCGAATGAAGATGGGATTTCAGGTTAGAGATTCGACGTGTGGGTAATTGAGAATGAGTTGGTCGGTGGTGACGAGGGGCATGCGGCGTATGCGGGAGGTGGCGATGAGAATGCGGTCGGCGGGATCGCGGTGGATGGGTTCTGGGAGTGAATAGGCTTCCTCAACGATCTCACCTGAAATGGGTGCGAGGTTCCAGCCATTGACGTCTAACAAAGTGCGAAACCAAGTTTTCCAATGGCCTTCGATTTCGATGCGTCCCCGCTCTTGGAGGCAGGCGATTTCTCCGATGGAAATCGCAGAGCACCAAATCTCGGTGTCCGGAGAGGTGAGACGCGCTAAGATGGCCGGACTCAAACGATCCGGTGCAGCGCTGAAATGAATGATCGCGCAGGTATCGAGGAGTAGCTTCATGCCTGTTGATCGTTGAGCATGTTCCAATCGTCTTCAGGTATAGCTGGACCTTCGATGGGCTTGAGAATGCGCAGGTATGATGACGCCCAGCCCGGCTGGGAGCGGTTTTTTCGCTGTGGAATGCTTGTGATCGTTGCGAACGGCACATTGCGTTTGCAAACCACGATTTCCTCGCCGCCTTCCACCCTTTCGAGGAACTCGCTAAGATGGTTTTTTAGCTCTCCGATGTTAACCGTAGCTGACATAGCTATTCATTAGGCTATAAACTTGGCCAAGTCAATAGCTAAGATCATTAAGCCAATCCAGCCCGAACCAGCAGAGCTTCCGGATCGGCGGGACGGGACATGAAGTTTTCGTAGAGGACTTCGGGTGGGGCGGAGTTGCCCTTGCTCAGGATGTGTTCGCGGAAGGACATGCCGGTTTCAGGGTTGAGGATGCCTTCTTTTTTGAAGCGGGTGAAGGCATCGGCATCCAACACTTCCGCCCACTTGTAGGAGTAGTAACCGGCGGCGTAGCCGGTGGGGGATGAGAAGAGGTGGTTGAAACGCAAGGCCATGGATGGGGCTTGGGTTTTGAATGGTGCGCGGTAATCGGCGAGGATTTCGCGATCAACTTCCTGCAGATCGCGGCCGAGGTATTTTTCCGGATGCAAGTGGAGTTCGAGGTCGATTTTTCCGAGGGCGAGCTGGCGCATGAAAACCGTGGCGGACATGTAGTTTTTGGCGGCCAGCATTTTTTGGAAAAGATCTTCGGGGATGCGTTCACCGGTGATGTGGTGGCGGGCGAAGAGATCGAGGCTTTCGCGTTCCCAGCAGAAATTTTCCATGATCTGGGAGGGAAGCTCGACGAAGTCCCACGCGACATTGGTGCCGGAAAGGGATTTTACCGGTATGTGTGAAAGCAGTCCGTGTAGGAGGTGGCCGAACTCATGGAAGATGGTTTCGACTTCGCGATGCGTGAGAAGAGCCGGGGTGTCGCCGACGGGAGGGGACATGTTGCCGATGATGAGGCCGAGGTGGGGTTCGCCGAGTCCGCCGATGTGAAGGGAGTTCATCCAGGCACCGCCGCGTTTGGTTTCGCGCGGATGCCAATCGGCGTAGAAGGAACCGAGATGGTTTTGGGTTTCGGTATCGTGGATTTCGTAAAACGTGACTTCCGGATGCCAAGTGTCGACCTGCGGTCTTGATTGAGGATTTTTGATTGAATCAAGATCAACAGTATCTCCCTGTGTGATCGTGATTCCGAAAATTTTCGAGGCGATGCCGAACATGCCTTCCATGACACCGCTGACGGGGAAATAGGGGCGGAGATCTTCGTCGTCGATGTCGTAGAATTCCTTGCGCTGGCGTTCGGCCCAGTAGGAAATTTCCCATGGCTCGAGTTGTTCGGGCGCGGTCGAAGTTTTTGAGGCTTTGTATTCGGAAAGCTGTCGGGACTCGGCGAGAAACGCGTCGCGGATTTTCGCGTGAATGCTTTCGACGAAGGCGAGAGCGGTTTCGCCATTGCGTGCCATGCGGCGCTGCAGGGTGAGGTCGGCGAAGTTCTGGTGTCCGAGGATTTCGGCTTTCTCTTTGCGCAGTTCGAGAATTTTCCAGACAAGTTGGGTGTTTTCGTAAGGGGCTTCCGAGCCGACTTTCACCGATGCTTCCCAGACGATTTTGCGGATTTTTTCATCATGGGCATGTTGCATGATGGGTGACATGGATGGTTCCTGCAGCGTGAAGCGCCAAGCGGGTGCTTGGATGTTTTTGGAGCGGGCATTTGCGGCGGCGGCGGCTTTCGCGGAATCCGGAAGACCGTCGAGTTCCGATTCGTCGGTGATGATGAGTTCCCATGCGTTGGTGGCATCGAGGACGTTCTCGGAATATTTCTTAGTGAGTTTGGAAAGCTCGGAGTCGATCGCGGCGATGCGGCTTTTTTGCTCATCGGGTAAAGCCGCGCCGGATTCGATGAAATCCGCGATTGTTTCCTGGATGTGGCGCTGTTTGATTTCTGTTAGGGATTTAACGGCTTCGCTTTGTGCCACCGTGTTGAGTACCTTGAAGAGGCGCGGGTTGAGAGACAGCGAGGAGTAAAAATCTGTGACGTCGGGGAGGAGATGGTTGATGGCCTCGCGTTGGGCTGGGTTGTCTGAAACGGAATCGAGGTGTTGGAGTCTGCCCCAACCGCGTGAAAGTGATTCGGTGGCTTGTTCGAGGGCGAGGAAGCTGGATTCGTAGGTGGCTTTGGAGGGATCTTGTGAAGCGATCTTATCGATATTTTCCTTGGCCTCAGCGAGAGCGTGACGAATGGATGGATCGATGGCTTCTGCGGTGAAGGTGGACCAGCGCGGTAGGAAGGTAGGATCTAGGAATGAATGCATGAGCGTAAGTGGTAAGTGCCGAGTGATCAGTGGAATAATCTAGAGAGTTTCTGTTAGGACAAGGATGATTCAACCTAGAAAAGAATTTTCGCCTTAAAACTCTTGTAGCTGTTGACCCAGTCGAATTTGATTTCGCTTGATACGGCTTTGAAGTGGAGTTCTCCAAATCTGATTTTGTCTTTTTCGACATCTGATAATCCATTTAGGTCTTTGGCCATTTTGGTTTCGATGATGAAGTAGAGGCGGAGATGGCCGTTGGCTTGGCGGCAGACGATGGCCCAGTCCGGGGAGTAGTGGCCGTGGGGGGTGTCGATGATGAAGCCACCCTTTTTGAGTTTGGTGAAGAGTTCAACGCTATCGTCGTGATCGAGTTGTTCGGCGAAGTCGTATTCGCCGTTGCTATCCATGTTGTAGTATTGGTGGACGGCTTTTTTCTTGGAGGCGTTGGTTTGGTAAACGCGTTTGATGTTGGCGGCGAGCGCGTCCTCGTCGATCACATCGGCGGCAAAGATTTCGGCGGAGTCGAGTTTGTAGGAATCGATGATCTCGTAGGCGTGGACGCCTTCGGCTTTGGCACGGGTGAGTGATTTCGCGATGAGGCGCGTGAATTCCTCCAGCTTGTCCTGGGAGTTGAGGAGTTCGCGGTTGTGGAAGCCGCGCACGATTTCGAGGATAGCGAGGCGTGGCATCATGGTGTGGTACATGATGTGATCGACGATCTGGAGGTCTGTCTTGCGGTATGCCGGACTGATGATCTTGTATTCGGTTCCTTCCTCCCTCATGAGGTTGTCCTGTTTCGTTACAGCCTTGCCGCTCGCATCGTATCCCAGTGTGCCGCCGCTGACGGTGGTGGTGTATTCGAGCTTCTGACCGGCGAAGTGTTGGTTCGTCTCACGGATGCAGGCGGCGATGAATGCTTTGGAGTCGAGTTGGAACTTGTAGAGGGTGCGGGTGGTTAGGTGTTCGGTGAGGCGGTCGAGGATTTTTTTGAAATCCGACTCGGTGACATATTTGCAGAGTTCGTTGACGATGGGTTCGTTGTCGCCGTTTTCGATCTTGAGCTTGCGGCTGCCCTTTTGCTGCATCGCCTCGGCGAAGTGCTTTTTGATATTGATCTCGTGTTCCGCGAGGGTGGGATGTGCGAAACTGATGGTTTCCAGGGTTTTCGTCGCGTCTTTATCGAGAAGGTTTTTGTCAGAAATGATCTTCTTTCGGATCAACTCGGTGCGCAGTGCATTGATGAGTTCCGCGTTGATTTTTTCGGGTGGTAGGCCAGCGGCTACCAAAGTGTTCTGCAGGATGGTTGCCGTGACTTCCTCGCGGTTGAATCCGGTCTCCTCGTTGAAGTCGTTTTGCAAGGCCTCGGCAAACTGGTCGTAGTGATCGTTGGCGATGACAGTGAGGACGTTGACGGTTTCGTCGCTGATGCGCTTGCCGCGGATGTCCACGGGTAAGCGAAGGCCGCGGCCAATTTCCTGTTTCTTGGCGATGTCGTTGTGGGACTTCTTGAGGGTGCAGAGGGTGAAGACGTTCGGGTTGTCCCAGCCTTCGCGAAGGGCAGAGTGGGAGAAGATGAAGGCGAGTGGTTCCGCGAAGGTGATCAGCTCGTCTTTCTTTTCGAGGATCAGCTCGATTCCACGGTCGATGTCTTCTTGGGATTTGCTGAGGGGTTCACCGTTTTTGCTGAATTTGAGTTCCGCGATGGTTTGGTTCTTATCGCGGGCGAAGTAGCCTTCGCGGACTTGGATAGTGGCGATGTCCTTGGGGAAGAGATAGCGGTATTCGTTCAGTTTGAATTGGGTTTCGGCGCGGTTGAGGTAGGCCTCGTATTCCTCGTCGAAAATGCGGAGGTATTCGCCGCGACCGTCTTCGCGTGAGTCGTCGCGGACTTTGGCGACCTCGTCGATGAAGAAGAGAGTGAGGGTTTTTACATCATGTCCTGCATCGAGTAGTTGGAACTGTTTCTCGAAGTGGCATTCGATGGCGATGCGGATCTGGATTCGCTTCGCTTCTTCTTGGGAAATTTCCTCGTTGCTCTGGCCGTGTTCCAGTTCCCGATCTCCACCCGGTGTGGTGAACATGAGGGGGCGTGAAGCGTGAGGTTGCGCGCTGATGCGGTAACCTTTGTATTGGGGAAGGTTGCCGGAGAGTTCGTGGATGTCCGCGTTGTTTTCGACTCGGAAGGTTTTGAGTCGGATTTTACCGGCTTGTTTCCCTTGTTCTTGGGTAAAGATTTCAATGACGGCTGTTAGATCCTTGTTGAACTTCACATTGCGGACATAAGGGCGGTCTTTGGGTACTTGGCCGTAAACGGTTTTGACGCGGATGCGTTTGACGAGATTTCGGTCGTAGGCTTGGAAGGAGTCGAGCGAGTAGATTTTGTTGAACGGAATTTCCTGCCTGTGGGTGGCGGAGTATTTGAGCTCGAAGAGCGGTTGCAGTTCTGAAATCTGCTCGCGGGCTTTCGTCGGTTTCTTTTGGGTTCCCTCCACCTTTTGCGGTTCATCGATGATGACGATGGGGTGAAGATCCTTGATGCGTTCCCAGAGGATTTCGCCGCCGAGTTCCTGTTCTTTTTGGATTAATGTTTTCGCGCTGTTGAAGGATTGGAAGTTGATGACGCAGATGTCGAGGTCGTGGGTTTCCACGAAAGTTTTCAGGCGACCAAGGTTGCTCGAATTATAGATGAAGCTGTGTTTGGAGAGATCGGCGTTGTGGAGTGCTTTGAAGTGGCCGTGGAGTTGTTCCAGGGTTTTCTCGACGCCTTTGAGGATGGCGACGCTGGGTACGACGATGAGGAATTTCTTGAAGCCGTATTCTTCGTGCAGGGTGAGGATGCTGCGGAGGTAAACGTAGGTTTTTCCGGTGCCGGTTTCCATCTCGATACCGAAGTGGCAACGGTGGAGTGTTTCATCCATGAAGATCTGGTTTGAGAGTTGCGTCTTTTGGACGTTTTCTAACAGCTTTGTTCCTATGGTGATTTGCGGGTTGCGCGCCTCACCCATGAAAAGAGAGTTGCGTCCGTAGATTCCCTGCTGGTTGCGAGGGATACCGTCAAACAATGCGACGGTGCTTTTCACCGCGTCCGCCTGATGAGGAAGATCCGGGTCGAAATGGAAGAGAACTTTCATGAAGATGGTAGGCTGATATTTTTATCCACGAAATACACGAAGGACACGAAAGGAAGACTTGGGTTGCTGAGTTTTGATTGGGTCATTTTTGAATTTCTAAATTTCGTGTATTTGGTGTGTTTCGTGGTTCCAAATTACAATTCAGCGGACGAATCGCTCAATTTCTACTTTGGGGTAGTGGCCGAAGTTGATGAGGAGACCGAGGCGAAGGTCGGTTGCTTTGAGGTAGTTGAGGATCTGGGCGCGGTGTTCGGGGGCGACTGCTTTGGCTGCTTTGAGCTCAACGATTATTTTACCGTAGCAGATGAGGTCGGGTTCATAGGTTTGCAGGAGTGGCTCGCCTTTGTAGGTGAGATTGAGTTTTTGTTGCGCGGTGAAGGGAATGCCACGTAGGCGTAGCTCCTTCTCCATGCATTCTTGATAGACTGCCTCGAGGAAGCCGCTGCCCATCTCCCGATAAACTTCAAAGACGGCTCCTTGAATGGCGTAAGCTTCTTCTTTGAAAATCAATTCCATGGTTGCCTGGGGTGATGGTTTTTATCCACGAAATACACGAAGGACACGAAGGACACGAAAGGAAGACTTGGGTTGCTGAGTTTTGATTGGGTCATTTTTGAATTTCTAAATTTCTTGTATTTGGTGTGTTTCGTGGTTCTGAGATTCGAATTGTCTTGGATGGGATTTGCGTTTGCGTTTTGCCTTACATTGCGCCGTGGGGAGTGGTGAGTTCCAATATGGAACATACCACTTTTTCTTCGAGTTCCCTGGAATCAAAGATGTTTTTCAAATGCTTGGTGATGGCGGGGCGCTGTACGCCGAAAAGCTCCGCCATACGCGGCTGGGTAAGCCACAGCGTCTCTTCGCTAAGAAAGACTTCCACCTTCGTCTCGCCATTGGGAGCGGTGTAGAGCAGAAATTCCGTACTCTCACCACTCGGCTCGAGTTTCTTCATTTCAAAATTTCCATGCTGCATGATTTATTCGAATTCTGTGGTGTTCGGGGGAGATGGTTTTATCCACGAAATACACGAAGAACACGAAAGGAAGACTTGGGTTGCTGGGGATTCATTTTCATCATTCCAGTTTCGTGTGTTTGGTGTGTTTCGTGGTTAGATAAACTCCACGGTGTAGGCGGCTCCGAGGTCGCCGTGGTGTTTGTGGATCTCAGCCTTGAGGCGTCGGAAGGTTTCGTCCTTGAGGGCGATGTCGGTTCCAAATGCGGAGTCGCGGAAGAAATACTTGTTCGGAGTCGGCTCGATGGCGGCTAGGGATTCGACGAGTTTCTGTGTGATTTTTTCCTCCAGGCAGATGAGGTAGGCATCCGCGTAGAGGTAGGTGCGTTTGGCTGTTGCGATGGGTTTGGTGATGGTGCCAGTGAGCGGGATATTCGACTGGCGAAGCATCAACTCATAGACCACGTCGGTATCGGTGTAGCCGGGAACGAAGTCGAGGGCGTCCTGGGTGGTGGTGTCGTCGAATTCTAGTTGTTCACCGCGAAGGTCTTTTTTGAGCCAGTTGATTTTGGTGTCTTCGATGCGGAAGGATTTGAAGCCGATGTCGAGAGAGTCTGGGTTGATGACGTAGGGATTGGTTTCCTCAGTCGTTTCATCGTCTAATTCGAGTTTGCTACCATTTTTGGAATCGAGTGCCTGTTGTTTCTTCCATTCAGCTTGTTTGGCTTCCAGTTCCTCCTTGATTATCTCGCCAGCACGTCGGATGCGCTCTTTGCCTATCTCGGCGATCGTCTTGTAGCCCGCTTTCGATGCTTCTGTGTTGCTGTCACAAACTTCTGGCAGTTGCACCATGATGTGACGGCGCTTACCACCGTCTTCGGCATTTAGCTGCATTACAGCATGCGCTGTTGTTGAGCTTCCGGAGAAAAAATCTAGAACCAGGTCGTTCGGTCCACTGCCAGCCTGGCAGATGAGTTTGATGAGGCCGGACGGTTTTGGGCTTTCGAATAATACTGAGTTACCAAATATTTCCTGCATTTCGTTAGAGCCATCGGTGTTAAATGGAGCAAAGTCCCATAAGCTAGTCCACGTGGCACCCTCTTTTACATCAGCAAGAAATCGTTTTAGTTTTGGCGCAGATGTCCCGTCTTTACCGAAGTATATTTCGTCGTTTGCGATCAAGGTTTTGATTTTTTCCGCATTGAAGCGCCAGTTGCCATTGTTAGCTGGGAAAAATTCTTTACCCGTATTAGGATTTACGACTGGAAAATATAGCGCTGCCGAATATCTGCCGCCTTTTACGTTACCAGTTAAGTCGCCGGCCGCCCATGGGCCTTTTGGGTGGTTGTCTGGATTTTTGTAACGAGCTATTTGATCGACACTTCGCGGGCGAAGACGAATTCCTGATAGCGAGTTTTTTACGTATACGAGAATGTAGTCGTGTTGTGCGCCAATAACACGGTCATTTGGAGGTGTGTTTCTCTTCTTCCAAATTATTTGAGCAGCAAACTTGTCTTCGCCAAATACTTCGTCACATAACGCCCTTAGGTTGGTGATTTCTCCGTCGTCGATTGAAATGAATATGATACCTTCTTCGTTTAATAGATCCTTTGCCAGCCGGAGTCGTGGCAGCATCATGTCTAGCCAGCGAGCGTGGTAGCGATTAGATGTCTTCTCGTTTTTTATTAGGCGTGCTCCTTCTGCTGTAACAGATCCTTCCTCTTGTTCGCTTTCGTCGGCTCTGGCAGTAAACTTATCAGTGTATACGAAGTCCTTCCCTGTGTTGTAAGGTGGATCGATGTAAATCATTTTCACTTCTCCATAGTAGTTCTGTCGGAGAAGTTTCAGAGCTTCGAGGTTGTCACCTTCGATGTAAATGTTCTGCGTGGTCTCGCTGTTCTTCCCATCGTCCTTGAGCGCGAGTGTTTTGCCGAGCAGTGGCTTGAATGCTTCCTTCTTCGCCGCCTGTTTGCCGACCCAGTTCAGCTCGTAGGTCTCGTCTCCGGGTTTGATTTCCTCGTAGTCCCCGAGTTCGGCGCGAAGAGCTGCCACATCGAGTGCGCCGTCCTTGACTGCTGCTGGGAAGAGTTCGGCTAGTTTCGCGAGGTTTTCCGAAATGGGATCGGAGATCTGTTGGGGAACGCGCATGGAAATTATGAAGTATGAGTTATGAAGTATGAAGAAAGAGGAAGAGTTTTTAAATTATGAAGGATGAAAGAAGATTGAAGAGGATGGTTAGAGGCCTTCTTTGGTTTTTTTGGAAATGGTGGTTAGGATGGCGAGGAGTTGGTTGGTTTCATCCTGGAGGGAAGTGAGTTTGATGGGTGGAACGATGTCGGATTCTGTGAGGAGTTCTAGCCAGTATGCGGTCTCGTCGAGTTCCTTGAGACAGTCGCCTAGTTTTGAGATGAACTCTGCTTTAGAACGTGAGCGGTGAGCCTCGCGGTAATTCGCACCGACAGAAGTTCCTGAGCGAAGCACTTGTTTTCCAAGAACCCGAGCCTCGTCCGTTTTTGGCAATGCCACAAACATCCGCACAATCCGCAGCCCAAACAGCTTCGTCCTCTCGCGCAGGTCATGTGGTGGCTCATCTTCTTTCATAATTCATCCTTCATAATTCATCCTTTTTCCCACGTAGGATGATCGTCTGCGTAAGTCGGGCGGTGGCTTTCTCGAAGGAGACAAGGGGAAGATTGGCATTCGTGGCCTCGGCATGGATGAGTTGATCGAGAAAGCCTGGCTTGGAAGTGGCAAGGTCTGGGCGGGACAGTAGGGTGAGGAGCTGCGGGTGAAGGACGAAGATGGGAAGTGAGAATAGGGTGAGCATTCCCGTTAGCACCTCCGCTTTTGGCATGTTGTAGTGATGTTGGCAGGCGAAGTAGGCCTCCATGACGACAAGATTGGATACGAAGACCTTGGTTCCTGATACTTCCGTCTCCGCCATGAAGACACGCGCTGTGGTGGCTAGATCGTGGGGCTGGCCTGTGAGTAAGCGCATGACCACGGAGGTATCGAGCGCGGCGCGGATGTCAGGAGGGTTCATTCCAATGGGTGCTAATGGATTTCCTGATAGCTTCGGAGCTGTGATCAGTGACATGGCTGGGCACGAGATGGGCAAGGGGCGGCTGGAAATTGTGCCAATCCGTGGGTGAGGGAATCACGGTGATTTGCTTTTTCTGGCGTAGCCATTGCTCGAAGAGGTGGATAGCGACTTCGCGCACGGTACGGCCATCGCGGGCGGTTTCGGACTTGAACTCGCGGTAGAGTTCATCGGGAATCTGGAAGGTGGCTTTCATGGATACAGTTTGCTGTATTGCTGGGTATAAGACAAGGATGAATTTTGAATGATGAATGATGAAAATCGAACGAAGAAATGGAGATTTTTCGACTTATTTGGGCGGATTAGGTAAAACGTGTTGTGCTTATACTGGCGAATTTGGGTTGGGGGAATTTTTATCCACGAAAGGCACGAAGGACACGAAAGGAAGACTGGGATTTTGATTTCAAAAAACTTCATCATTCATACTTCATAATTCATCCTTATCTTCTCAATGGCGGTTTTGATGGTGGTGTTGAGGGTGGCCTTGTCGGAGAGGGATCGGGTGCGGTCTTTTTTGGTTTTGAGGGTTTGGAGTTCGGTGAGGGCGCGGAACAGGGCAAGGATGGTGGAGCCGTGGAACCAGAGCTTGGTATCGAATAGCTGGGGTGCGCCGATGAAGATCTTGGGGTGATCGAGGAGGAAGGCTTTGGCCATGGCTTCCAGGTAGTGGTCGCGCTTGTTGAGCCGGTTGATCAGCGCGGTGTGGCGGAGCGGTGCGAGTGAGGCGGCGGCGGCGTGAATCTCCGTGCAATAGGAGTCGGTGACGACGACGGCGTTTTCTTCGGTAAGGCTCAGGCGTTTGTGGGCGAAGGAGAGAGCGAAGCGCCCGCTGCCGTCGCGGAGGTGAAGAACTGTATGTTCCTTGATCTGGGGCTGTATGGTGCGGGCGACAAAGTCCGCTTGGCGGAGATCGGTGAGTTCGATGTCGAGGAAGAGAATGGCTTGGCAGCGGTATTCATCGGTGATGAGCGATGGGATTTCCGTTCCTGTGAGTTGGTGGGTGAGTGTGGCTTTGCGGAGAATTTTGCGCAGGCGGGCGCGTTGCGCCGTGTGTAAAGTGGACGGAGTGAAGGATTTGAGATTGAGGCGCTTTCCGTTAGATTCAACCCGCCAAGTTTCGGGGAGATCGATCATGGACGGAGGACGAGGAATGAGATGAGTTCGAAGTCGTCCATGTCCTGCCCGGCGAAGGGGTTGTCATAGCCGCCGAAGTCAAACACGGTGGATTCGGATTGGGCGGCCTCGTGGCCTTGGATGGATTCGATGGCTTGGTTGAGAAGCTGGGAGCAGGCGGACATGTCCTTGCAGTGGTTGGTTTGCGCGAGGAAGGCACTGACGAGTTCCGGGAACGGTGTACTTTGGCCGCGAGTGGATCTGCGCATAAATTTGAGCAGTTCGCGGGCCTGCCCTTTACCAATGGGTGCGGAACCTTGGTCGGAGACGTAAACGAGGTAGTATGGGTAGAGAGAACTATCGCT
>JBIKNX010000143.1:0-6988 GCA_044358435.1 Luteolibacter sp.
CCCCAGTGCAATCGCATCGGCGGCATTCTTGCGTCAAATCACCCACACGGATGCGTGTCCCATTGCCTGCCTTTTAGATAAACCCCAAATAAATGCAAATTAGTTGCATGAATCGGAAAATTTAGGATCACAATCGAAAGGGCGCAAGAAAGAAATCCCTAAACCCCGCAAGTGGAGCGTAGCGGATTCGAACCGCTGACCCCTTGCATGCCATGCAAGTGCTCTACCAACTGAGCTAACGCCCCTTACGGGTGGGGCGAAGGTTTAGGCGAAGATATGGATCACACGCAAGCGGAAAAACTTTAAATTTCAATTTTCAAAATCCAAATTTCCATGGGATGCCAGACATGCAAAAAGCCCGGGTTGCGAAGTCCCGGGCTCTTTCTTAAAATTTGAATTTTGAAACGTGGAATTCAAATCTTCATCAGGTCCTCTTCTTTGGCGACTGCCAGTTCATCGATTTTTTTGGTGTATTTGTTGGTGAGGTCCTGGACCTGTTTTTCGTAATCTTTGAAAGAGTCCTCGGTGAGGATGACATCGGCCTTCATTTTTTTGGCTTCGTCGAGCCCAGCTTTGCGGGCGGAGCGGAGACGGACCTTGGCTTCCTCGGCGAGTTGTTTGATCAGTTTGACCATATCCCTACGGCGTTCTTCGGAAAGCTCCGGGATGGGTACACGGATGGATCGGTCGGCAGCGGCCGGGTTAAGACCGAGTTTGGATTCGCGGATCGCTTTTTCGATATCGCGTGTGGTGGATGGATCGAAAGGTTGAACATTGAGCATGCGAGGCTCGGGTGTGTTGATCACGGCGAGTGTTTTGAGTTTTTGTACGCCGCCATAGGCATGCACATAGACATCGAGATTGTCGATGAGCGAGGGGGAAGCTTTGCCGGTCCTTACCCCGGAAAAATCATGAACGAGGTGTTCAATACCGGATTCCATGTCGGCTTCGACTTTTTTAATGGCTTGGGATGGGTCTGACATAAAAATAGGGAATGATGATTTTGGAATAAAGAAGTTACTCGCCGTGGACGAGGGTGCCGATCGGTTTTGAGTGAAGGGCGTGTGAGAGGTTGCCGTTCGGGCCGAGATCGAAGATGATGATGGGTATCTGGTTGTCCATGCAAAGACTGAAGGCGGTGGCGTCCATGACGTTGAGCCGGTTTTCCAGGCAGTGCTGAAAGGTTACGGTTTCGAAGCGTTTGGCGTCGGGGTTTTTGCGTGGATCGGAGCAGTAAACGCCATCGACCTGCGTGGCCTTGAGGATGACATCGGCACCCATTTCGCTGGCACGGAGGGCGGCAGTGGTGTCGGTGGAGAAGAACGGACTCCCCGTTCCTGCCGCGAAAATAATGACAACTCCCTTGTCCAATTTTTGCTCCGCTTTACGGCGGATAAAAGGCTCCGCGACGTTTTTCATTTCAATGGCGGACATGACGGTGCAGTCAACGCCGATGTGCGATAGGGCGCCTTCGAGTGCGAGGGCATTCATCACTGTGGCGAGCATGCCCACATAGTCGGCTGTGGCCCGATCCATTCCCCGTGCTGAAGCGCTTGCGCCGCGCCAGAAATTTCCTCCGCCAACGACGATGCCGAGTTCCAATCCGGAATCGACGGCCTCTTTGATTTCCGCCGCGATCCGTTGGACGATTTCAGGTGAGATATTGTCCGTGGAGCCGGGTTCACGAAGGGCTTCACCACTGAGTTTGAGAATGGCGCGTTTGAATGGGCGTGGGTCTTTGTTGGCAGAGTTAGGCATATCGGATGAATGAAGAATGAACAGGAACTCCAAATCGTCCAACCCTGAAGATCATATCGGCTGATTTTTTTCGGATTCGGAGAAAAACGGAAGGATTTCCCGGGCTTCTGCCATTCAATCATGGGCCGGTGGGACAATGAAGGTCGCTTCGAGGTCTTTGAGGGTCAGGTTTTTTTCGGTGGCGCCTGTGATTTTGATTTCCACGTGGAGGGGTTCCGTTTGCTGTTGTTGATAAACTTCCAGGGTTTTTTGAAGAGCGGCAAAAGTGATTCTTATGAGCTGGCGGGCGGTCATGTCGATATCTGCCGGAATTTCGATTTTTGAAATATCCAGAGTCACCGTCATACCTTGTTCGGTCATTTCCGCGGCCATGGAGAGATTGCAGAGAATCAAAAGATTGGCCTCTTTGACTTTGTAATTCGGGGCATTGGTTGGAATGGAATGAGGGGTGCGAATGGCTTCCACCAAGGCTTCGGGGATTGCACCTGTGATCGCCATCGGGCGGGGCATGACAGTGGCTTGAAGGGCCTCACCGATATCCGTGATAATATCGCCCGTATCTGTTCCGTGCAGCGTGAGCGGTTCGTAGATCGGGACGACGGAAATGGTGGTTGCCATGAGATTCGAACACAGCAGCAGGGTGAGCAGGAAAGATTTCATTTTTGGAATCATGATCGATGTGTTGAACAATTCCAGTCCCGAATTGATCAATTGACCCTATGATTTCTAGGGATATTTCTCAAATCTCCCATTTCCTTGATCCGTTAGCCTAGAAAGAGAAATGAACCGCAGATGAACGCAGATGGACGTTGATTTTAAGAATCTTCTGAAGAATTCCATCTTCACCCTGAGGGTGAAACTGACAATCGATGCAACTCTTTGATTATCTGCGTTAATCTGCGTCCATCTGCGGTTCTATTTTCCTCTTTAGGGTTAGGTTTTTGCAAGGGATCGATCCGTTGGGCGATCGGTTTGGGTGTGAGACAGAGGCATCTTGAATCCACAAAAAAGCCGCCGGACATTGCTGTCCGGCGGCTTGGTTGATTTTAACAGAAGGCTTTTTCGATCAAGCGGCTTTCGCCTTGTTCTCGAGGGCCTTTTTGGCTTGTGCAACAATGGCTGAGAAAGCGGCGGCGTCGGTGATCGCGAGATCCGAAAGGATCTTGCGGTCAGCTTCGATTCCGGCGGCTTTGAGGCCTTCGATGAAACGCGAGTAGGTCATTCCCTCGTTACGGACGGCAGCGTTGATACGCTGGGTCCAGAGGCGGCGGAATTGGCCTTTGCGTTTTTTACGGTCACGGTATTCGTATTGTTGCGCCTTACGGACAGCGTCCTTGGCGTAGCGGAAGAGCTTCGAGCGGAAACCGCGGAAGCCCTTTGCCCTAAGCAGCGTGCGCTTGCGGCGCTTGCGGCTTGCTGGGGAATTGGTGGCTCTTGGCATGTTGTTGTTTGGTTGTGAACAAGTCGTTTTGTTATCATTCCTTCCGCAGTCTCACCTGTTCGTGTCTCCGGTTTATCGGATCAGGCTGCGTAAAGGTCGTCCGTTACGCGGACGAGGTCGTGGGCTGTCGTTTGCTATTCGATCAATGGAAAGGAAGGTTCTCTTTGACATTTTTGATGTCAGCGGCCGAAACAAGGCCCGCTTTACCGAGAGCGCGTTTGCGCTTGCGGCTCTTGCATTGAAGCAAGTGGCGTTTTCCTTGATGACGGCGAAGTACCTTCCCGGTGCCAGTGACTTTGAAGCGCTTGGCGACGGCCTTCCGTGTTTTTGCTTTTCCTCCTACTCGTGGCATGGGGCGCGCAACCTAGCGACCTGCGTGTTCTTGGCAAGTCGAAAATGGAAGAAATTTCAAGAAATCGGACTGCATCGTCCAGAGTGTCGAACAAATGACGTAAACCACGCCATTCCAAGGTCTTTCACCATGAGTTGTCTTCGGCGGGAGTGCCGCCTATTCGCCTTTTTTCGAAAGGACCTCGACCCTGACGGGAGCGATGCCGTTTTTGACAAAGCCGAGCTTTTCGGCGGTTCCTATGGTGACATCGATGACCCGGCCTTTTTTGTAGGGTCCGCGATCATTGATCGTGACGACTTCGGATTTGTTGTTCGCCAGGTTGATGACGCGTACCTTGGTGCCCATGGGCAGGGTTTTGTGGGCAGCGGTGGGAGAATGGTTGCAAAGCTTCTGGCCGCTGGCAGTACGGGTGCCGGAATTGGTTTTGATGGAATACCAGGATGCCTTGCCTTCTTGGACCGACTTTACGACGTATGGCTCGCCTTTCGGGTTCAGGCTGCTGGCGCAACTGGTGACGAGGACGAGACTTGCGAGAGCCAGCATCGCGGACTTTTTGACTTTCCGTGTGTGTAACTTCATGGGTGTTGGTCCCTGAACAGGGTAGGACCCCATAAACCGCTAATTTTGGCTAGGCAAGGAGAAATGTGGTCCTCGAAATCACACCAAATGGATCAAATTTCCGTTTTGGAACGCCCGGATGTTTTGTGCGGTAATGGCCATAAGCCGCTGGCGGGCCTCGGTGGCGGCCCAGGCGATGTGGGGTGTGAGAGTGAGATTTTTGGCTCCGAGTAGGGGATTTGCCGAGAGAATGGGCTCGGACGTGACAACATCACACGCGGCGCCGGCAATGCGGTCCGCGTTGAGCGCCTCGGCAAGAGCGGCCTCATCGACAAGTGGTCCGCGTGCCGTGTTGACGAGGAAGGCTGAGGATTTCATTTTGCCAATGGAGTCCTTGGAAATGAGTCCTTGGGTTTCTGGCGTGAGGGGGCAATGCAGGGATATGATATCTGCTTGTTCGAGGATATCGTCGATGGATGCCCATTCGAAAGGGAACGAAACGGAGGCGGAGCGGGATCGGGAATTTGCCAGAATCTTCATTTTGAATGCGGCGCCGAGTTCGGCGGTGCGCTGGCCAATGCGACCGAATCCGATGATACCCATGGTTTTTCCGGAGAGTTCGGAGAAATTTGGATTTTTCCAGAAACAGAAATCCTGACTGTTCTGCCATACGCCTTCGTGAGACCAAATACTGTGTTGCGCGGGTTTTTTGAAAAAGTCCAGAATCACGGAAAAAACGAATTCGGCAACCGCATCGGTGCTGTAGATGGGGACGTTGGAAACGGGGATGTTGTGTTGGGCCGTGTAAGCGGTGTCGACAATATTGTATCCGGTCGCGAGGACGGATATGAATTTGAGCTTGGGCAGTTGGGCAAGGGTTTCCGCGCCAAGCGGGCATTTGTTGGTCAGGATGATCTCGGCATCCTTGGCGCGCTCGACAATTTGGTCGGGGCTTGTCCGCGGATAAACCGTGAGGTCACCCAGGGCTTCGATTTCAGTCCACGGGTTGTCCCCGGGGTTGAGGGTGTGGCCATCAAGAACGGTGATTTTCATGTTATATGAGTCGGGAAAGCATCACGGGGCCAGACGGTCGTGATAAATATCGATTTTTTTCTTTTCGAATTCGCGCAGGGAGGCACGGAAATCATTGACGGCCTGGTGTCGTTTGGTGACGGAGATCGCCTCTTTGATTTTATCGCGAACCGCCTCGAGAGCGGGGGTCTCGGCAGACCGGTGATCGGTCAGTTCGACGATGTGGCAGCCGAGTTTGGTTTGGATCAGCGAGGGTTTGTTTCTTTCGAGTTGGAAAATCGGATTTGCGAAATCTTCGGGGATTCGTTCGCGGGACATCCATCCGAGGTCTCCGGCTTGGTTCTTTGATGCCTGATCCTCGCTCATCTCGAGGGCGATCTCTTTGAACGTTTTGGATCCGTTTTGAATTTCGGTCAGGGCGGCTTCCAGTTTTTGTTTTGCCTGATCCGGCGGGGTGCCGAGGGTCGAGATAAAAATGTGGCGCACACGGACGCGTTCGGGGATTTTCAGATCTTCCCGGTAATCTTCGTAAAATTTGGAGATTTCCTCTTCGCTGACAGTGATCAGGGGGTCCACTCGCAAGGCGACATATTTTTCCTGTTGGATTCTTGCGGCCAGGCGATTTCTGAAATCCCGGATGTTATTGAAACCTTGGGATTTGATGGCGCTCTCCAACTCACCACGGGTGCTGAATTTTTTTGCGAAGAGTTCGAGTCGGGCATCGATTTCCCCATCGGAGACTTCAAGGATCCTGGTGTTCACCTTGACTTTCACCCGCATCAGTTCGTGGTCGATCAGCTCGCCGAGGGCGGCATACTCGACGAGTTTCTTTTGGGATGGTGAGAGATCCGATATTGATTTTCCCTCGAGGAAAAGACGTTCATGGATAGCCCGGTCAAGCTGGGTGCGGGTGATTTTATATCCAAAAACGCGAGCGACAACGCCGTTTGCCTTGTCGGCGGCGATGGATGTTTCGCTATCCGGGCGGGAAGCGCTGATACGTCGGTTTAACGGTCCGTTGAAGAGAAAAAGATCGGCAAGAAGATAACCGATCACGACAAGGTAAGCTGCAAATCGAAGGGAGAACCTGGTGAAAGACTTCATGGCTAAAAATCACCTTTAACGGATTTCCACCGTGGCTCCCGGGCGGATGAGATGGGGAAGTTGGATGGCATTCCAGTTGCAGAGGCGGATACAGCCGGCGGAGCGCGAGCGTCCGATGGTTTCAGGATCGGAGGTGCCATGCATGCCGATTCCGGGGCGGGTTGTGCCGCACCAGATGATGCCGACGGGCGAGTTCGGTCCCGGTGGAATCATCAGGGCTTCTTCGGAGCGCTTTCCGGTGTCGAGAAGTTGTTGATCAAAGCGCCACCAGGGCAAGGCCACCATGGTCTGGAGTTTCCATGAGCCGAAACGGATGAACTGGGGTTTTCCGGGAGTGATGGGAAATGAGGCGAGCAGGCCGGTATTGGCACTGGTCAAGACGGGCGCGTTGGGATCGGTGATGATGGTCGGGCGCGGTGCGGCGGCAAAGATGCGGACCTGATTCATTTTCGTATCAACGACAACATGGCGTTCCGAGAGATCTTCGAGTTCTTTCCATGCGCGGTCGGTGAGGTCCTCAACGAGAAACGGAACGACATTGGGCACCGTGATATCGTCTTTCGTTTTTAAGCCATGGATGTTTTTACCCGGGTTCAGGGTGATCAGGGTCGGGATGTCCGTATGATAGCGCTCCGACATGAATTCGGCGATGGAGCGGTAGGACATCCTTTTTGATTTCGCCTGTTTTTCGCGTTTGGTTGATAACCCGGTATTGACCCATTCGTTGGCGATTTCAGGAACCA
>JBIKNX010000144.1:0-6958 GCA_044358435.1 Luteolibacter sp.
CTGAGGTTGGCCAGGGTAAGCAATGTAGGCCGGAGTGGAGTTATCACCTAGGTAGAAACCGACCGTTCCGGTGCTGACGGCACGGACTTTTCCGGTGCGAGAAACGCCTTTTTGTCCATCAAGCGTACTATCGTCGATATAGGTGACTTCCAAAGTATCGCCACCGACCATTTGTAGGACGCCATCGTTGGCTTTTGCGTTGCCGAGTGCGGTAGGCACCGAGGCGAGCATTTCATTATCTTTTCCAGGAACAGGCGCACCAGTGACGACTTCGGAGTCTCCGCTGCTGACTTTCACCATGGCCTGGATGGGCTGGTTGAGTTTGCGCATGACGGGTATATCGGCATCGACGATTTTCGCATAAAAGCGCTGGCCGATTTCGATCCGACCGAGGTCATCGCCTTCGGCATCCGCGACTTCTGTTCCGACAAGGGAGAGGGAATCGATGGCTTTGTTCCAGTTACCCATGTGGTAGTGGCTCATGCCGATGTAGAAATAGGCTTGGTTCGCCCAAGTGGTTTTTCCAGCGACTTCGGTGAGGCGGCGGAACATAGGGAAAGCGGCAGCGTATTGGCCAGCGGTGTATTGGGTGAAGCCGGATTGGAAGAGGGATTCCTGATAGAGCGAAATTTCGTCTTCGGACTGTTTCTCGCCAGGAACTGGAGCGAGAATACGGGTGAGAAGCATGAAGTGATTCAGCGCATCGGCAGTGGCGCGTTGCTCTAGGTAGTGTTTACCCATCGCCATGTGGGCGCGGTGAGCGAGGAGGGCGCCTTGGTTGTCACGAACAATCGAGTTAAGCATGGCGAGACCGCGCTCGTATTGCTTGTAGTCCATGAGCTCCATCGCTTTGTCGAAAAGATGTTTCGCTTGCGGATCGACCTCTGCGGCGGAAACGCGCGGGCGATCGTTGGGTTTTTCTTCCTGAGCGGATGCGAGAACCGGGAACAGAGTGGTGGCCAATGCGAGCGTGGCGGTGGCGCTTGTGAGGAAAGAGGTTGTGGACTTCATGCCGGTGATTTGAGGCGAATGGTGGGATTTGTCGGATACAGGTGAATCAGGAGATATCTTTCTAGGGGGAGCGGATTATTTTTTGGCTTCGGCTTCGCCGCCAACGAGGGCGACTCCGTAGCTTTCGAGGCGATCATGAGCGGCGGCGGATTCCCTGGTTTTGGGATAGCGACGCAGAACCGTGCGGAGTTGGGAGACTTCTTTGGCTTTATCTCCGGAAATTTTGTAAATATCGGCGACTTTCAAGCCGGCAGAAGAGGCGACGGCACCGCCGACCGATTCAAGCTCACTGACGGTTTGAATAGCTTGTGGGTATTGCTTTAGGGCGACCAGGCAATTGGCGATTTCAAAGGTGGAATCGGGTTGCTTGTTGGCGGAGCGGAAGGCTTCGATCGCTTCCTGGTGACGGCCCAGGTTTTGAAGCAGGGTTGCTTTGGTCCAAGTCAGGCCATCGGCGTATTGGGGTGATTTGGAGAGCTCGGGGATTTCGGCGAGCGCCTTTTCCATGAAGGGAGGATTGCGATGACTCTTGGACAGGTAGTAATCGAAGCGCGCCTTCGTGGCGAATAACTTGTCCTTGATGCGGGTGAAATGCCGGAGAACCTCCTCCTCCGTCTGATAGTTGGCGCAGAGCATCGCGAAACGTTTGATTTCCTCGTCGGACATGGCATCGGTGCGGATGGCGCGCATGACGACCTGTGCCTCCTCGTGCATCTGTTGGTGGTGCTGAAGTCTCGCCATCAATTCTATCATTTCATTTGGCTTCAAGGCCGCAAGTATCGCTTTGCCATGCTTGGCGAAAAATTCAGCGCGGAATTTGGGATCGGGTCTGAGATATCCGCACCATTGCACCAAGCGGTCCATCGTGGGGGGTTTGAGCGCAAATTGCTTTTCCATCCGGGCTTTCCATGAGTCCGGTTTTTTCTCGTGGACAAGATTGGCATCGCACCAAAGGCGGCGGAGTTCATCGTTATCGGTGAAGCGCTCCCCGAGTTTTGCGGTCCAGTAGGCGCAGGCTTTTTCGCGAAGAGCGTTTTCTGTTTTCGGATCCAGGATGGTATTGAAAACGGCACCCCAATAACGGGCGTCTTCTTCGGGTTTGTCGATGTTTTGACCCCTACCATCGAAGCCACTGGCTGCGATGTAGAATTCTTTGAGCTTCTCGTGGTTCGGGCTGCGAGCCGAATAGTGCAGAAGAACCGAACCGCGGGCGGCAGCCGCGGCGGCGTGATTGGTCTGGAGGAAAGCGACCGCCGTGCGCCATTGGTATTCGGCGGCTTCCTCGTGTTTTCCAAGTTTCTCCATCGCGTTACCGAGATGGGTGAGCGCCGTGCCGGAATTTGGCTGGGTGACGTAGCCATCGTCCTTCACCATGCGCGCCCAGACAGCGGTTTGCTTGTCTTCTTCCCCGTTTTGGCCGTGGCATTCGCCGATGTGGTAGAGCGCGGCGGCGGCGTAAGAGACATCGTCCGGATAGTAATCGACAACGTCCTGATAAGCTTTGATCGCGGCATTGCGCTTGTCGAGTTTGTGGAGGCAGCGGCCGAGGCGGAGGAGGACGTAAGGCATGGCCTTGCTTTTCGGAAACTCAAACGAATAGGCCTTGTAAGCCGCGTAAGCGCCTTGAAAATCAAGCGCTTTATAGAGTTTGTCAGCGTCTTCCAGATTCACCCCCTCGAAGGTGTCGAGTTTTGAAAAAGCCGCGCTGGGATAGAGAATTTCCTGACCTGCCTGGTTTTGTGCCGAAGCACAAGCCGATACGAGCAACCAAGCACCTAGGATCTGAAGCGGGATGAGGCGGAAGGATTTAAACATAAAGCGGACAGCGGTGAAGCGGTGGAGAGTGGAAATTTTCAAGGTGGACAGGGATTACGAGACTTGAATGACCATACTTTCATCGAAGAACTCACGCGACTCATACCATGAGGAAATCCAGAGAAGTTCAGGGATGGGAGACTAGGATTCGAGATTCGGACGTCAAGGAATTTTCCATGGCTGAACCCGGTTGAATCGCTTGGTTTTGGATCCCGCTTCCGAGATTTTAAAAAACCTGAAAAAAAACCTCACTTGATTCCCAAGATTGCGTTGGTTTCTTTGCGCTTCTGCGCGGCGACTTTCAATTCATAGGCCCCGAGGTCCGGGGCATCGGGATCGACAAGGTGGAGCTTGTCCTGAGGCAGCCAGTGTTTTTCCCCGGCAAAGTAGGGTGGCACGGCGAGGCAGAGTGCGAGGATGGCCAGGGGGTATGCGGGAATCACGGCGATGGCGGTTGCGGCTTGGATGATGCGTGAGCGGGCACTGCCGAGGAAAATGCGCAGGCCGTTGAAAAACACGAAACCGAGCCAACCGACCAGCGGAGCCAACAGAAAAATTTGGGTCATCTTGTTGAGGTTGAATTTCACCAGCACCGGATAAGCGACGAGCGAGCAGATCAGAATCGCCCCAAGCACCGGCAGGGATAGCAGATCGAGACGCGATCCGAATTTGAATGCCGCGGCGCGGCGGGTCAGGCGCCAGCGGACGACGACCGCGGGAGCGAGCAACAAGGCGAGCAAGCATGCGCTGAGATGCAGCCCCGGAAACACGAAGAGGAAATGGCTGGAACCGTAATCCCTGCCGCTGACGGGTGAGAGGCGTTGGATGTAGAGAAACACCAAGACAGGCAAGGCAACGCCCAAGCTGAAAATCCAGGCCCAATCGGAGATCTTGAGCAGACACGCGATGCGCTTGGCGGTTTGACGGACGGCTTTGGGCGCGAGAAATCGGAACAGAAAAACGAAAAGCGTGGTCAACAGGAGAATCAGAGCGACCGAGAAGATCCCAATCCGACCCAGAACTTCATGCTCCGCCATCCGCAAAGGTTTCAGATCGTTGTCGTCGAGCGGTGGAGGCGATTGAACTTGGTTGCCTACCATGGGAAGCGCGAGACGGCTCAGTGATGAGGCGCGCGCATGGATGAACCTCTCCGTTTTATCATCTTTCTTCTGGCGAAGATCGCGACGGTCACGTTCGGCGGTAAAGCCTTCACTCTGTTTACGATAGGTTTCCGCTATTTCTGTTAGACCCAGACGATCCGCCGCGGTATGAAAATTGAAGGCCGCGCCGGAAGCGATCGCGTTATAAACCAACTCGCTGACCAAATTTGCATTTTCAGCATGAGCCCATTTATACAAGAACGCGTCCCGTTGCGCGGCCAGCAGGAGGAAATCCTCTTTTTGGCCTTTTTTGGAAAGCTCATCGGCGCGGGCATCCATCAGATTGGAAACCTTCATCATCGGCATCACCCCTGATGAAGGATTTTGATATTGAATCATTATCGCACGGAGGAAGCCAGCGAATGTGTTGCAGGGTGCGACAAGCCGCATTCTTGCCTTCATCATCTTGATCTCATAATTTTCGAACTTCGGGAGCGCGCTGGCTTTTTTGACCCATGCCAACGCTTCATCGTAAGCGGCCTGATCCTTGATGGCATATTCCGTGGGGGTGGGCAGCGAACGCAACTTCACACCGTCCACATATCGAGGAGGTTGCGAAGATGTTTTGGGAAGCCTCTCAAGCGAATCTTTAATGATCACGCCCGCAGCCCAGTAGGGGAAAAAAGAGTTTTCCGGATCAATGCGCGCGGCGGTTTCCAAAAAATCAGGTGGCAGCACACCCTTTGTTGATTCATAGGCCTGGGCATACTCCGCATAGTATGCGGGATGGGTCGGATCACTCTCCAGGAGCAGTTCTTTCTGCCTTAACGCATCAAGCTCCGGATCACCTAACAAAAGTTGTTCCTGTGCGGTAAGCCCGGCGGGGTGCGAAAATATCAACGGTTCGCTGAATCCAAACATACGATCGAACTTGATCAGCATTCGCATCGCCTCCCTATCTGCGTAAATCCCGAGCCCCAACCCCGCCAGCGCCAGCACCCAGAGCAGAATCTTGCCGAGCGCAGGAAATTTTTTCTTATCACGCGCCTCCAACCGCTCGATGGCTTGTGGCACGCTCGGATGTTCGGGATCGAAAGTTTGTTCCAGAATCCGCTCTGCGGAAAGTTTGAGCTCCGCGTTGTCCGCGAGGGGCTTAGTGATGGAATCGATGAGCGGATGGTTTTGTGTGGGCATAAGGTTTTTATGAATCAAAGGTATACCGCTTGTCCTTCACTCCGATGTCCGGCGGGACGCGGTTTGTCTCGAAAAGATCGTAGCCGGTTTTGAGGTTTTTCCAGAACCCGTGATGTTCGCTGGAGGCGGCTTGCCGCATACGCTGCTCGGTCATGCGGAAGGGGAAAATATGCACACGGAAAACCGGTTGTCCGGCATCGAGTGCGGCTTGGCAGAGGGTGTAGATTTCCTCGATCTTGGCATCCGTCATGGCGAGACAGCCGATGGAAACATTGGAACCGTGAACCATGATGAAAGAACCGGTGCGGCCATGTGCGCGGTCGTAGGCGTTGGGGTAGCCGATGTTGAAAGCGAGGTGAAACGCGCTATCCGGCTTCATCGATGATTGGTTACAGAAATAAAATCCCTCGGGGACTTGGCCATCCCCTTCCGCAAGTTTCGGGCCGAGCACGCCACTGGCGGCGGCAATGGGATAAGTGCGGAGAAGCTCGTACTTTCGGGTCGATTCGTTTTTCACAAACAACTCGAGTTCGCGTTCTTCTTTGAACGCGCGGATGAAAACCGCAGAGCCGAGCTTCAGTTTTTTTTCCCGAAGGATGGTTTTCAAGTCCGCCTCCTTGTTGCGGGTGATTTGATGCTCTCGATACCATGATCCAATCCGGGGTTTGGCGTAAAAGATGGTAAAAATCACCAGTCCGATCAGAAACAAAACAACCCCTGTGATTTTAAATCCCCCGCTCATGGCCGTGACAGGTAATCATGAATGGTTTCATTCAGCCATGCTTCGTTTTCCCATGGCACGCGATGACCCGCGGCGGGAGCGATGGCGAGGGAAAAATCAGGAGATTTCGCTGCGGCTTCGCGGGCGATGGCGGAGAATTTATCGTCATGCTCACCCGCGATCCAGAGCACGGGGATTTTGATTTCTGTCAGGCGGTCCCAGAGATTTTCCTGATTTCCGAGCGACCAATCAACAAAGCTGCGTGCGATTTCACGGCGGCGCTGGATGAGTCTTTTATCCTCCCGTTCGTCGCGCCGCGCGCCGCCGAGAATGGGTTGCGCGTTCCATGCGGAGAGGAAATCCGGCCACGATTCCGTCAGGGCTCGGGTTGCCCAATGCGCGTCCAGACTACTGCGTTGGGCGGCTTCCTGCCGATCCCGGATACCGGGGTTTGCGGAAATGATCACGGCGGCATCCCACGGGCCATCTTCCAACAAGGCGTGCAGGGCGAGGCGACCGCCCATTGAGTAGCCGACCAAAATGCGGCGTCGGCTGCGGGAGACTTCGCCTGCGGCATCCGCATTGAGACGCTTCCCGAACTCTGGCATGGGCACGCTTTCGCATTGGAGAAACCGCCAGAGATCGACCGCGCGGGTTGCGATCCCCTGTTTCGCCATGGCGGATGCGAACGAACGCCAATCGGCCGCTGTGCCAACGGCTCCGTGCAGACACCAGCATTCGATGGACAGCACGGCTTCATCCGTAGCTTTCGCGGCACGCGTGGCCGCCTCGAGAATCTCGTCGGTTTGTTTTGTGGTATGGATCACCGAATTATCGGAATGATGGAAGGGCCTTTTTCTCCGGTTTTTCTTCTCGGATTCTTTGCAACTTTCGCATTCTTCCACGAAAGCTCAATCTCAAAGCAGAAAGACCATGCCAACTTGCCCAAATTCCGAGAATCAGTCGGAAATAGCCGGGATTCGTATTGGTCGGATCAGTCTTAACGAGTTGCCCGGCATCAGCTCTATGAATGGATCGAAGTCTCGCAGTCCAAAGCCGGCCGAAGGGCGGGATGTGATTCCTCCCGTATCCAGCATTTTCATCCTTGAAGGGGAGA
>JBIKNX010000014.1:0-22345 GCA_044358435.1 Luteolibacter sp.
ATGAAACGTCAGGGGTTACGGTTTTTTTTGGCGGTGGGCCTGGTGGTTTCCACGTTATTTTTAGGGATGTTGATCATGGGAAGCTATGAATCCTCGCCTGATCCCAAAGCGCGTTTTGAAATTCAGGCAATTCGTTTGAAAAAGGACAAGGGATATGTCTGGCTTGAAGCGCATTTGAAAAAAAGCGGAGAAAAGGATCACGATCTCAAGCAGCCGGTGCGTCTGGTCACGGCAGATGGGGTGAAACATGAGCCTGCGGATTCGACCTTTGCGGGAGCACCGGAAAAAGGGTTCACCGAAATTTGGTTTAAATTCTGGTTGGAGGCAGAGGCGCTTAAAGGTGAGATAAATCTCGAAATGAACGGCGGCACCCTGAAAATCAAAAGCTCAAAGCCGTTGCCCGTGCTTGGAAGTGGCTATGAAACCGTATTTAAATCCTCCAACTGGGAAACATCATGGCTTGGCTTTTGATCGATAACTCGAATTCGCGCACCAAGTTCCGCCTGGGAAATGCCAGGGGTTTGATGGAATGGTCCGCCGTGGTGCCAACGCAGGATCTGGAGGTGCTTTCGCTTCAGGCCTTGGCCGGGGGTTTGGATTTTTCGGCTGTGGCTGTTGCGTCGGTGGTTCCTGAAAAAGAGGATCTGCTGAGGAGGTTTTTTGAAAATCATGCCGCCTACCACAGACTGACCCATGAAAGCCCTCTGGGGTATGGATTTGAGATCGATCGTCCGGAGCAAGTGGGGCATGACCGGTTGGCGAATGTCGTTGCCTTGAAAGAACGATATCATGCTCCCGGAATCGCCATCGATTTTGGAACGGCCGTCACTTTCAGTGTCATGACGGCGAAAGGAAATTTTGCGGGAGGGGTGATCGCTCCCGGGATGGACTGCATGACGGACTATCTCGCGTCCAAAACGGCGCAGTTACCACGCGTTAAGCCTGAAAGATACGAATCAGCCATTGGCAAAACCACCCTGGAAGCTCTGCGGATCGGGGTAGTTGCCGGACATCGGGGGATGATTCGGGAAATTTTACATGAGATTGTCTCGGAAATCGGTGGTGGAGCGTCGGTTGTCGCCACAGGTGGCGGTGCCACATTCGCGGCGCAAGGCTTGCCGGAGATTTCCTCAGTGGATCTCGACCTGACCTTGGAGGGATTGAGGCTCGTTGCGGGGCGGGTCTTCAGCGTTGAATGATTTTTTGACCACGAAATACACCAAAAGCACGAAAAAATCAGGACTTAACCGCATATGGCTCACGGATTAAATGGTAATGTGCAAATATCTCCGCAATTCTTTCTCCTTTCGTGCGCTTCGTGATTTTCGTGGTTAAAAATATCTAGGATTAATCTAGATAATTTCGCTATTGCTCTTTAGTGAGTGCGCGGCAATGAGCGAACATTCCTTGGCAATCGGCATCGATTTCGGCGGCACCAGTGTGAAAACCGGAGTCGTGCGCGGTTCGGAAATCATTGATTTGGCGCCACCAATCGCGACACAGGATTTTGACGGACCGGAACCGCTGATCGCGCTGATGGTGCGCACGGTTGAGGATCTTCGTCTGAGGCACTCGGAAATCGCGGCGGTTGGAGTCGGGATGCCGGGCTTCGTTCATTTTGAAAAGGGCACGGTATTCAATCTGACTAACGTAAGAGGTTGGCAGAATGTGGCGCTGAAAAGCATCCTCGAGGCGAAGTTGGAATTGCCTGTGGTGGCGGATAATGACGCGAACTGTATGGCGTACGCGGAATGGAAGTTGGGTGCGGGCAGGGGTTTCAAGGATCTGGTTTGTGTTTCTCTGGGGACGGGTGTGGGTGGCGGCGTGATTGTGAATGGGCAAATGATACGTGGTGCGAATTACGGCGCGGGTGAAATCGGCCAGACATCGATCGATTTTCAGGGTCGACGCGGTCACTATGGAAATTTAGGAGCGCTCGAAGATTACATCGGAAACGGGGAGATCGCTCGTGATGCCCAGCAGGCATATCTGGCTGCGGGGATTTCCAAAGATATCGAAGACTGTTCGCCGGCCGCACTTGCGGAGGCGGCGCAGCATGGGGATGAAATCGCACTGGCGCGCTGGAACATGACCGGGCGCATGTTGGCGACTTCCATGATGAACGCGTGTTGGTTATTGAATCCGGAAGCTTTGATTGTCGGCGGCGGTGTGGCCCGTGCGGGTGAGTTGCTTTTCAAACCCTTGCGCGAGCATCTCCTGCAACAGCTCTCGGCTCCTTTCAAAGATCATCTTGCGATTTTGCCGGCCAAGTTTGGACATGAGGCAGGCACGATCGGAGCGGCGGCGCTTGCGCTCGAGGCGGCGGGTTTGCACTAGCGGATCGCCACGATTTGGAAGTCGGGCGTTTCAACATGTTCCCGGATCATTTTGCCCAAGAGTTTTTCGTAAAGCGGACTTTCCGGGCTGAGCAAAGTGATCTCTTCAAAATCATGAAGGATTTCCAGCCCGCCAGCTGCGGGCGCGAGCAGAAAACGGGTTGTTTGAAGACCGCCGGGTTTGCGCAGTGTAACCAACGCGCCGGCATCGACGGGGTCGTTTTCGGAAAAATCGCGAAGCCGCAGGTTTTCAAAAGTCATCAGGGTCGCTCCGAGTTCTTTGACCTGACGTGCCTGTCCTGTGGCCAGATATGATTCCTCCAGGCTACGCGTGTCGTATTTGCTCTCGGCCTTCGATCCCGGATCGGTTGCGGCTTCATGAGCAGCGATAGCCGCTTTTGCCAAGCGTTCCAGACGCGCGCGCAATTCGCCACATATCAGTTCGACCAATTCGGATTTCATCTTTCGGTCACGTCATTTCGACAGGGTTTCGTCATCTTACAACACATTGCTGCAAGTGGAGGCTTGACCCCGCGCGGAGGGATGGGCAATTTGTGCGCCCCTGCGGTGCCTTGGTGGCAATCCGTCGGCAAAAACGAAATCACAAATCGATTAGGTATGGCTGCGAAGATTTATACAAACAAAGATGCGAATCTCAAATCGCTTAAGAAAAAGACGCTCGCCGTGATTGGCTTCGGCTCCCAAGGCCACGCACACGCGCTTAACCTCAAGGACAGCGGATTCAAGGTCATCATCGGCCTATACAAGAAATCCAAATCCCGTGAAGTCGCCAAGAAGCTCGGCTTCGAAGTGATGGACACGGCGGATGCGGTCAAAGCCGCCGACGTCATTTTCGTCGCAACTCCTGATACCGTGATCCCCGCGGTTTACAACAAGGACATCGCACCAAACATCACCAAGGGCAAAACCCTGCTTTTCTCGCACGGCTTCGCCGTTCACTTCAAAACCATCAAGCTGCCCAAAAACATTGATGTGATCCTTGTCGCGCCGAAGGGTCCGGGCCACACGGTTCGCTCCCAGTTCGTCGCTGGAAAAGGGGTTCCTGGCCTTATCGCCATTCATCAGGATGTCTCCGGCAAGGCAAAGGAAACCGCTCTTGCATGGGCTGCCGGCATCGGTAGCGGACGCGCCGGTATTTTCGAAACCAACTTCCGTGAGGAAACCGTGACCGACCTCTTTGGTGAGCAAGTCGTTCTCTGCGGCGGCGCTTCAGCACTCGTCAAGGCGGGCTTCGAAGTTCTCGTTGAAGCCGGTTATCAGCCGGAGATGGCTTATTTCGAATGCCTTCACGAGCTCAAACTCATCGTCGACCTCATGAACGAGCAAGGCATCGCCGGCATGCGTTTCTCCATCTCCGAAACCGCCGAGTGGGGTGATGTGTCCGTTGGACCGAAAATCATCGATGCTTCCGTCAAGAAGCGCATGAAGCAACAACTCAAAGAGATCGAAAACGGCAAGTTTGCCAAAGAGTGGATCGCCGAATACGAAGGCGGCTACAAGAAGTTCAACGTGCTTCGTAAAGAAGGCGCGAACCACCAGATCGAAAAAGTGGGCGAAAAACTCCGTTCCACCATGAGCTGGATCAAGCACAGCAAGATCAAGAAAGGCGCCAGCCAAGCGAGCCTCATCTCGAACTCCAAGTAATTCATTACTGTCTGACAAAACGCCCGGTCTCTTCGTGAGTCCGGGCGTTTTTTGTGATGTAGGAGTATGGACCGCGCGACTCCAGTCGCGCGGTCCTTTGGAGATTCGCCACGTTTTCCTATCTGGTCGCTGCGGGCAACCAGGCGCGGGCGCCGGTGCTACGGCGGCCGCAGTCTTTGAAAAACCCGTTGAGACCTTGTCGGGTTTCCAGGTCTTCGATGGCTTCGGCGGCTTTTGGGTAGCGCCAGCGGAAACCGGCCTCGCGCAGTCTCAAAGGATCCGCCCAACGGCTTTTGAGGATCAACTCCGTTTCCGATCCCATGAAAAACGCCCCGATTTTCAGCATCCACTCGGTTGCCGGAAGACCGAAGGGTATTCCCATGGTTTCGCGGAAACACTTCATGAGTTCGCGATTGGTGGGAAAGCTCGGTGCGGTCACGTTGATCAGGCCTTCAAGGAACGGATCACGCATCACAAAATCCACGGCTCTCAACCAATCTTCCATGTGGATCCAACTGATGCGTTGAGTGCCTCTGCCCATGGTGCCGCCAAGGGCTTTTTTGGTTAGATTTCCCAGAACATCATAGACGGTTTCCGGCTCGTTGGCCAAAACCATTCCGATCCGCATGGCCACTTTGCGGGTTTCCGCTGGCACTTTTGCGGCGAAGAACGCGTCTTCCCATGCGGCCGCCACTTCACAGGAAAAGCCCTTGCCCAAGGTGCCGTGCCATTCGTTTTGCGCCCCGTCCTCCGCATGGCGATACCATGTTGCGGTGCTTGAGTTGATCCACAATTTCGGCGGAACGCGGCATGCGGCGATGGCTTGTCCGATCACTCGGGTCGATTTCAACCGGCTTGAAAGGATGTCCTCGCGATTCTTCGCATGATAGCGGCAGTTCACACTGCGACCGGAAAGGTTGATCACCAATTCCGCGCCTTCTAGGGTGTACGCCCAGGGTCCGAGGGTTTCCCCGTCCCATTTCAAAAACATGCCGTCTCCGCTCCAACCCTTGCGGTTTCTGGCGATCGCGACGACCTCGCGGCCGTTTCTCGCAAAGTGGCGGCAAAGATAGCGGCCGAGAAAGCCATTTGCTCCGAGGATGACAACTGTCGAATTCATAAAAAGTGGCGGGTTCAGCCGAGTAATTTTGAGGCGATCTGCAGGGCGAAGCTGTGTTTCATCGCTGCAACCCGATCTGACAGATGGGACGCCATGCTGACAAAATCCTGAAGTTCGCTGACTTGCTGATGGAACGCTTTCGCATCCTCTCCCTTGAGTCCTTTGGTCTCCTCGGCACATTTGCTCAACAGTGCGAGAGCGGGCTCGATCTCGCGGCGTTTGCGCTCACGGGCGATGATCCGAAAAATTTGCCATACGTCTTTCTCGGCTTCGTAGTAGTCGCGGCGATCGCCTTTGATCACGACCATTCGCACCAGTCCCCAAGCAACCAATTCCTTCAGGTTCGTATGGGCGTTCCCCCGGCTGATTTCGAGTTCCTCCATCACCTCATCCGTGCACATCGACCCGGGTGAGATCATCAACAAGGCATGGATTTGAGCCATCGTGCGGTTGATTCCCCACTGGGTTCCGAGCGCGCCCCATTGTGCGATGAATTCTTCTTTGGATTCCCTCAACTTGTCACTGCTGGCATTCATATTTTTCATAATATACTGAAAATATAGAATAGCAAGTAGGGAATGTGGGCATGTGGAAACAAAAAAGCCGCCATCCGAAGTGGATGGCGGCTTTTGCTTTTGAAGAGATGGATCAGAGTGATGCCTTGATGGATGCGAATTGGGTGCGTTTGGTTTTCAGATCGCGCTCGAGTTTTTCGATCTCCTTGCCAAGTGCAAGCAGGCTGCTCAATTTTTTCTGCATGTTGCCCGTGGTGGAAACGGTTTTGCGGGAGGATTTGCCCGCTGTTTTTTTGGTGGATTTCGCAGCGGCTTTGCCGGTGGACTTGGCTCCGGATTTTTTAAGCCATGTGGCGATGGTGAGTTGTGAGATGCCGAATTTTTTTGCCGCTGTGAGTTGCCCGCCACGTTTGTTTTTGGCGTTGTGCTCGTTGACGAACGCTACGATCTTGCTTTTTTCCTCAGCGCTGTAGCGCTTGCCTCGAATTGCTTTTTTGGTGCTCATTGTGAACGCAAGTTAGGTTTTTGTAAGCATTATGCAAGTAACAATATGATATATTATCAACCTATGAACGGATGATCATGATGATAATATTTCTAATAATAACAGATCATCCAGTTGGGTGATCCATGCTTCCGCGCCAGACTTCACTTTGTCGCGTGAAACCACACCGCCGAAGCCGATCATCAGATCGACATCCGGTTTGGTTTCGAGATCCGATGTGCCATCTCCAATCATCAATACTTTCTCCGGAAGCATCGCGGCTTTCCATTGCCGGATGATTTCGTTTTTTCCCAAGTTGCGCGTGGTCGGGTAATTCTCGCCATAGCCGGCGTAGTTGCCTGAAGCATCGAAATGAAGCGGCACGGCCTCGACGTGTTCGATGCCGAGTTGATCCGCAAATGGCCGGATGATGGGCTCGAATCCGCCGGACAATATCACCGGAGTCCAACCCTGCTCGCGGGCGTGTTGTATGAGTTTTTGCGCGCCTTCCACGATGTGATCGATATAGCATCGGCTCACTTCGCGGATCATGCCGAGGCTGGGACGAATGATCTCCATGCGCTTTTTGAAAACTTCATCCAGCGGAACATCCCCGTTCATCGCTGCGTTGGTGAGTTTCACGACTTCGTCAAAAACAGCCGGATCGGAGAGTCGCGCCAATTCATCGATTCCTTCGATCGAGCTGAGTGTGGAATCGCAATCGAGGAACAATAATTTGTTTTTGGTCTGTTGCATGGGATGGATGATGACTTCGGTTTGATCGGGTATCATATCGAAGAGTTCGATCACCTCGTCGTTGCGCAACCGGATGCAGCCATGGCTGGCGGGGCGGCCGATCTTCTCCTCATGGTTGGTGCCGTGGATATAGATGAACCGATCAAAGGTGTTCTGGTTTTCCGGGTCCTTGCCAGTGAGCCGTAGAATGCGCGTGAGCACGAGATCCTCGTTGGTGAAGATGGTTGGATTCCAGATTCCAACCGGCCTTCTTGATTTGAAAATGGTTCTTGGCGGGGAACCGTCGCCGATTTTTTCACAGATCTCGAAATTTCCGGTGGGTGTGCGGTAGCTGCCTTCGGTGAAGCCCATGCCTTTCGCACTGGAAGATATGGCGAATGTTTTCAGGGTCGATCCGCCAGCGATCACGCGCAAAGTCTGATCGTCCAGAGAAATTTCGATGCGGGGTTGGCTGTTCATGAGATCGTATGAAAAACAGCCAGAGCATTATGGCCGCCCATGCCGTGGGCAAGTTTGAACACGGGTCCGGTTGGGGATGTGGCTCGGGTGGGCGCGGAAAGTCCGGGCAATCCGGATGTGCCCGCTAAATTCTGCGGAAGACTTCCCTGTTTCATGAAGGCCAGCAGGATCGCGCTTTCAAGAAGCCCGCTCGCGCCGACCGTGTGGCCGATATAGGGTTTGAGCAAGTGGAGCGTGGGCCGGGATCCGAGTGCGGTGATGTTCAGGAAATGGTTTTCGGCGCGAGCCTGGGTTTGGGTTCCGGTGGCGTGGGGGCAAATCGCGCCGGGTTTTCCGCAAGCGGCAATCGCTTTTTTCAGGAGTTCCGAAGTTCTTCCTCCGTCTTTTGGGATTCCCACGGGATCGGCTCCGTCGGAATTGTTGGCAAAAAACGAGAGGCGTAAGTTTCCGGCCGGGGTTGAGCTCAGCGCGATCGCAGCCGCGCCTTCACCCGGGAGGAATCCATCGCTTTCCGGCGAGAGAGGGTTGAGAATCGCAGCGCTTCCGAGCAGGCCAGAGGCAGCGTAATTGTCGAGCAAGAGCGGAACCAGCGGAAGATCCACCGCCACCACCAGCGCGCGCTCGGCTTGACCGGAATCGATGAGAAGCTTCGCGATTCCGAGCGCATCGAGTCCCGCCGAGCAGCCGCTTGCGACAACATGGTTCGGGCCATGGATGCCGAGCTCGATGGAGATAGCGGTAGCAGGTTCGCTATGGATCGTGTTGCTTGCTGCCATTAATTTGAAAGGTCGTCTGTTTGGCCATTCGCCCAGCCAGCCGGCAGCGTTGCCGCGGCTTGTGCCAACCACCAGCGCGGCACCTGCAAGTTCATCTTTGCTCCAGCCGGCCTCCGCAGCCGCCTGATTCGCAACATGGAGGGCGGTCATCGTCACCGGACTCCACTTGCGATGATTGAGAAGCTCCCGCGGCTCAATCCAGGCACCGTGGAGGTGGGCGTGCGGGCTGTCTTTTCCGAGCAAATCTCCGAGCGATCGTATCCCGGAAACACCGGAGGAAACGGCTCCGAGATGCGACTCAACGTCATGGCCAAGTGCCGAGAGTGTGCCGATGCCTGTAATGGAAAGTGAGGAAGTGATGCACTCGGTTAGCAAGCTCACCGCTCACCGCAACCTCAAAACCGCTGTTTGGATGACTTTCCGCCTTTGCGTGGAGCGAAAAGATGCCTCATAAGAGGCGTGGCGAATGAAGTCGGTTCTCGAAACTATCAATGGCGGAGCGGGTTATCTCGAAAAGCGGGGGATTGAAGACGCGCGGCGAAATATGGAGTATCTGCTTGCCAAGGTTCTGGAATGCTCGCGGATGCAGCTTTATACCCAGTTTGACCGCCCCTTGGAAGAGGCGACTTTGGCACCGCTGCGTGAGATATTGAAAAAGCGTGGCGAGGGAATTCCACTACAGCATCTGCTGGGCGAGGTACAGTTTCATGGTCGTGATTTCCTCTGTGACGGTCGCGGTCTGATTCCAAGGCCTGAGACCGAGGAGCTCGTGGAAATGATTCTCAAACAGGTGACGGGTGAGCACTTGCGGATATTGGATGTCGGCTGTGGATCCGGAGTGATCGGGCTATCTCTTGCGGCTGAAAAGCCAAACAGTCATGTCACCTTGGTTGATATTTCGGAAAGCGCGCTGGATTTGACGCGCGAGAACGCCCACAAGCTAGGTTTGGGCAATGTGGATATTTTCCGCAGTGATTTGCTCAATGAGGTCACCGGAAGCTTTGATATCATCGTCGCCAATCTGCCTTATGTGCCGCAGGGCGAGGCCGAAACCATGGCCCCCGAGCTTGCTCACGATCCCGCGCTTGCGTTGTTTGCCGGGCCGGAGGGGATGGATTTGCTCAGGCGCTTCATTCCGGACTCGGTGGGTTTCCTTAAACCCGGCGGTTGGCTGGCGCTTGAGATTGGTTACGATCAGGCTTCACAGGTGCGCTTCTGTTTGGAAAAATCCGGTTTCACGGAAATCGGGATCCGCAAGGATCTTGGCGGGATCGCCCGTTTCCCATTCGCGCAATATCAATAAAATCACACATCGAAATGGATAAACTTGTCGTCCACGGAGGCTCTGTCATCAAGGGCTCCATCAATATTTCCGGATCCAAAAACGCATCGTTGCCGATTCTTGCCGCTGCGATTCTAACAGGAGAAGATTGCATCATCCGCCGCGTGCCGGATGTTTCGGATACCAACTACATGATCCAGATTCTCAGCGCGCTCGGCGCGGAGGTGGAAAGATCTTCCGGAACCGTGAGGATTTCGTGCGCGGACATATCTGATGAGGCTCCGTATGAACTCGTGCGCCGCATGCGCGCATCGATTTGTGTGATGGGTCCCTTGCTTGCGAGAAAAGGACGCGCGGTGGTTTCATTGCCAGGTGGGTGCGTGATCGGTGACAGACCGGTTGATCTTCACCTCAAGGGAATGGAAGCGCTTGGCGCGAAGATTGAATTCGAAGGAGGAAATATCATCCTCACCGCGCCGGATGGTTTGCGCGGTGCGGAAATCAATTTGCGTGGCGAGAGCGGACCGACCGTACTCGGCACGGACAACGTGATGATGGCGGCGACCTTGGCCGAGGGCATCACCGTGATCGAATCCGCAGCGGCCGAGCCCGAAGTATTGGACCTTGCGAATTTCCTCAACGGCATGGGCGCGAAGATCACCGGAGCCGGCACCCGTCGGATCGTCATCGAGGGTGTGAAGGAACTGAAAGGAGTCGAGCATACCGTGATTCCGGATCGCATCGAAGCCGGCACGTTCATGGCTGCTGCCGCACTGGCCGGCGAAGGCGTGACGCTCAAGCGCGTCAACCGCGAGCATTTGAAAGCCATCACCGAGGCCATCATCAAATCCGGTCATCGTGTTGAATTCAACGGGGACGGAACCTCTTGCTTTGTCGAGCGCGGTGAGCAGTTGCAAGGGGTCGATCTCAACACTTCTCCTTACCCGGGTTATCCCACCGACATGCAAGCCCAGATGACGGCATTGTTGGTCACGACTCCCGGAATCAGCGTGGTAAAAGACAGTATTTTCCCGCAACGCTTCATGCATTGCGCCGAGCTGAAAAGGATGGGTGCCGATATTAAATTGGATCAGGGAACAGCCATTGTCAGGGGTGTTGAAAGACTCTCCGCGGCTCCGGTCATGGCTTCCGATCTTCGCGCTTCCGCCGCTCTGGTTCTTGCGGCGTTGCGCGCCAAAGGCACCACGGAAATTTCGCGTCTCTACCACATCGATCGTGGTTACGAGCACATCGACGAGAAACTCCTCATGCTCGGCGCGGATGTCGAGCGGGTGAGGGTGTAAAAAGAGCGAATGATGAAGAGTGAAATTACAATTCACTCCTCAGATCACTTGCTGCGTTTTTTGAGGATTCTACGGGGACATCGAGAAAGTCAAAATCATCCGTGGCCTTGAGGTCGGTGCTCGGTTGGATCAGCAGGGGCCGAGTGGTTTGATCGATGATCTCGATATTGGGCAGGGAAACACCCTCGGGTGAGGCTTTGAGGTCTTCGAATTTGCGGGCGGTGGTCATCACACGGGTTTCATAGGAACCGATCGCCTTGTTGTAATGATCGACCGCGTTGTTGAGCGATCCGCCGAGTTTGGAAAAATGGTCGGCCAGTTTTCCAAGCCGCTCGTGCATCGTGCGGCCGAGAGCGGAAATTTCCTTAGCGTTGAGAGCGAGGGCTTCCTGTCTCCAGCCGTAGGCGACGGCCTTGAGCAGGGCGATCAGGGTGGTTGGAGTGGCGAGGATCACGCCTTCATTCACACCGCTTTCGATCAAGCCGGGATCGGAATGGAGCGCGGTGGAGAAAAACGATTCGCTGGGAAGAAACAACACGGTGAACTCCGGACTGTGATCGAACTGCTCGGTATATTTTTTTGACGAGAGCTGTTTGATGTGCGTGCGGACTTGTTGGGCGTGTTGACCGAGAAAACGCTCGCGTTCCATTTCATCCGAAGCTTCGTGTGCGTTGAGGTAAGCATCCATCGGGGTTTTTGAATCGACCACGATGGTTTTTCCGCCCGGCAGCTTGATGATCAGATCCGGGCGCAGGCGTTTGCCCTCGTCAGTCGTGGTCGTGGTTTGAAGCGTGAAGTCACAGTATTCTTGCATTCCCGCGAGCTCGACGACACGGCGAAGCTGCATTTCTCCCCATTGACCGCGTCCCGTGGGCTGACGCAGCGCTTTGACCAGGGAAGCGGTTTCTTTTTGCAAGCCGAGCTGACCTTCGCCAAGCGCGCGGACCTGCTCTTTCAGCTCGGAGTATGCGCCTTCGCGGATTTTCTCGATCTCGCCGATCCGCAGCTCAAATTTTCCAAGGGAATCGGAAACAGGTTTGACCAGGGTTTCGATGGCGATTTTACGTTTTTCGATTTCGCCTTTGGCTTCCTCCGTTTGGGAGGCGAGGGTGGATTTGGCGAGGTGGAGAAATTGTTCGGATGCCCCCTTGAGTGCATCTGCTGACAGGGCTTTGAACGTGTCGGAGAGGCGGGATTCCGCACGTTCAAGCAGGATTTGTTTTTCGGCGGCGGATTTTCTTTCCGCATCGAGACGGGTCTCCAGCTCGGTAACCCGCCGTTCCTCATTTTTGAGAAGCTCGGTGAGACGGGTGCTTTTCCGGGTTGCGGTGAGCTGTGAGATGGCCCAACCCGCCATAAACGTGGCGAGTCCGGTCAGGATCAGGGGCAGGTGGGTCAGGAGTTCGGGTGGCATGAGAGATTTCTGCTTGCGGGGTTGCGTTTGCTGGCGTTGATGTAAGGCGTTGACGCAATCATGCTTGCCTCAGACAGGCGCGACAACTCAAACTTCAATTCACCTATTTTTAAATCTTATGGCACACACATTACCTGAACTCGGCTATGCACTCAACGCGCTTGAGCCACACATCGATGCCCTGACGATGGAAATCCATCACGGCAGACATCATCAAGCTTACATCACCAATCTCAACACCGCGATTGCCGGAAAAGCCGACCTTGAGGCGAAATCCGCGCTCGAGCTGATCACCAGCCTCGGTGACGTGCCTGAGGATATCCGCGGTGCGGTGCGCAACAACGGCGGTGGTCACGTGAACCACAGTTTCTTCTGGAAAGTCATCGCTCCCGGCGGCTCAAAAGCCCCATCCGGTGAACTCGCGGCCGCCATCGACAAGGCCTTCGGCTCATTCGATGTGTTCAAAGAAGCTTTCGCCAAAGCCGGCACGACTCGTTTCGGTTCCGGCTGGGCATGGCTCTGCAAAAAAGCCGATGGCACCCTCGCCGTCTGCTCTACTGCCAATCAGGACAACCCGCTCATGGGACCTGACTACGGCGGCTGCGGCAGCACGCCCATCCTCGGACTCGATGTATGGGAACATGCTTATTATCTCCACTATCAGAACAAACGCCCCGCCTACATCGAAGCTTTCTGGCACATCGTCAACTGGGACGAAGTTGCGAAAAACTTCGCAGCGTAATCCAGTCTTTCACCAAAAACCGTCGGAGCAATCCGGCGGTTTTTTTGTGGAAAGGAACCGCGATTTCCTATCGCGACTGCAACAGTTCCACTGATTCGCTCACGAGGTCGCGATTTGGAAATCGCGGTTCCTGTCTGTTTCTTTATCTGAAATACATGACGGATTTCCTCCGTATCGTGCCGTGATGAAAATATTCGTTTTGTTTTTGATGTCGTTGGTTTCTGTGAAGGCTGCGGAAGTGGGTTTGGGTGTGAAGCCGGTTGAGGGGGCTGAGATCATTTTTGACGGGAGCCGGGAGATGTTGGATGCGAAATGGAAATATTGGGAGGGGCCGCGTTTCGCATCGTCGATGCCGATCAAGTGGAAGATCGTCGAGGATACGGTGGACAAGGGAACCGCGATGCAGACGGATGATCCTGCGGCGGCGGGTGGCAAGTTCGGGTCGGCGGACATCGTGACGAAGAAGGAGTATCGTGACTTTCGCCTGCATGTGGAATTCCTCGTCAACAATAAGGGCGGAAACAGCGGGGTGTATTTGCAGAACCGCTATGAGATCCAAATCAAGGATGGCGACAAGACCAAGCACGGCATGGGCGCGGTGATCAACGAAACGGAATCGCCTTATCATTTATACAAGGGCATCGGGCAATGGAACTCGTATGACATCGTCTTCCGCGCGGCGCGCTTCAGTGAAGGCAAGCTGACAGAGCGAGCGAAAGTCACGGTGTATTTCAACGGTGAAAAAGTGCACAAAGATGTCACCATTAACCAGGTATGGGGCGGTGCGAATTCCGGGATCGACGGCGGGAATGATGGCGGCAAAGGAATCACCGATGTGCCAGGCGGGATCAAACTCCAATGCGAGGGCCATGATGTCCGGTATCGGAACATCTGGATCAAGGAGCTGGACCTTGGGGACAAGGGAACGGATTTTTAAGAGATCAAAATTTCATTCGCTCAGCGCGGATCTCGTACTTATCTTCGCGGCATGGCAAGTATAGGCACTCCTTTCACTGATGGCGCGACGCGTGTGATGCTCTGTGGTTCGGGCGAACTGGGAAAGGAAGTGGTCATCGAGTTGCAACGCTACGGCATCGAGGTCATTGCGGTGGACAGCTATGCGAACGCGCCGGCGATGCAGGTGGCGGATCGGTCGCATGTGGTTTCGATGTTGGATGGCGCTGCGTTACGCGCAGTAATCGAATTGGAAAAACCGCATTTCATCGTGCCGGAAGTGGAGGCGATCGCGACGGACACGCTGGCGGAAATTGAAAAAGAAGGAATGGCAACCGTCATTCCCACGGCGCGCGCGACCCAGCTCACGATGAACCGCGAAGGCATCCGCCGTCTCGCGGCCGAGGAGTTGGGCTTAAAAACCTCATCTTATCGTTTCGCGGCAAGCGAAGAGGAATTTCATGCTGCAGTCGCGGAGATCGGTTTGCCCTGTGTGGTGAAGCCCATCATGAGTTCCTCGGGAAAAGGCCAGAGCACGGTGAGACGTCCTGAAGAGATTCAGCCAGCGTGGGAATACGCGCAGAAAGGCGGTCGCGCGGGAAAAGGCAAAGTCATCGTCGAGGGCTTTGTGGATTTCGATTACGAGATCACCCAGCTCACCGTGCGTCATGCGGCAGGCACGTCATTTTGCGAGCCCATCGGACACATCCAGATCGATGGCGATTACCGCGAAAGCTGGCAGCCGCAGCCGATGAGCGAGCTCGCGCGTGAGCGGGCGGTTGCATACGCCCGTGCGATCACCGATGCCTTGGGTGGACGTGGAATTTTCGGAGTGGAGCTGTTTGTGAAAGGCGACGAGATCATTTTTTCCGAAGTCTCGCCGCGTCCTCACGACACCGGTATGGTGACGATGATTTCCCAGGATCTCTCGCAGTTCGCTTTGCATGCGCGCGCGATCCTCGGCCTGCCCATTCCTGAAATCCGCCTGCATGGCCCGTCGGCTTCGGCTGTTTTGCTGGTGGAAGGGGAATCTCATTCGATCATTTACGGGAACCTGGAAAACGCCCTCGCCGAGCCCGATACGCAAATCCGCCTTTTTGGAAAACCCAACGTATCAGGAAAACGCCGCATGGGTGTCGCCCTCGCGCGAGGGACGGATGTCGAGAACGCCCGGGACAAAGCGCGGAAGGCGAGTGCGGAGATTCGGGTGGGATTGTGATATTTCGCAGGATTTCTAACCACGAATTTCACGAATTTTCAGAAGTAGATAGGGCGATTCTTAAATTTCACTCAATTGGTTTCATTCGCGAAATTTGACTTCGTTGCACTACGTCCAGGCATATTGTGCTTCGCTTTGTAAAGAGTTCGCTAAAGTTCACTCCGCGTTGTGGTTAAAAATTATGAATGATTTGGAGTCGCGCATCAGTGATTTTCGGATTTGAATTTGGGGCAAGTGATGAGTTTTGGAAAATTAATGAAAGCGGTGGCTTCCGGTGCGAGGCCGAAGACCTTGGCAGCGGGCATGGTGCCGGTTTGGTTGGGTGGGGTGTTGGCGTGGAAGCTGACGGGAAATTTCGATAGTTGGCTGTGGAGTTGCACCTTGCTGGGTGCGCTTTGCGTCCAGATCGCGACGAATTTTTTCAACGATGCGGTGGATGGCAAAAAAGGAGCCGACGGTGTGGCTCGAACCGGTCCAAGGCGCCTGACCGGCACGGGTGAAATGTCCTTCAGGCAAGTGATGGCTCTGGGTGGGTTGTTTCTGACAGGAGCGGTTTTCTTCGGGATGTTTTTATGCATGGCGCGCGGTTGGCCGATGGTTGCCATCGGAATCCCGTCATTATTCCTTGCGTATGGCTACACCGGTGGTCCGTTTCCGCTCGCCTACCGCGGATTGGGAGAGGTTTTCGTCATTTTGTTTTTTGGTTTCATCGCTGTGATGGGAACCGTATTCGTTCAAACCGGAACTTGGCCAAACGAAGCGATTTTGCTCGGTGCGCAAGTCGGTCTGCTCTCCGCGGTTCTGATCTCGGTGAATAATTTTCGTGACCGTGAAGAGGACGCGAAAGTGGGAAAAAAGACCATTGCGGTGCGCTTCGGCCTGAAGTTCACGGCTGCGGTGATTTGGTTGGAAATCAAGCTGGCAGCACTCCTTGGAATGGTCTGGTTGGTCATGGGTTATCCGTTGTATGGATTGGCCAGCATTCCGGTATTTGTGATCGGGATGCGCATCATATGGGGCGTGCTGACGCTCCCGCCGGGCGAGGGCTTCAATAGGATTTTGGCGCTCGGTGCCTTGGAGTTGATTTTGTTTGCGGCGGTATTTCATACGGTTGCGGTTTGTTTTTGATCAGGAAGCCATGTCCCGGGGCGAACCCGCTCAGCCAGTCTCGGGACTGACTCCGGTAACGCGGATGACGGCGTCAGCGACCTCCCGGATCCGGATCGGCTTTTTGAATGGCGGACGTGCCGAAGAACGGATAAGCTGGTTCCTGTGAATTTTTTGTTTCAAGTGGCATACTCGACCGTTTTCGGAGAATCGCTGTGGCTTGAAATCATCAGATCGGGGGAGGGGAAGGTTTCCCGCCGGACTCTACCCATGAAGTGGAAGGACGCGCAGCATTGGGAGGTGGAACTTGAGGATGAAAAAGTCCAGTTGCTCGAATATCGCTACGTGCTCAGGCGCGAGGATGGTTTGGAGTTGGCGGAGTTCGGAGATTTCAGGAAATGGCATGGCAGCGCTGCCGGAAATTCCGTGCTTTTTCTCGACGACTGGAAATCAGCAGGTAGCGAGGATAGGGTCTATGAGGCGAAGGTCTTTGAGCTCGATGTTGGAGATAAAAGGGCGCTCGGCAAGGTCCCGAAGATGGCAAACCATGAATTCCATTTGCACATGGCACGCTTGCCGCATGGAGCTGTGCCTTGTCTGATCGGTGGTTGTGATGAGCTTGGAAATTGGGACCGCTTCGAGGCGCTGCCCATGGTGGAAGTGGATAGAAATCACTGGCAGGTGAATGTGGATTTGCCGATGGATGTGGCGGTTGAATACAAATACGGGATACACGGTGGTTCCGTGGCTCAACCGGCACGCCTCGAAGAAGGTTTGGAAAACCGGGTGCTTGGGAATCGATTCGGAGCGGATCTGGTAAGGGTTTCCGATGAATGTTTTCATCGCAGTGCGGACCAGAGATTCCGTGCGTCAGGGGTGGCCATTCCTGTTTTTTCCTTGAGGAGTGAATCGGGATGCGGGGTTGGCGAGTTTGCCGATTTGAAAGCGATGGGCGATTGGGCAGCAGGCGGCGGAATGAAGATGATCCAGATTTTACCCATCAATGACACGACCTCGTCGCGAACATGGATGGACAGTTATCCGTATTCCGCGATCAGTGTTTACGCCTTGCATCCGATTTATCTGCGTCTGGATGAGATGAGCGTTCCGCTTTTGAATGAGACGGAGTTCCGCCTCGCGCGGGAGGCATTGAATCGCTCCAAACAACTCGATTATGAAGCGGTGATGGCATTCAAATGGAAAGTCACCCGGGCCGTGTTCGATACCCATCGGAAATCGATTCTGCGCGACAAAACGTTTCTGGATTTCCTGAAGCGGAATCGGGATTGGGTTCTGGACTACGCGGTTTTCTCGGTGAAGCGCGACGAGTTTGATACGGCGGATTTTTCCAAATGGGGAGATTGGAAAAATCATGACGCCGGAAAAGTCGATGCGCTCTCCGGGGATGTGAGCGTGCTGTATTATATTTGGCTGCAGTTTGAGTTGGACAGGCAACTGATCGCAGCGGTTGCGCATTTGCACGCCGGAGGGGTTGCGTTGAAAGGGGATTTGCCGATCGGGGTGGACAAGGGGTCGGTCGACGTGTGGGTGGCTCCGCATCTTTTCAACATGGATACGCAAACCGGTGCGCCGCCGGATGCGTTCGCCGTGAAAGGCCAGAACTGGGGATTTCCGACCTATGATTGGGATGAGATGCGTAAGGACGGATATGCGTGGTGGCGGTCACGGTTCGGGAAACTCAGTCGGTATTTCGATGCTTACCGGATCGATCACATCCTTGGATTTTTTCGTATTTGGCAGATTCCGACCCGGCATGTGGAAGGGATCATGGGTTGGTTTGAACCCGCATTGCCGGTGAAATTGGAGGAGTTCGCTGAGCTTGGCGTGGCGTTTGATCATGATCGTTTTTGCAAGCCATTCATCAGGGATGGGGATCTGTTGGAAATATTCGGTGATGATGCAAAAGACATCAGACGGATTTTTTTGGTGGATGAAGGCTCGGGTTTTTATGGGCTCAGGGATGAATTTTCGACCCAACGGGATATTTTGAATTTCTTTGGCAAGCTCGCTCCGGAAGATCGGGTGAATCAAACTCGGTTGCGAGATGCGTTGTTGGATTTGGTGGGTGAGGTATTGTTTTTCGAGGTTAAAGGATCCCATGGAAAAGAATTTCATCCGCGGATGAGAATGTTTGAAACGCGCTCATTCAGGGCGTTGGATCCGGAAGTTCGGCAAGCGCTCGGGCGGATCCATGAAGATTATTTTTACCATCGCCAGGAGCGTTTTTGGGAAGTGAAGGCCTGTGAGAAATTGCCGGCGATGCGCTCGGCAAGCGACATGCTCCTGTGTGGCGAGGATCTCGGCATGGTGCCGAAGTGCGTGCCGGGCGTGATGAGCCGGATGGGAATGCTTTCACTTGAAATCCAACGCTGGCCGAAAATCTACGGCGCGGTGTTTTCCGATCCCGCTCAAGCGCCTTACATGAGCGTCGTTTCCACCGGAACACATGATATGGAAACACTTCGTGAGTGGTGGAGCGAAGATGAGGAAATGCGATCCGGATTCGCTCGGGAAATGCTTGGCATCACTTTTCCCGAGCCGGAACTTTCCGGTGAAATGGCCAAGATGATCATTCGGCAACACCTTGCCTCACCGGCGATGTGGGCTGTGTTTCCGCTACAGGATTTATTAGCGATGCATGAGGATTTGCGCAGTCAAGACATTCGGGGTGAACGAATCAACGTCCCCTCGATCACGCCGTTTTATTGGAAATGGAGAATGGAAATAACCATAGAGAAACTGGCGAACGAATCAGGATTTCAAAACGGAATCCGTGAGATGATATCAGAGGCGGGGAGATAAGAAATAAGATATGGACCGCGCGTCTGGAGACGCGCCGGTGTTTGCCCGCTTATGAAAAATGCGCGTCTGGAGACGCGCGGTCCGCAAACAGGTTCAAGTTAGCCCAACCGCTTTCTTTATTCTTCCCAATACTTTTGCGGATTCCTCTCTCGCGCGTTTGGCGCCATCGGCGAGAACTTGATCAACATAGCCGGGATCTTTGAGAATTTCTTCGCGGCGTTTTCTCATGTTAGAAAAATAGTCCCAATAAGCATCGGCGAGGCGTTTCTTGAAATCGCCGTAGCCGCAGCCGCCGCGCTGGTGATCGGCGATCATGCTCCCAAGTTCCGCCTCACCGGAGAAAAGTTTGTAGAGCGCGATGATGGTGGAATTTTCGGTGGATTTCGGATCCTCCACCGGTGTGGAGTCGGTGACGATTTTCATCACCAGTTTGCGCAGTTGTTTTTCCTCGCCGAAGATGGGCAGGGTGTTGTCATAGCTCTTGCTCATTTTGCGTCCGTCCAGGCCGATGACGAGTTCGGTTTCCTCTTTGATGATCGCTTCCGGCATGACGACCGTGCCCTCGCCATAGGCTTCGTTGAGCTTGGTTGCGAGGCTGCGGGTGACTTCAAGGTGTTGTTTCTGATCTTTTCCGACCGGTACTTTTTCGGAATCGTAGAGCAAAATATCCGCCGCCATCAGGACGGGGTAGGCGAAGAGGGCATGGTTCGGGGAGATGCCTTGAGCGACCTTGTCTTTGTAGGAATGGCATTTTGCCAAAAGCGGCATGGGACAAACCGTGGAGAGGATCCATGCGAGTTCGTTGACCTCAGGAACGGCGCTTTGGCGGAAAAATACGGATTTTTCAGGATTCAGGCCGCAGGCGAGAAAATCGATGGCGAGTTCGCGGATGTTTGTCCTGAGCGCCGCCGCGTCCCGGCCGGAAGTCATCGCATGGTAGTCCGCGATGAAATAAAAGCCCTCGCCTTGCTGCTGCAGTTCCACCGCGGGTTTGATCGCCCCGAAATAATTTCCCACATGCAGTTTCCCGCTTGGCTGCAGTCCCGTCAGAATTCTCATGGCGGAACTTTGCCCCTCTGCGCAACCATTTGAAGTTTAAAGTTTGATCTTTCTTACAAGGTCGATACATATTTCGCCCATGCGAACCTTAGTTACAGGAGGTGCCGGCTTTCTCGGCTCCCATCTCTGCGAGCGCCTGATCAAGGACGGTCATGATGTCATCTGCATGGATAATTATTTCACCGGCAGAAAACGCAATGTTCTGCACCTGATCGATAATCCGCATTTTGAACTGGTACGGCATGATGTCACGGAGCCGTTCATGTTTGAAGTGGATCAGATTTTCAACCTCGCCTGCCCCGCATCTCCTCCGCACTACCAGCACAACCCGATCAAAACCACCAAGACCTCGGTCATGGGTGCGATGCACTGCCTGGGGCTTGCGAAAAGAATCGGTGCCCGGGTTTTTCAAGCGTCGACCTCGGAGGTTTATGGCGATCCTGAAATCCATCCCCAGACGGAGTCCTATAAAGGTTCGGTCAATCCCATAGGCATCCGTGCCTGTTATGACGAGGGAAAGCGGGTCGCGGAGACCTTGTTTTTTGACTATCACCGCCAGCACGGCGTCGAAATCCGAGTCGCCCGGATTTTCAATACATACGGCCCACGCATGTTGCCGGATGATGGTCGGGTGGTTTCCAACTTCATCGTTCAAGCTCTGCGTGGTGAGAATCTCACGATTTACGGGGATGGCAGCCAGACGCGGTCTTTCTGTTACATGGATGATCTCATCGAAGGATTCATTCGTTTGATGAATCATGATCAGATCACGGGTCCGGTGAATTTGGGAAATCCCGGTGAATTCACCATGCTTGAGCTTGCAGACCGGATTCTTAAAAAAGTCGGGGGAAAATCAAAATTGGCTTTTCATCCTTTACCGGGAGACGATCCGAAACAGCGTTGCCCTGATATCTCTCTAGCAATGAAAGAGCTCGGCTGGCAGCCAAAACTGAGCTTGGATGAGGGGTTGGATTCGACCATTGAGTATTTCCGCAGACTGCTTGCCGAATCATAAAACGAAATTTCATTCGAAATTTCAGAAGATGCTGGAAACCTCGGGCATCGATGGGTAATGTGGGCATTCTATGAAAACCCTCGTTGTTCTTATCGTCATGGTAATCGGCTCACACCCGGCATTTGCGGAAACTCCCGCGCAAAAGGCTGAGGCGTGGTATCAGAGAGGTCTGGCAGCGGAAAAAGCCGGTGATCCGGTCACCGCCGTTGCAGCTTACAAATCGGCACTCAAGCTCCATCCGGGCCATACAAAGGCCCGCTTTCAACTCGGAGAGGTGAAAATCAACGCCGGAGCCATCAAGGCTGATGCTGTGGAAGCAAAAATCGGTGGAATCATGATTCCCGCCTATCAGATCGAGGATGCCTCGCTTCAGGAGGCATTGGGATGGTTGGCTGCAATGATCGAGAAACAATCCAAAGAGGAAATAACTCCCAATTTTGTCGTTGAAGATCCCGGCAAGAAGCTTGCGGATGCGAAAATCACAATGAATTTGAAGAATGTGCCGGTGAGCGCGATTCTCAAATACATTCATGCCCAAACCCACACCAGGATTCGCTACGATGAACACGCGGTGGTCATCCTGGCCCGCTGATCCGTCTTTTGGTTGGGATAAAAAGCTCTCGGTCAATCCGCCGTGTTGATGGCTTCACTGGGTGGTTTTTCCATAAAAAAGCCGGTTCAGCTCGAAGAGGCTCAACCGGCGCGCAGAGGATCCGAGCCAAACTTATTTGGCCTTGACGGTCATCACGCCTTGCATGATGGCAAAATGACCGGGGAAAGTGCAGACAAACGGGTAGCTCCCGGCCGCCGGAGCGGTAAAGGTCACCTGATCGGACTCCCCGCCACCCAATAATTTCGTGTGGGCGACGATGAGCTTGGCCGATTCCGCATCGGTTGGGATGTATTGATTGTCTTTGGCTGGCGCGCATTTGCTGGCGAACGCGGGGATGACCGTGCCGGCTTTGAGAATCACCACATTGTGTCCCATGGCGGCGGCAGGAAGCTGGCCAATGTGCTTGAATGATAAGACCACTTTCTGTCCCTCGGTGACTTCAAATGCTTTGATATTGAACTGCATCTGGTCATTACCGGTGATTTCGATCTTGGCATCTTGGGCGATCGCAAATTGGCAAAGAGCCGCGGATATCAAGGTGATTGCAAATTTTTTCATGATAGTTTGGATGTGAAATATAATGAGAATACGCTGGAAGACTTATCCGATTTTCATGAAATCGCAACTTATCGATGCATTTTTTTCAAAATTCGTGATTTCCCTCTCGTATCGCCTTTCCCATGTGCTTAAATACAAAGCAGG
>JBIKNX010000145.1:0-6918 GCA_044358435.1 Luteolibacter sp.
GAACCGCTTCCCGGTATCCGCTACGAAACCTATCGCTACGCCGGTTTGGAGTTGGTCAACGATTTGGAAAAACCGGTTTTTGCCAAACACCGCTATCTTGCGGAATTGAAAGACTGGCTCCAAAACCGACGCGATACCAAAGCGGTGCTGATGTCTGGATCGGGATCGACCTTATTTGTCATTCTCCGTCCGAAAGGACGGGCGGAGGGTCTGATTCACACCGCCCACAAATATTTCGATCCCAATCTCTGGACGTGGAGCGGAACGCTCTGAAAGCTTGTTTTTCACCCTTCGTTATCTTCATTTACTCCTGTAAAAATATTTCTGCACAGAGGGTAGCAAAGGAAACGAAGGAGCTGCGCGCTTAGCTTTCGATTTTAGAATATGGTAAATGGGATATGATAGCTGAGTTGTTCCAGCCCTTCGTAATCTTCGTTTTCTTCTGTAAAAAGATTTTCTGCAAAGGAGGTAACAGAGGAAACAAACGGGCTGCGCGCTTAGCTTTCGCTTTTAGGATTTTGGTAAATAGCTTTGGCTCCTTATCGTGGATTCTCATCGATTGCCTTGCGCAATTGCTCAGGATTAAGCCCCATCCAACCAACCTCATTTGAGCTTGGCGGCATCCAAGAATTTAGTGACGGAAGCAACTCTCCCACCGCATCGAGAAACGAGGGATATTTCGGCTGCCAACCGGTTGCCCGGAGCTTGGCATTGCTGACTCGTTTGTGGGTCCAGCCGCGTTTGCGATCCAGATCCCGCGGACCACTGGGCGGCAGGTCTTTCCTGAATTTTTCAGCCAGTCCTTGGTAAACTTCAAGTTGGGTGAGGCTTTCCGAGTCGCAAACGTTGAAAATCTGACCTGCGGGAAATTGCGGAAGCGAAAAGATATGCAGCATCGCGCTGGCGGCATCATCGCGATGGATTTGATTGATGCGTCGGCGACCGTCTTCCTCGATAACCGCCTCGTCGTTTTTAAATTTGCTGAGCAACACACTGCGGCCCGGACCGTAAATTCCAGCCAACCGCGCGACCACCCCGCCGGCATCGGTCACACATTTTTCCGCAGCCAATAACAACCTCCCCGTCTCGCGATCCGGAATGGTTTCGGATTCCTCCGTCACCAACTCGCCATCCTGTTGCGCATAAACCGAACTGCTCGATGTGAAAGCAATCTTGGAATGGGGAAACCGGCGGATGAGATTCTCGCAGCCGTTTAAATAAACTTTACGATACGCATCCTCACCACCCCGACCCGATGCCGCGCAATGAATGACCGCATCCGCATCCGGAAGTTCGGCCACGGATGCGGAATCGCCGATATCGCAAGTGATCAGGTTTTCCCCTCCATTCAGCGAAGCTCCGGCAACTTCCCATCCTACGGCTCTGAATTGCCTCAAAATTTCATCGCCCAAATATCCGGCGCCAATGACCAAAAGTTTTTTCATGCCTGCGGTTCAATCATTGTTACGGGCGACATACCACAGCAGCAAAACGCCGACAATCAGCCCGCCGAAAAAGATAATCCAAAACAGATCTTGGATAAAATCCGGCAAATTCACGTTCATTCCGAACAAACTTCCAAGCGCGACCAGCGGAAGGAAAAACCCGGTGACGAGATTCAATTTGAAAAGGATTTTTCCCAACCGATCCGAAGATCTGGCATGTTCTTCTGAGGCCTCTGCCTGCCAGAAAATCAGGGTTTCACGTGCATCACTTTGCAGAAGTTCCGCCGCCCTTTCGAGCTCCCGGGCACGGTCGCGGAACGAGAGAATGGCGCGGTCATCGGGCTCTTGCGCGAGGGTGTCTTCAAGCGCGTTCACCAAGTTCCGTGTGCTTCGGGTAAGCGGTCCGGCGTGCTTGAGAATCTTGAACACCAGCTCCGTGGATTCGGTTTTCTCAAGCAACTCCTCATTGGCATCGATCGCTTTGGTATAGCGATCAAGCAGTTGACCGAGCTCGCTCAAACCCTCACCGGTTGACTGATGCCAACTGCCGTCATGCTTTCGCCAGAAAAACATCGCCTTGCGTTCCGGTATGCCCGCCTCCGGAACCTCATGAACCACAACCAGCAATTCCGATTCTCCGACCACACAACGCTGATGCCCCGGACGGCCGCTGAGTTGCTCGCGCAAGTCGCGTTCGATTTCAAAATTTCCAGGCAAGATCAGTAACTCCTCATTCATGAACACATGACTTATAGAAGTCATCTCATAAACCCCGCAAGGTCTTGTTTGCAATTTTGATTTTGAAATCCCATGTCAGCGGCTTTGTCGATGATCCTCTCGGAACCCCACGGACTCCGCGCCTCTTGTCCTCCGGTCGCGTCTTGCCTCAATCACTGGTTTCACCGCGCTCCTTGGTCGTTCCTTGCCAGATCCGACAAGATTCGCTGGAGCACGCCCTTCCCGAGTTCAAGACGGGAGTTACGAGAAGTTTTACGGAAAATCACCACACCCGCCATGGCCTGTGCTTGAACTTGCATATCGGGAGTTTACAGACTAATTACTACGCGTTTATGAAACACTTCCTCTTACTCGTCTGCACGATCCTTTTCGTTTCCTGCATCGATACAAGGCCTCCGGGCTCGGATTACATGGCCGGAATCGGCGGTCCCATCCAACGCCCGATCTCCGGCGGCCCCCATCACCCCGCACCAGCCATTCCGGATGATGTTTCGTATTGGGAAGGCGACGGCGTGAAGGGAGCACCCCTCATCAAGATCAACCGCAGTCAGCAAAAGGCCTATTTTTACAAGGGCGGGAAATTGGTCGGCATTTCAAGAATTTCCTCCGGAAAAGAAGATACCGGAACACCCCCGGGCAACTATAAAATCACCCAGAAAAACAAAGATCACAAGTCATCGCTCTATGGCACGATCAAAGACAAAGCCACCGGCCAAGTCATCAATGACAACGCCGATGTGCGCGTTGACAAGGCTTTGCCGGGACAGGTGTTTTACAACGCACCCATGCCGAATTATATGCGCTTCAACAACGCGATCGGCATGCACACGGGCTACCTTCCGGGCTATGCCGCATCCCACGGGTGCGTGAGGATGCCTCACCACATGTCGACCAAGTTTTTCGAAAACGTGGAAATCGGCACTCCGGTGATCGTCGAGTGATGTTACTCACGATTTCATCGACTCCGCCCATCTCCACACCTACCCGTAGCACATGGATAAATCCGCACTGAAGCGAATCGATTGCCATGTGCATCTGGTCGGAGACGGTAGCTCCGGCAGCGGATGCTGGCTTCAAATGCGAACGCCGCTGCACAAGTTGATGGCGCGCTTCATCGTGAAGGCTGCCGGTTTGCCGTCAGGATCTCTTAAAACCGGACTCGATAAGGCATTGTTGGACAGGCTTGTGGAAATGGTGCGCACGTCATCTTTGGATTCGGTGGTGCTACTGGCTCAGGACCTGCCTTACACCGACAACGGCATCGCCATGCCGGAGAAAGGCGCCTTCTACGTTCCGAACGAATACCTGCTGAAAGTTTGCGCGGACTATCCGGACTTGTTCATCCCCGCCGTTTCAATCCACCCCTCACGACCGGATGCCATGGAGGAACTGGACCGCTGCATCACCGCCGGCGCAAGGGTGCTCAAATTGCTGCCGAACTGCCTGAACGTCGATTACTCGAATCCAAAACATAAACCGTTTTTTGAAAAAATGGCAGCCGCCGGAATCATCCTGCTGTCTCACACTGGAGGTGAACTTTCATTGCCAGTGATCGATCCGCTGCTTGCCGATCCGCGCTTGCTGAAACATCCGCTCGATTGTGGAGTCACCGTCATTGCGGCTCACTGCGCGGGACGCTCGGGCTTGTGGGATCCCGACTACACGGACGATCTCATCGGAATGTTCGGGAAGTATCCCCGGCTTTATGGCGACAACTCCGCCCTGTGCAGCCCGGTCCGCTGCCAAACCCTACCCAAAGTGCTTCCTGAAAATGTGCGCGATCGGATCATTCACGGCAGCGACTTCCCCATCGCAGTCAACGGTTTCGGCCCTTGGAGAATGGGCTTGATCGATTTCAAAACCTGGCGCGCCGCAGATCGCGATCCGAATGTTCTGGAACGCGATGTATTCCTGAAACGCGAAGTGGGTTTCGATGATTCACATTTCACTCGCATGGCGGAGATTTTGGAATCCGCGAAGCCGAGCTAGAATTCCATACTCAACTGCTTGACGCCGACACGATGCACAGTTAATGTGCTGCACAGTCATGAAAAATATCACCCTGAAAATTGACGATGAAACCTACCGCAAAGTCCGGGTCCGCGCTGCCAAAGAAGGAACTTCCGTCAGTGCCATGGTGAGAGATTTTCTCGAATCACTGGATAAGCAACAAGCGGATGAAGATAGCGCTGAGCGAACAAGGGTGAAGCGCCTCCAAAAACTTTACGCGGAAGCGGATGCCCGTGCCAAAAACGGACCTCGCCAAGAGCCATGGGTTTTCAAACGAGATGAATGTTATGAGTAAAGTCTTTGTTGATACCAACATTCTCGTTTATGCGGCGGACAGCAAAGCTGGAGATGCTAGAAAAAGGCAAATTGCACGGGAAGTCACCATGCTCCCGCATCTGCATCTTTCTGTTCAGGTGCTCAATGAATTTATTGCTGTCGCTCGAAACCCCAAAAAACTCAATCTGTCGCGCGAAGAGGAAAGCAAGTGGCTGCGTGAATGGTTTTCTCTTAAAATCGGATCCATCACTCCTGAAACTTTTCAAAAAGCTCTGGAATTTCATCTTCGGCTTCAGCTGTCGCATTGGGACGCCCTGATTGTGGCATCCGCTCTAGAGGCATCCTGCAACATCATTTACACCGAAGATCTTCAGCATGATCAAATCATCGATGGCCTTCGCGTAATCAATCCATTTCTAACAAGCAACGTCTCCTTGGATTGAATATCTTGCTTGTGCCGTTTGCACCGTTACTGGTGCTGGCCGCTGAGGGAAACGGATGGATCTGTTCGGTGTGTTGGTGGAGGGACAATCCGTGACATCTGTCTCGATACACACGTTTTCTGACTCAAAGATACGAGCACAAAGGATGAGGCGTCATCGCCGATGACGCCGTGCGAAGCGGATCGTGCTTAATACTAAGCTGATGCATCCATTACTTTCCCATTTGATGGGATGCCATCGGCGATAGCACTCTACCAAATAACACCCACCTCAAATAACCTTCCGAAACCTGATCTGGAGAGATGGCTATAATTTCCGGTGTTTCGTATGGATGTTTTTCTAACAATTCCTTCTCCAAATTCTTGAATCCAGCGGTCGCGACTTTGAAAATCGCCAACACTTCGTTTGCCTGCTCGATCTTTCCTTCCCAGCGATAGATCGATTCCACTGCGGGAATGAGATTCACGCAGGCAGCGAGGTTTACGGAGATGATTTCTGAACAAATACGCCTCGCGGTTTCTTGATCGGGAAAGGTGCAAAGCACGACAAGCATATCCGCAAAAACGGGCGGACTGGAATGATCCTGCCCGCCCGTTGATTGGAGATTTTCCTGCATGGAAAACGGTGATTAGTAGCTCACTGGCTTACCGGTTTTCGCCGATTCGTAGAGAGCATCGATGATCCACATGAGTTTGTGGGCTTGTTCCGGAGTATTAAAAGGCTCCGCGGTGCCGTTGATCGTGTGAATGAAGTTGGAAGCGGAACCGATGCGGCCCATGTCTTCGCAGGCCTCGGTGATGATGGTGCGGTTCACGCTGTTGCCGTTTTCCTGGACGTAGAGCTCGCAGGTATCGATCGCGGTTTCGTCCAAACCATCGCGACCGAACAGGCGCTCGACTTTTCCACCGGCTTTGGTGCCTTGGAAAACGACGGAGACTTCCTCGCGTTTGATCATTTCCGCCCATGAAACCTGGAGACTGAGAACTTGGCCGGTTTTGAATCTAACAAATCCGTGCGCCGCGCACTCGACATCCGTGGTGCCGCCTTCACGGTCAGGAATTCCCCATGGGCCCTTGAAGCCCGGATCAGTGATGTGCGTGTCAAAAGTATTCGCGAGAACATGCGCGGGTTCCGGGTAGCCCATGAGGTAGAGCGCCAGATCGATCATGTGCAGGAGATCGATCGTCGCGCCACCCCCGGACATGGCCTTGGTCGTGAACCAACCGCCAAAGCCCGGAATTCCCGTACGACGGATCCATTTTGCTTGAGCGGAATTGATGGTTCCAACCGTTCCGTCATCGACGTATTTTTTCATCGCCTGCGACTCGGGACGAGCGCGATTGTTGAAATTGAACATCAGCTTTTTACCGGATGCTTCAGCAACCTCGATCATCTCCTTCACTTCAGCGGCATTCAGTCCGGGTGGTTTTTCACAGAACACGTGCTTGCCGACTTTAAGGCATTGGATGGCGAGGGGAGCGTGAAACTTGTTCGGAACAATGATGCTGACCGCATCGAGTTCCGGCGCTTCCGCCAACATCTTGTCCACGGAATCGAAGGTTTTGGCGATATTCCACTGCTTGGCCGCGTTTTCCGCCGCGCCTGGCAAGGGATCCGCAACCGCTACGATTTCAGCGCCCGCTTTGCGAAAGCCTTCCGCATGGTATTTCACCATCCAGCCGGCACCGATCACTCCTACTTTGATTGACATAAATATTATTGGTTGGATTTGTCGAACGCGGCGTCGAACGCGACATTTGAGCCGGGGAAATCGACATTTCTGACAAATGCGGCCGCTTCGGTCGCACCGTGGACGCGATCCATGCGGATGTCTTCCCACTCGACGGAGAGCGGACCCGCGTATTTGAGATCGTTCAGCGCGACGATGATATCCTCGAACTCAATGTCACCGTGGCCGAGCGAACGGAAATCCCAGAAGCGGCGCGAATCGCCGAAGTCGGTGCTGCCACCGAATACGCCGACAGAGCCGTCTCCATGACCCCACC
>JBIKNX010000146.1:0-6900 GCA_044358435.1 Luteolibacter sp.
CTTACCGGCCCATTTACATTTGTTTAATGTATTACTCATTATTTTAGTTATTTGGGAGGAACGGTGCTTTTTTCCCTTGTTGACTAACCTCAAATGAATCAATGTGCAGGCCTTCCACAGCTGGCACTTCATTCAATTGAAGTCCTCTGATAGACCCCATCTGACGTTGTCAGGTGGGGTTTTTTTCGAGAACACTGTGGAAAAATTATCAGTGACTCGTGAAATGTCAACCTGATTTTTTTCGCACACATGACATTTGTGAAAAACATGAAAATAAGGACTTATCCAAAATATCGACATGAGTTACACAAAACCGACTCGACCTTAGTTTTTTAAGCCGTTGTATATGCGCTCTTCCAGTGCCTTTGCCTCACTGGAAGCCAACTCAAGCGTGCCGCCCTGAGGGACACCTGGGCGGAGGGGTTTGGTTTCGGCATGAATCGCTTTCTGATAATTTTTCATCCTCTGACTGATGGCGGCGAGCCTTGCGCTATCGAGTAGCACATCGGCTGATTTCAATTTGGCCGATGTCGGATCCCCAAAGAAAGAGATCAAGGATTGCGCCATCATCCAATGACCCGCGCCGTCCGGGTGGATCCCATCCTTTTGCACGGTATATTTCGGATCGCTTGCTTTCGCCTGATCGACTTTTTTGCGCATCTCGGAGTGAAGATCCACAACATGCCAACCCTTATCGCGCTGCTTCACCATCCATTCGGAATAAGCGCTTAACACGCTGTCGTAATCGAAGCCGGCTTTGCCTTTGTTGTCAAAAATCGGCGGTGTGACGTGCACGATCTCGGCCTTGTATTTTTTCGCGGCGGCTCGCAGGCGGATGAGGCCGTCGCGGAAGCGGGCGCTTCTCTCCTCATCCAGCTCCTTGTAAATGCCGCAGTTCATCCCGTAGCAGGCGATGATGAGGTCGGGTTTCGTTTTTGCGAGGACACGTTCCAATCTCTCATGCAGGTCAGGTCTTGGAAAACGGCCGCCGGCATGGTTATCCTCGCTAAGTCCGGAGATGGTTTCACTGGCGACTCCCGCATTGATGACGGTAAAACGCCTCTCAGGATATTTCTTCACCAGCCACGCATCGAAATCTGTCACATAATCTCCCGCTTGGGTGATGCTGTCACCAAGGATGAGGATAGTTTTTTTATCTTCTAACAGCTTATCAGAGGCGCTTGCCATCGAAGCAACTGAGAGAAGGACAACGGATAGGATGGAAAAAATTCGGTTCAAGTTCATGAGATGGGTTTTAAGCATTACGGCATCAAGATGGCATCCATGACAAGTCGTGTGACGGGCACATACATGATGGATCTTTTGATGGATTTGGAAACGACCGTTATTAATAACTGAGTGGTTTATCAATTGGCTTGGCGGATGCAATCCGCCGCCACGTTAATCCTGCGGGACGTGAGGCTCGAAAGTCATGGAGCGTTCATGTTCCCTGGCTTTGGCCGCGCGCCTGGCTTGGGCGTGGAAATGCTCTTGGGCCCGGAACGGTTTTTCACCTTTCTTTGCGGTGATGGGTTTTGAAGTGCCGTCAGGTTGGATGCGGTAGGCGTTTTGATTGTCTTTGAAATAGGTTTCCAGAATTTTAATCAGGCGGCGCTTGATGGTTTTTTCCTCGATCGGGATCATCAGCTCCACGCGTTTTTCGAGGTTGCGGCTCATCCAGTCCGCTGAGGCGATGAAGACTTCGGGTTCTCCGCCTTGGTGGAAATAAAACAGGCGGGCGTGTTCGAGGAAACGATCGATCACCGATACGACCTCGATGTTTTTGGAAAATTTCTTGCCGGGAATGAGACAACAAATGCCCCGGACATTGAGTTGGACTTCAACGCCCGCCTGGGAAGCCGCGTAGAGTGCGGCAATGATGTCGGAATCCTGGAGCGAGTTGGTTTTCGCCATGATCTTCGCCGGCAGTCCTTGCTTCGCGCGCTCGGTTTCTCCGGCAATGAAATCAAGCAACCTCGCCTTCATGGCCGATGGCGCGGGAACGAGACGTTGGAAGCGAAGCAGCTTGGAACGACCCGTCACCGCATTGAATAGCAGTGAAGCGTCGTTTCCATACTCGGATTTGCAGGTAAAATAGGAAAGGTCCGTGTAAAGCCGCGAGGTCGTTTCGTTGTAATTTCCCGTGCCGAGATGCACGTAACGGCGCAGGCGTCCGGACTCGCGGCGGACGATGAGGCAGATCTTCGCATGGGTTTTGAGGTTTTTGACCCCGTAAACAATCTGGGCTCCGGCGCGTTGGAGTTCATCGGCGCGAGTCAGATTCCGCGCCTCGTCGAAGCGGGCTTTCAGCTCGACCAGGGCGGTCACATGTTTGCCGTTTTCCGCGGCTTTGATCAGGGCATCGATGATGCGGGATTGGCGGGCAGTCCGGTAAAGGATCTGCTTGATGGCGATCACATCCGGATCGGAGGCGGCTTCTTCAATCAGATGGATCACCGGGTCGAATGATTCGTAGGGATGGAACAACAGCACGTCGTTCGCGGCAATCGTCTCAAACATGGAAGCTCCCGGAGCGATCGACGGGCTGTTCTGGGCAGGCCATTCTTCATCGCGGAGGTGGTCAAAATCCGCGAGGAACGCCAGTTCCATGAACGAGGCCAGGCCCAGCGGACCTTCATGGCGGTAGGTTTCCTGCTGGGTCGATGATGTCACCGTGCGGATCATCCATGAAAGATCACGCGGCGCATCAGCGCGCATTTCAAGGCGTACAGTATCGGCGAAGCGACGTGCGGTGAGAACGTCTTCCATTTCGTCGGCGAGATCCGTCGCATCTTCCTCATCGACAGCGATGTCACCGTTTCGAGTCACGCGGAATGCTGTGCTGGCGGCAACGGTTTCTCCGGGAAACAACTGATGGGCTTGCGAGGCCACAAGATCCTCAATGAGAATGAACGCATGTTTCCCGTCCTCTGTCTGAACCGAAATGCGACGAGGTAGATTTTCGTGAATCGGAATCAGGACGTGACGAGAAGATCCGTCAGCCGGATCGCTGAGACGACAGGCCAGCACCATATGAAGCGCCGGCACATTGGGCGGCGGCGAGTTGGGATCGACTGCCAGAGGCGTGAGCAGCGGCGAGATGTTGTCCTCGAAGATCGCAGCCGTTTGGGCACGTTGCGCATCACTGAGTTGTGCCGGGGAAAGCATGACAATTCCCTTTTCCGCCAGACCTGGAAGCAGGATTTGGTTGAGAAGCCGATATTGATCCTCGTTCATTTTGAGCACCCGCTCGCGAATGGCGCTCAGGTTGCGGAGCGGGGTATAGCCCGAGTTGTCGCGGGTTTTCCGACCGCTGCGTTTCTGAAGCATCAATGATCCGACGCGGACTTGAAAAAACTCGTCGAGGTTCGAAGCGGTGATGGCGAGAAATTTCACACGCTCCAAAAGCGGAATCGACTCTTTGAATGCTTGGTCAAGGACACGCTGGTTGAATTCGAGCCAGGAAAGTTCGCGGTTGTGGTATTCGGTCATGGGAAGGAAATTTCAAATTCTAAAGAAGAACATCGTCGGCCCGGGTCAGTTGTCCTCATCGATGATGACGGTGAGGCCGAATACCTGTTCGAAGAGATCGGCCTTCGAGCTCATCGCAAGGCGTTCAATCGCCGCGTCTTCAAGGCCCGGCAGGCGGATGTGCAGTTTGCTCGATGTGCGGGTGATCTCGATTTTGGAAACACGCTGGATGTGCGTGCGTTCAAGCGCGTCCGCCACGCGGAGAATCGCCGCAAGTTTGCAAACACGGATCCGATCCTCCACACTGAGCGCGGCGTAGGAGGGGTGATCCAGACGCGGAACGGAATGGCGGTGATAACGCGAGACCAGGGCGACGATCGTGACATCAAGCCGGTCCAATCCGAAAATTTCGGAATTCAGGATGATGTATTCCGAGTGTTTGTGATGGGTGCGCGGGCTGATATAGGTGCCGACCTCATGAAGAATGGCCGCAACTTTGAGCAACAACAAATCATGCTCATTGAGCTGATGAAGATCCTGCAGACCGGCTACAAAGTGCTCGCAAAGTTTTCCGACATGCTCGCCGTGGCCCGGATCGGATTGATAACGATTGGCCAATATTCTGGCGGAACGCAGCACCTCGGCGGCAAATGTATCCGTCAGCCCGCGCGAGGCGAGAAGATCGTGAAGCAGACCCTGTTCGTATTCGCTCACCGGAACATGGACTTCCTTGAGCGCAAGCGTTTCCGCGATGGCGAGGTTGATCTCCAGCGCGGGAATCAGGGCTTCTGCGGTTTGGTAATCGAGTTGGAAACGCTTCACCGCCTCGAGATCGGTGAGTGCTGCGGTTTCGCTGGTAAAGGATCGCAGTTTTTTCAACGAACAGGCCTCGTTGCTTTTGGTGACGAAACTTGCGACGGATTGGATTTCATATCCGATCAACACAAGACCCTCGATCGTGACATCCGAGTAGTCATGGCGCAACTGCGAGAGATTTCCCGAGGCATGTTCACGAATGACACGCAGCAAGGTCGACCCCTCGGCAAGGGAAGCCTCGACCGCCTCGCGGGTACGGTGCGTTCCCATCCGGTAACTTGTGTAACGCGTGATCAGGCCTTCTTGGAAAAGCAATGCGCGGGTGTTTCCCGGACCGACGTGCACGACCAGTGCGGTACGCTGTTTCATCGCAGGAAGGTGCTGGATCCGCCGCCGCGTTTTGAGGTAAATCAGACGGGTCATCTCCCCATCATCGATCATCGAAACCGGCAACCCGCACGCGATGCGGATGCGATTCAGGACCGCCTCATGGTTGGCGGCTTCGTGCAACACGTTGGTTGCGACGGCGCGGCTGAAATTGTGGGGATCAAGCCCGAGTTCCGAGAGAGATTTCTGATAACCGCGAATAATGGAAACGATGCGCTCCGTGGTCGCGTTCGAGACCATATTTCCGCCGAAAACATCATGGGCCAGGGGAGCGGGTTGTTCGAGGAAATCGATGGGCAACAGCGTGCCATCCGGGCTGCGTTCAGCGATCATCATGGAAACCGAACTCGCTCCGATATGAAGCGCCGTCAGCAACGTCGCCGGATCAACCGAAGGAAGAGAACGTTTTTTCCGTGCGAGCGCCATGCCCGATATCAAATACGATTGGCTTTTTTTACAATGCCGAAAGTGTGACAGGTTCGACTAATATCGAGACGAAGCTTGTCACATCGTTTTCATGAAGGGATAAACAAGCATGCCAGTCAGCGGTGCTTTGGAACGGTATTTGGTGAAACCGGGTGCGAAAGTTGATCTCATGAGGATCGATTCGGATGAACGCGCCCTTTTCCAAATTGGAGGGAAAGACGATAGCGCCAAAGCTTTCGACAAGCTTCAGGATGAGCTGCAGGAGCTTCAAAAAGTGCTCTACGCGCAGAACAAGCATCGGATTTTATTGGTTCTGCAGGCGATGGATACCGGCGGCAAGGACGGCTGTGTGAAGCACGTTTTTTCAAGGATCGACCCGCAAGGTATCCACGTCCGGTCGTTCAAAAAGCCCACCGAAGAAGAACTGGCGCGTGATTTCCTCTGGCGAGTGCACAACAAAGTTCCTCGCAACGGCGAGATGGTGATTTTCAATCGCAGCCACTATGAGGACGTCATCGCGGTGAAAGTGAAAAAATTGTTCCCTGAAAAAGTCTGGAAACAACGCTACCAGCACATCGTCGATTTCGAACGCATGCTCGCTGAGGAGGGCACGACGATCGTGAAAATCTACCTGCACATTTCCAAAGATGAACAGAAGCGCCGGATTGTCTCGAGGCTTGAAAACCCCGACAAACATTGGAAATTCAATCCGGACGATCTGAAAGATAGGGTGCTTTGGAACGATTTCATGAGAACCTACGAGGACCTGCTCTCCAAAACCTCCACCGTACATGCGCCGTGGTATGTTGTGCCCGCAAACCGCAAATGGTATCGCAACCTCTGTGTCGCACGGATCATGGTCGATACGATGAAAAAACTGAACATGAAGCTTCCGAAGGTCGATTGGGACCCATCCAAAATCGTGGTGGAAGATTGAGATGTCGGTGAAGTTACTCGGTTTTGCCGCAATCGTTGAGGCGGAGGACAACAAGGCTTTCGCTGATCTCATCCGTTCCGAACTCGAGGCGGCACGCGCTTTGCTGGGAGCGAACATGGTGGCCTTGTCAGGAGCGAACACGCTTACCGAACTCACTTTCCTGCGAACCTGCGTCGAGCTGCGCGTTCCGGCTATCGTATTTTTAACAAGCGATGGGACGAATCCTGTCGAACCCGACCCGGAAACATCCAAGCTTCGGAAAACCCTGCTGAGTGTCACGCTCGCCACCTACCTCATCCCCCAACCTTTCCTGCCCATCCTTGAATGGGCCGACGCGTTACTTTCTGCCAGTTCCAATGATGAAGATGAAATTCTCGCCGATGCCATCGCGCTCGGCATCCCCATGAGAAAGCTTCATGCCTGCAGCTTCAAAGCTGACTGGACTCATCTTCCCCAACCCGTCAGCCCCGCGAAACACGGGTTTCCCACCCGCCGTGAGCTGCTGGAGTTTCTGGACAAGCGGTTTGGCAGGTGAGTGAGGGGTCGAAAAGTCCAAGGTCTTAGACTGTTTCTCGAAATTCTAAAGGTAGGGCGCCATCGCCGAGGGCGCCGTGTGATACGAAGTGAAAATGGATGGGCCAAAATCCTCACGCTCCGCGCGGCGCCCTCGGCGAGGGCAGCCCTACCATCACTGATCTCCGTTTGAAAAATGCCGGGAGCCTATTTGGAGCACTTCATCCTAAAGAGGAAAATGGAAATCTGGTCATCACGGGCTAAGTATTGTAACTACGGGGAATGGATGCCTCAAAGTCGCCGATTTCTCTTCACCCAAAAGGTGAGTTAGAAAATGATTTAGAATCACC
>JBIKNX010000015.1:0-21936 GCA_044358435.1 Luteolibacter sp.
TACGAAGCGGCAAAAAGCGCGGCAAACCCTCAGCCAAACAGGCGGGAGAGGAGGTGGGAGGATGATAACGCCACTATCACCTATGCCTAAGGGGTGGGACCATATGCTGCTCGACAGCGTCGCCGATAGAGGTAGCGGCCACACGCCTGACAGGGAGAAACCAGAATACTGGGACGGCGGTATAAAGTGGGTTTCGCTAACAGATTCAGACAAATTGGATCGCCGATGGATTTATCAAACCAATTCGGAAATAAGCGCGCTCGGGATACGTTATTCGTCAGCAGTATTACACCCACCCAACACTGTTATTCTGTCAAGAGATGCCGGTGTAGGAAAGTCGGCCGTTTTGGCTGATGAAATGGCGGTAAGTCAGCATTTTATCGCATGGCGTTGCGGACCAAATCTAGTTCCATTTTATCTCTATTACTGGCTTCAATCCCATAAGCCATTTTTCGAGCGGATGGCAGTTGGATCAACCATCCAGACTATCGGGTTGGGGGTCTTCAAAAAACTTGCAGGATCATTCCCCCCTCTCCCCGAGCAACGCAAGATCGCTGACATCCTCTCCACCTGGGACGAGGCCCTCGAAACCCTCGACGCCCTCATCGCCGCCAAAGACCGCCAAAAACAGGCGCTCATGCAGCAACTCCTCACCGGGAAAACCCGTGTGAAGGGCGCGAAGGGGAAGAGAATAAAAGCTAAGCTTGGCGAACTTTTTGATGAAAGAGTCGAGCGCAATAGAATCGACCTTCCGTTACTTTCAATTACAGCTGACCGAGGCGTTGTTTCACGCGATGAACTCAGCAAGCGCGATACTTCTTCGGAAGATAAATCGAAGTATTTACGCATCGCACCGGGTGATATTGGATACAACACCATGCGAATGTGGCAGGGAGTTTCAGCGCTTTCCGCGTTGGAGGGAATAGTAAGTCCGGCATACACAATTTGCTGTCCTACAAACACGATCGATGGGGAGTTCGCGGCCCACTTCTTCAAATACACGCACACAATCCATCTGTTTCATCGTTACTCTCAAGGACTCGTAGACGACACCTTGAATCTGAAATTTCATCACTTCTCCATAATCGAAGTAGAAATCCCGGAGTCTCTTGCCGAACAACAGCAAATCGCCGACATCCTCGACGCCGCCGACCAAGAACTCAACCTCCTCCGCACCCAACGCCAAACCCTCGACCAGCAAAAACGCGGCCTGATGCAGCGGCTGCTGACGGGAAAGATCCGAGTCAAAACCAACTAGACTGCGTATGTCTCTAAAGCATCTACCCCTTGATTCGATCACAGAAGAGCATCTTCAACATCTTGTGGACGAGCGGATTCCAGAGAGCAAAAACATTGAATACAAGCAGTCCCTTCAGTACGCCACCGACGATCAGAAGAGAGAATTTCTCAGTGATCTGACAGCATTTGCAAATACAGATGGCGGGGATTTGATTTTTGGAGTTGCTGAGATTGATGGCTATGCTGGTGAATTGGTCGGACTGAAAAATCTAAACACCGACGACACTATCGGAAAAATCGAGAACCTACTTCGTGATTTTGTTCATCCTCGAATCATTGGTGCGCAGATGAAAGCTGTTGCCCTCACATCAGGAAACCACGCATTGATCATCAGAATACCCAGAAGTTTCTCATCACCCCACATGGTAAAGCATTCTGGCGTGAGTCGATTCTGCGGCAGGAACGCAAACGGGAAATACGATCTTGATGTCCATGAACTCAGATTGGCATTCAACGCAGGAGAAGCATATGCCGAAAGATTACGGGCTTTTCGCTTGGATCGGATCAATCGCTTGGTGAGTGGAGAGGCGCCCGTGCCATTATCAGGAAGACACATGATTGTTTTACACATCTTGCCTCTCGATGCAGTTCGCCGAGAGGGACATTTGCAGACAGAAGAACTCAGCAAGGCCAATCAAGAACATAGACTGACACCTATGAATACTATGGGTTGGGGGCCTGCATTTAATTTTGAGGGCCTCATAGTGAAGTCGAGCGACCGCGACGGAAAGGTAACGTCGTATGTGCAGCTGTACCGTAAAGGTTTTGTCGAAATTGTAGAAACCCAGTTACTTGAACCAAAAGAATTGAGACCTGATAAACCTAAAGCAAATTTAATTCCATCAGATTACTGGGAGTTGAAGATTCTACAATCGTTTCCTGGCTACTTGAAGGCATTGGATTCCATCGGAATCCCACTTCCCTACTCAATAAGCCTCAGCCTTCTCAACGTTCGCGGATTTAAGCTTTATTTGCCCAATTCACATTCACATCTTCATGGCGATTCTCAAATCAACCATGAGCATCTTCTCACTGAAGAAATTCTTATGGAGTCCATGGGCGAACCTGTAGAGAAGCTACTTCGCCCTCTGTTCGACCAAGTCTGGAATGCATGTGGCCGGGCAGGCTCTCTAAGTTATGGCCAAGAAGGAGAATGGAGGGGTATCCAATGACAGCCTGCATCCAAAAAGCCCCACTCAGTCTGAGTCCAGCCCTGCTAATATTGTATGCTGAGCAGGCTGGAAATTTAGAACGAAATGACGGGTATGGACTGAGAAATGTGAGATGGGCGAGTTTGTCAGATTCGCAGATTCCGCGAATTCTGGCTTGCAAAGTTCTCCCAATGTGCGATTTGAATCTCAACAGACCCGCCACGCCTCTCCACGATGCGCACCAGGGCGGGTGCTTTATGTACGCTTCTTGGAACAAAGGGGGTAGGCTATGAAGTTTCAGAAACCAGCTCTATCTATTCCAGATTTGATGAAGCGATGGAAAGATCGAGGATTAATGATTCCAGATCCATCTGAGGCTGAACATTACCTACAATTTATCGGATATTACCGCCTTTCTGCCTATGCTCTTCCACTTCAAAGTAAGGTAGCGGCATCCAGCGGATTGATCGACAAGCCCTTTAAGGTCGGCACCACATTCACGGACATTCTTAACCTTTACCGGTTTGATCGAGAACTGCGCCTTTTGTTCATGGATGCGATCGAGCGTATCGAGGTGGGGGTCAGGACTTGTATTGTGAACGAAATGAGCCTGCGGCACGGACCGCATTGGGTTATGGATGCCATTCACTTCAAGGCGACTGCTACGCGATTCAAGCATCATCGGCTACTAGATCGGATCGATCAGGAGCTTGAAATTCAGAGTGGTGCTACGTCACCGTCAAAACCTCATCATGAGGTGTTTATCAATCATTACTACGCAACTTACACCGATCCTTACCTGCCGCCGGCTTGGATGGTCGCTGAGACACTCACATTGGGAGCATGGTCGCTGATTTTTGAAAATCTACGAGATACGAATGAGCGCAAACATATTGCCCAACCGCTGCAAACCGACGAGCAGGTTCTGAGAAACTGGCTGCACGCACTAACCTACTTGAGAAACTTATGTGCCCATCATTCACGACTTTGGAATCGGCAGTTCGTCATTAAGCCAATGATCGCGAAGCGACACGCCAGGTTTCTTAAGTCGAATGAACGCTGCTATGCGATGGCCGTGGTGGTAGAGGATTTGCTACGCATAGTGGCACCCGGAACGTCTTGGGGCACCCGTTTGCGGGAGCTACTCGTATCCCATTCTTTTGTAGATCCCGCCGCGATGGGTTTTCCTGCGGATTGGGATAAAGAACCTTTCTGGAATTTACCTCCAAAGCCATGACTCCATCCTTCCAAGAAGCTCCCATCAGCCAAATCCCTGCGTTGCGCTTTCTCCAGCAGCTTGGTTTTTCCTATTTAAGTCCGGAGGAGTCGGCCGTGGAGCGCAAGGGGCGGCTGGGTCGAGTTTTGCTGGAGGACGTGCTCGCTTCACAACTCCGCCGCCTGAACAAGATTCGCTTCAAAGGTCGTGAGATTTCGTTTTCCGAAGAAAATATCACCAAGGCAGTCGAGGCCTTGCGTGACATACCGTTTGAGGGACTTGTCCGCACCAGTGAGAAAGCCTATGATGTGATCACGCTGGGCAAGAGTCTCGATCAGACGATTGATGGCGAAACGAAAGGATTCAATCTACGCTACATCGATTGGGAAAACCCACGCAACAACACATTCCATGTTGCTGCAGAGTTCGAAGTTGAGCGCACGGGAAGCCATGAGACCCGTCGACCCGATATTGTCGGTTTCGTGAACGGTATTCCTTTTCTAGTGATCGAGTGCAAGCGTCCCGATCTCAAAGATTCACTGTCAGAGGCGATCAATCAAAACGTCCGCAACTGGCAGGAAGATGAAATTCCCCAGCTCTTTGTTTACAGTCAGTTGGTCTTGGCGCTGAACAAGAACGAAGCCAGTTATGCCACCACCGGAACGCCTCCCAAATTCTGGGCCAAGTGGAGGGAAATGCACGACGTGCGCGACGCCGTGCACGCCGCAGTGAACAGCAAAATCCGCCCAGATGAACACGCCAAGCTTTTCAAGGGAGTCTTTGCTTTTGCCCGTGAAGCTTTTGAGGAACAAGCAATGTATGATCGTGAGCCAACCGCGCAGGATTTCCTGTTGTGGTCGCTCTGTCGTCCGGAACGCCTCATGGAGATAGCGCGCCAATTCATTCTCTATGATGAAGGCGGGGCGATGAAGAAGGTTGCGCGCTACCAGCAGTATTTCGCCATCAAGAGCACATTGGATCGCGTCCGCCAATACACTCCCGATGGAGGTCGTAAAGGTGGTGTGATCTGGCAGACCCAAGGTTCAGGCAAATCATTGGCGATGGTCTTGCTGGGTAAGGCCTTGGCTTTAGACGAGGGAATTCCGAATGTCCGTGTTGTGATTGTCACGGATCGGATCGATCTCGATGAACAAATTTGGAAAACCTTCCATCAATGCGGCAAAGATCCGGTTCAGGCCAAGACAGGCGCTCATCTGATCGAGCTTCTTCGTAACCCGAACGTTTCGGTGATCACCACCTTGCTCCAAAAATTTGGTGCGGCTGCGAAAGACGCCAAACAGTTTCGGGTGGAAGATGATAATCTTTTCGTCCTCGTGGATGAAAGCCACCGCAGCCAATACGGCGAGGCCAACATCCAGATGCTCAAAGCATTGCCCAAAGCCTGCTTCATCGGCTTTACCGGCACCCCCCTGATGAAGAAGGAGAAAAGCACGGCACAGAAATTTGGCGGCTTTATCGAGCCTGCCTACACCATCCGTGATGCGGTAGAAGATCAGGCCGTGGTTCCGTTGCTCTACGAAGGCCGACATGTCCTCCAGGAAGTGAACCAAAAAGCCATCGATCCGATGTTCGAAGCGATGTGCGATGGTCTAACTCCAGAGCAAAAAGCCGACCTCAAACGCAAGTTCGCGGCGCGTGACGAGTTGAATCGCCTTCACAGTCGTCTTTATCTGATCGCATGGGATGTTTCTCAGCATTTCTCAAAACAGTGGAAAGGCACGGGCTTCAAAGGACAGCTCACGGCTCAGGGCAAGAAGGAGGCATTGATGATCAAAGCCTATCTCGATCAGTTCGGGAAGGTAAGCAGCGAGGTTGTCATTTCCGGTCCAGGTGAGATTGAAAACCCGGAGGATCACAAGCAGCCGGAACATGACGAAAGCGTCGAGCGATTCTGGAAAGGCATGATGGCCAAATACGGCAACGAGAAGGAATACAACAAACAGCTGATCAACGCTTTTAAAAAAGGGGACGAGCCTGAGATTCTGATCGTGGTGGATAAACTGCTCACAGGCTTCGATGCGCCGAGAAATGTGGTTCTCTACATTGCCAGAAGCCTGAAAGAGCACGGCTTGCTGCAAGCGATCGCTCGCGTCAATCGTCTCTACCCCGGGAAAGATTTCGGTTACATTATCGATTATTACGGCGTGGTCGGTCATCTCCACGATGCAATGGAGCTCTACAGCGCGTTGGGTGATAAATTCGATAAGGAAGATCTCGATGGAACTCTGTCCGATGTGAAGCAGGAGCTCAAACGCCTGCCCGGCTTGCACGATAGCTTGTGGGATTTATTCAAGACCGTCGTGAACAAAAAAGACGAAGAGGAGTATGAGCTTCTGCTCGCTGATAAAGACATCCGCGAAGAGTTCTACATTCACCTATCAGCTTTTTGTCGCGTTCTGAAAATTGCGCTTTCGACGATTCAGTGGGTTAACGAAACACCCAAAGATAAAGCGGATCGATTCAAAGCGGATGCCGCATTTTTCCAGAAACTTCGCGCCAGCGTGAAAATTCGTTACGCCGAGGAAATCGACTACCGGGACTACGAGAAGCAGATTCAGAAAATGCTGAATACCTACGTCCAAGCAGATGAAGTGATCCAGGTTGTCGAGCCAGTGAACATTTTCGAGAGGGAAGCGTTCCAAGCAGAAGTCGACAAAGCCCGTAGCGACCGTGCCAAGGCGGACATCATTGCTAACCGGACAAAGAAAACGATCACCGAAAAAATGGAAGAGGATCCGTTTTTCTATCGCCGTTTTGCTGCGCTCCTACAAGAAGTGATTGACGACTACAAAGCTCAGAGAATCAGCGATGCGGATTATCTCAAAGGCGTGACGGATGTCATGACCCAAGTGCGCGATGGAAAAGCCAAAGAAGGTCCAGATATCCTGAAAGACCGCGATCTCTCGCGTGCATTGTTCGGTGCACTCAAAGAAGAGCTGGGTCGTGAGTCCAAATCTTCCATCGCACGTGAAGATGCTGCCGTTTACGGATCGCCGCAAGAACATGCAGCGCGCCTTGAAAAAGTATTGGCTGAGGCTGCGTGTGAAATGGAAGACATCATTCGCGCTCACGCAGTCGTGCGCTGGAGGGAAAACATCGATGCTCAAAACCGCATGCGTAACGATCTAGATGATTTTCTCTACGGGCTGCAGACCAAGAAAGGCGTCCAGCTCAGCTTCGATCAAATGGACGCCATCATAGAAGCCGTTATCCGCATCGCTATTCACCGCTCCGATGATATCTGATTCAACTTTGCTGCACACCAGCCTCGGGCCTGCGGTGCTGCGTCGCAGTTCCCGCCGCACACTTGCGATCAGTGTTCTGCCAAATGGCAATCTGGAACTTACCGCTCCGCATTTGGCACAAGAGCGGGAAATATTGGCTAAAGTGGGAAAGCGCCGTCGGTGGATAGTGAATCAGCGTCGTAAATTTGCGGCCATGAACAGCCAACGCCCTGAGCCGCGCTACATCAACGGAGCTACCCACCGCTATCTTGGTAGGCAGTATCGCCTCAAAGTCATCAGGGGCGAGGAGCTGAGCGTGCTTTTGAAAGGTGCCTATTTCCACATCACCTCGCCAAATGGAACAGATGTGGAAGTGAAGAAGGCGTTGGAAAAATGGTTTCGTCAAAAGGCCGCTGAACAGTTTTCTAAAAAAATCGATAAATGGATTCCTTGGTGTGCAAAACACACGTTGCCCGTGCCGCGTGTCAGAATCCTTAAAATGCCAAAACGATGGGGAAGCGCAGCACAGGACGGACGTATTGCATTAAATCCCCAGCTGATCCACATGCCTTCGCCGTGTATTGATTACGTGATCACGCATGAAGTCTGCCATTTGCTGCACCCCAATCACGGGCCGAAGTTCGTGAGATTGCTCACAAGTCTCATGCCAGACTGGAAATATCGAAAAGAACGCATTGAGAGATCGGAATTTGTTTAAGAGCGATCAAGGATGAGACCCTAATGTGCTGATATGATCGTATGACCCAAGACCAATTTGATTGCCTTCCAGCAGCAGCCCGACTAACGACTGCGATTGATGAAAGCCCTATTTTCTTCTCTCTCGTTTGCAGTTTTGTTTTTCACTTCGGCTCGCGCAACCGAGTTGGTGATCAAGGACAAACAGGACATGGATTGCTTCGTCTATCTTCCCGACCCCATCGACCCTGCAAAAACCTATCAACTGGTCGTTGGTGTGCATGGTGCCGGTGGCAAGGGCCATGGCGCTGCCGGCATGAAGGCCTGGGCGAATCGCGGTGATGTGATTGTCATCGGTCCGTCTTTTGAAACAAAAGGCGAACGTCCTTATCAAAACGGCGATGGCATTCATGCGGAAAAACTCATCGCGTTGTTTGAGACCCTCAAAAAAACCCACAAGCTCCGTGATCAAATGTTCCTTTATGGTTTTTCCGGTGGCAGCCAGTTTACCCATCGCTTCACCATGTTGAACCCGAAACTTGTCTGCGGGGTCTCGGCACATTCGGGCGGCTCATGGGCGACGGACAATTATGGTAAGATCGAACCAGCCGCCAAATCCATTCCGTTCGCCATTTCTTGCGGCGAGAATGATACGGCAAAATCCTTCCCCGAAGCTCCTTTTAACCGGCTTGAGTGGTTCGGCCGTTTCCGCGACGAAATCGACAAAAAGGAATTTTGCTATATCGGCGGAACATGGCCCGGTGTCGGGCATTCCGCGTCAGCCGGTGTTTGGGATTTTACCAAACAGTGCTTCCAGCTCGCAACCGGCTTACCGGGTGAATCCGCGACCCAGGAAGTCGAGATCAGCCCTAATTGGAAAAACCTGGATAAGATCAAAAAAACAGTCACTACGGCTTCGGTAAAACCCACACCCGTCAAACCTGCTGTCAATGCAGTGGAGCTCGATAAAATGGCACGAGCCGCTTTCGCCAGAGCTGATAAGGAGCAGGTTCCGGACGATTTATTGGTAGGGTTCATGAAAAGATATCCACCAAGCCTCTGGAAAGACAAGCCAGGCTCGATGAAATTGTTAGAACAATGCAAGGCCGCCGCAACCGCGTGGCAGTCGGCAGCGAAAGAGAAAAACATGTGGAACGATTCGCTCAGACTTCAGTTTTCCGAATTCACCGCAGGTCTGGACATGAAGGCGGAGTGAAATTTACAGCGCCTTTACAGATGGGCGGTCTTTCATGGTGCTACTTTGGCGGCCTCATGAAAACATCCATCCCTTTAAACCTGCTCTTTGTCATGGCCATCGGTCCAAGCTCGGCTTTCGCCGATGCGCCGAAAAATCCTCACGTCGACATCCGGACTTTCCTCAAAGATGCCCATGCCGTCGAAATCCAACGCGTCAACCGCGTGACGGATCAGGAGACATTCCTCAAAATGGCCGCAGAAAAAGGCACGGTCATTCTGGATGCCCGTAGCGCCGATAAATTTGCCATGCTGCACGTCAAAGACGCGGTGAACCTGCCGTTCACCGATTTCACCGCAGAATCCCTCGCGAAAGTTTTTCCCGATAAAGACACGCGCATTCTCATCTACTGCAATAATAATTTCGACAACGCACCCGTATCCATGGCGCTGAAATCAGCCGGTGCCTCACTCAATATTTCAACGCTCATCGCCCTCCAAACCTACGGCTACAAGAACGTCTATGAACTCGGTGGCTACATCGATGTCGCAAAATCGAAGCTGCCATTTTCCGGCAGCGATGCGAAAAAATAACGATCCGCCCCAAATTCCGCAATTTCTCCCGCTTGCAAGGATTGTCGTGGCCGGACAATCCCTGTAAGGTCGGATTGTGTTGAGGATACGCCTTTCCGCGGGCATCAGGATATTTTGAAATTTGACGATGGCTCGTGCCGTAGTTATATATTCCCAGAACCTAGCTCGATCTTGATAGTCTCATGTCTCTCCCCAAACGCTCCATTTTGATTTTTTCCGCGCTCGGTCTCTCCGCCTTGGTCGGCGCGACCCTATGGCTCGCAAACAACAAACCCTCCGCCACGCGCGCGCTTGCCCAATCGCCGACACATCCTTCGGTCAGCATCCCGGAAACCATCAGTTTCAACGCCCATATCCGGCCCATCCTCTCGGATAAATGTTTTTCATGCCACGGGTTCGACTCCACCACCCGCAAGGAGAAGCTCAGGCTCGACATCGCAGAGGGCGCATACGCAGCGCTCGAGAGCGATGCCAAACAATTTGCCATTGTACCTGGCAACAAAGAGAAAAGTGTCGTTTGGCAGCGGATCATGACTGCCGACGAGGACGATGTCATGCCGCCTCCGGATTTTCACAAGCCTCTCACGGATGTGGAGCAAAAGCTGATCACCCGCTGGATTGAGCAAGGCGCGAAATACCAGGAACACTGGGCTTTTGCGCAGATCGTCAAACCCGCCGTTCCTGACACAGATGCCAAAAATCCGATTGATGCTTTGGTTCGCAGCAACTTGAAGGAGCACGACCTGAAGCCGGCACCTCGTGCCGATAAGGCGACCCTGCTGCGCCGGCTTTCGCTGGATCTCACCGGTCTTCCCCCAACGCCGGATGAGCTCCAAGCCTTTCTATCGGATGCGTCCGCGGATGCCTATGAAAAGCAAGTGGAGCGCCTGCTTGCCTCACCGCGTTATGGCGAGCGCATGGCGGTGTCATGGCTCGATGCGGTGCGTTACGCGGATACGGTCGGTTATCACGGCGATCAGAATGCGCGCATTTTTCCTTTTCGGGATTACGTGATCAACGCCTTCAATGCCAACAAACCGTTTGATCAGTTCACACGTGAGCAACTGGCCGGTGACCTGATGCCGAATCCAACGGATGAGCAGAAAATCGCCACCGGATTTCTAAGGCTCAACCTCATGACCCGTGAAGGCGGTGCTCAGGAAAAGGAGTATCTTGCAAAGTATGCCGGCGATCGAGTGCGCGCGATCGGCGGAGCATGGCTCGGCCTGACAACGGGTTGTGCTGAGTGCCACGATCATAAGTTCGACCCGTTCACGACGCGGGATTTCTATTCCCTTGCGGCATTCTTCAACGATATCCGTCAATGGGGGATTTATGCCAATTACAATAACACGCCGAACCCCGATCTTCCCGGTTTTAACAACGAGACACCCTTTCCACCCGAATTGTTTGCCAAAAACCCAGCCGTTCAAAAGCGCTTGCAAAAGGCACATGATGCGGCGGTCGACTCCGTAAAAGGTATGGCATGCAAGCCGGAAGAGCTTCAGGCATGGCGCAAGACCGCGGCAGCTTTCATTACGGCGAATCAAGACGGGTGGCTTCCATTGAAAGCTATTTCCATCACCCGCAGTGGTGCGCCAAATGACAAACTCACACAAGCGGACGACAAGACCATTCGGGTCTCAGGCCAACCGGTCCCCAAAGATGTGATCACCGTTACCTACACCATTCCTGCGGCCACCCCGATCAAGACCCTGCGTTTGGAAGTGTTGCCAGATGCGGCTAACGGCAATCGCGTTGGGCGTCGACCTGATGGAAAGTTCATCATTCTCCCGACTTTTTCCATCGATGGCCAAAAAGCCGTCATCTCGTATCAACAGGCGGATCGGCGCACTCCGGCAAAATATTCCCACGGCAATCAGTCGCCATTGCTTGAGGAAACATGGCAGTCCGCCCCCGCAGTTTTTGAGGAGCCGTCGGATGCCGCAAGCCTGCCGCATCACGCGCATTATCATTTGAAGCAGTCGATTTCATCGCACGGCAACAGCACGCTGACGCTTACCCTCGCCTCATCCGATGTCGGAAAATTTCGCTTAAGCGCAAGCCCGTTCGCCGATCCGATCCCGGGCGAACCAACGGCCTACCGGCCGGCGCTTGCGTCAGCATTGCGAGATGATTCTTCCAGTCCATCTGAAATGGCAGCTGCATTCGTTCTCTCCACGGTAGCGAGTGACAAACTTCCTCCCGAATATATGAAGGCACGCACCGAGATGCTCGCTGCCCATGCCGGATATGCTCACTCGATGATTGCGCAGCCACTGCCGCCTGACAAAATTCCCCAAGGGCATATCCTGCCGCGGGGCGATTGGATGAATCCCGGGGAAAAAGTGGAGCCAGCCTTCCCTGCCTTCCTCGACAAAGGAACGACCAAGACGGGCAAGCGTCTCAGCCGCATGGATCTCGCGAACTGGTTGCTGGCTCCGGAAAATCCACTGACTTCCCGCCATTTTTGCAATCGCCTGTGGAAGCAGTTTTTTGGCAAGGGCTTCTCCAACATTCTCGACGACTTGGGAAATCAGGGCCAGTGGCCATCTCATCCGCTGCTCATCGATTGGCTGGCGTCCGAATTCCAAACCTCCGGCTGGGATGTGAAGCACATGGTGCGGCTCTTGGTGACCTCCGAAACCTATTGCCAAGCTTCTGCGAAGAATCCCGAACTTGCCGAGCTCGATCCCGATAACCGCCTGCTCTCGGAGCAATCGGCACGCCGTCTGGATGCGGAATTTGTTCGTGACAACGCCCTCGCCATTGCCGGTTTGCTCCGCGTGGAAGAAACGGGCGGTCCTTCGATTTTGCCTTATCAGGCGGAGAATTATTGGGAGAATCTCAATTTCCCCGAGCGAAAATACCTTTCATCCACCGGATCGGATCAATATCGCCGCGGGGTTTATGTTCACTGGCAACGCACCTTCATCCATCCCATGATGGCCGCCTTTGACGCTCCCTCTCGCGAGGAATGTGCCGCTGATCGCTTCCAATCGAACTCCCCCCAACAAGCTCTCGCGCTTCTCAATGATCCGACATTTGTCGAGTCGGCGAAAGCCCTTGCCAAACGCCTCGATAGAGAAGTCAACCAAGGAACCGATGCGGATAAAATCGAACGTGCCTATTTGTTGGCAATTTCAAGAAAGCCAAGCGCTCAAGAAAAATCCAACCTGATCGCCTTCTTGGAAAAACTTCGCAAAGAAGATCCGAAAACCGATGCGATGGAACAACTCTGCCGCGTCATCCTCAACCTGCATGAAACGATCACGAGATTCTGAAGAGGAGAGGGTGAGGGGGAGAAGGAGAGATAGGGAGAAATCACTATGAGAATCAACCGACATACCGAACTAGAGGTTTTTAAAAAATCTTTCGCAGCTGCTATGGAGATTTTCCGTGAAAGTCGCGCTTTTCCAAAAGAGGAACGCTACTCTCTAATCGATCAGATCCGACGTTCTTCACGATCGGTTTCCGCTAATATCACTGAGGCATGGCGGAAGCGTAGATATCCTGCTTCATGGACAATTCCGCCCCAACAAAAAATCCCCCTCTCACCCACTCACTCCATCACTCCCTCTCTTACCCGATCATCATGAACCATTCCCACTTCCAACAAGCACTCCAAACCGACTGGTCGCGCAGGACTTTCCTTAAACGAAGTTTCGCGGGATTGGGCGGCATTGCGCTTTCGCAGTTTGCGGAGGGAATGTCCATGCCGCGGATTTTTGAACAAGGCGGTTTGCATTTTCCTGCGAAGGCAAAGCGCGTGATCCATCTCTGCATGGCGGGTGGGCCGTCGCATTTGGAATCGTTCGATCCCAAGCCCGAGCTCAATCGCATCAACGGTAAAGAGTTTCCGGAATCGTTTACCAAAGGACAGCAGCTCGCCCAGCTTCAAGGTCTCAAGCTCGTCGCCCGCGGCTCGTTCACGGGTTTCAAAAAATACGGCAAAGCAGGCATCGAGATTTCGGATCTCTTTCCACATATCGGATCGGTTGCTGATGAGATCTGTGTGATTCGCTCCATGGTCACCGAGCAGATCAATCACGATCCCGCACATGCTTTCATGAACTCCGGTTCGATCCTGAAAGGCCGACCCAGCATGGGCTCGTGGTTGCTTTACGGATTGGGAACGGAAACCCAAAATCTGCCCGGCTATGTTGTCATGGTTTCACGGGGAAATTTTCCGGATCAACCCATTTCATCCCGTCAGTGGTCGGCAGGATTTCTGCCATCACGCTTCCAAGGCGTGCAGTTTCAGTCAAAAGGTGATGCCGTCCACTATGTCGGGAGTCCGGAAGGCGTTTGCCAGTCCACCCAGCGACAAGTGATCGAAGAGGTGCAACGCCTCAATGGCATCTTGCGCGATCATCATTACGATCCGGAAATCGAAACCCGTATCGCCCAATATGAAATGGCGTTCCGCATGCAGTCATCCGTGCCCGATCTAACCGATATGAAAGGCGAGCCTCAGCATATTCTGGACATGTATGGGGTTAAGGAAGCGGGTGACGGCTCGTTCGCATCCAACTGCCTGCTCGCCCGCCGCATGTTGGAGCGAGGTGTGCGTTTCGTGCAGCTTTACCATCGTGGCTGGGATCATCACGGCAACATCGAAAAGCAAATGCCCTACAGCGCGAATCTCACCGACCAAGCATCCGCCGCGCTCATCAAGGACCTGAAACAACGCGGGATGTTAGAGGATACGCTGGTCATCTGGGGCGGCGAGTTCGGACGCACCCCCATGGGACAAGGCTCTGGCCGCGATCATCACATCAAAGCCTTCTCCGTCTGGATGGCGGGTGCGGGCATCAAGCCGGGTCACCTTCACGGAGCCACCGACGAGCTCGGCTACGCCGCCGTTCAGGATGTCGTCAGCGTCCATGATCTCCACGCCACCCTGTTGGAGCGGTTCGGCATCGACCACAACCGTTTCACCAAAAAATTCCAAGGCCTCGACTACAAACTCACCGGCGTCGAACCCGCGAAAGTGGTTAAAGGGATTCTTTCGTAAAAGTCCGTGTGGAAGGTAGGGCGCTCTCGCCGAGAGCGCCGCATGGAATGGGAAAGAATATGATACTTCAAGTTCGAGACGACTACGTTTTGCTTCGCGCGGCGCCCTCGGCGATGGCGCCCTACCAAGTACTCATCACCTTGCCGACGCTCTTCTCAACCGATCCATGATCGCAACGCCGAGGCCGACTTCGCTGACGGGCTCGGCGATGATTTCATCGAGACCCATTTCGTCCATTTCACGCATGACATAAAACAAGCGCACCGCTGCTTCGGCGAGTTTGCCGCTGCCGGGGCTGAGCGCGACGACGTTTTCCCAGCGGTGCATTCTCACAAATTCGCCCCCTTCTTCGCCGGTATAGCTGAGCAGGCCGTATTTTTTCCCAAGTTCAGGTGTGAAATCGCCGGGCTTCTCGATCAGGCGAAAGGGCGTGAGCGGCGCGTAGTGGCTTTCCAACTGACCCGGTGACTGGAGTTTGTCGCCGGGTTTCACCGCTTGGACTTTTCCGAATTTTTGCAACTGTTCCTTGCTGATCGGACCGGCGCGGTGGAGATGAAAAATCGGCTTCTTTCCCTCGCGGGGTTCGATCCGGATGATCGTGCTTTCAAGTCCTTCGTTGCACGCTCCGGCATCGACGATCAAGGGAATACGTCCGCCGAGTTCTTTCATCACCGCAGAGGCGGAAGTGGGAGAAATGCGCCCGAACCGATTCGCACTCGGCGCGGCGATGGGATTTCCGAGGGCTTTGTTGATCGCCCGGAAAATCGGATGCCCGCTCTGGCGCACGCCAACAGTCGGCAAGCCGCTGGTAACCAGATCCGGAACCTCGGGGGTTTTGGGTAAAATCAAGGTCAGCGGACCCGGCCAGAATTCGTTGGTGAGTTGGTTCACTAGCTGGCGGATTTCCTCCGGCACGATCGCCACTCTTTCCAAATCCCGAACCGTGGCAATGTGGACGATCAAGGGATCAAAATCCGGACGCTCTTTGGCCGCAAAAATTTTTGCCACCGCCGCTGGATTGAACGCATCCGCCGCCAAGCCATAGACTGTCTCGGTCGGCAACGCCACTACCTCGCCCCGCTGAAGCAGCTCGACCGCCGCATTCTGCGCTTCCTTCATCCCGTCGTCGGTTGCTTCTATGATCTTGGTCTCAAACACGAGCGCATCTTTAAGCTTCACGGGGACAAATGCAAGCTGATGGGATACTGGCTTTGGATTTGATCTTCATTCCGTGAACTCCGTGCATTCCGTGGTAAAAAATTCAAAACCACTGAGTGCACGGAATACACGGAATCTTCAGATGAAACCGATGTATACTGATTAGAATAATCCTTCTTACTTTCGTGTGCTTGGTGTTTTTCATGGTTCATTCACCATTTCTCACGACTTGGCAAAGCATCGCTTTCGCTCCAAAGTCTTCCGAACATGAGCCTGAAACTGATCTCCGCCGAGCAAGTCCATGCCTCACTGCATTACCCTGAATTTGTCGAATCCTTACGCCAAACCTTTGCCGCCCCACATACCATGCCGCCGCGCCAGGTGTTGTTGCTGGATCCCGCCTCGGGTTCGCACGATGCGTTTGTGATGTTGCCGAGCTGGAACGATGAAGTAATCGCGCAAAAAGCGTTCACCTATTTTCCTCACAACCAAGCGCCCGCCCAAACACTCTACTCGCAGATCCTGTTGTTCGATCGCAAGCAGGGCACGCCGCTCGCGTTGATCGATGGGGTCAGCGTGACTTGTTGGCGGACGGCGGGGGTTTCGGCGCTCGCCTCGCGGCTGCTCTCGCGTGAAGATTCGGAAACCTTGCTTTTGTTGGGAACCGGAAAACTCGCGCCGTTCCTCATTCGTGCGCACCTCAGCGTGCGACCTCTGAAGCGGATCATCCTTTGGGGCCGTTCTTCTGAAAAAGCCGAATCGCTCCGCCAAAAAATGTCGGTGGAATTTCCCAATATCATGTTTGAGATCGCCAGCGATCTGCCAGCCTCGTGCGCCCGGGCAGACATCGTTGTCTCCGCGACAGGCAGCACGGAGGTCCTCGTCAAAGGAGCGTGGATCAGGCCCGGTACCCACACCGATTTCATCGGCAACCACCACAAAGACAAACGCGAATGTGATACCGAACTCGTCACGAAATCCAGTGTGTATGTCGATAGCAGGGAAAACTGTTTCCGCGAAGCAGGTGAAATTCTGATCCCCGTTGCCGAAGGCGTGTTTTCGTTAGACCAAGTCAAAGGCCAACTCGCCGATCTCTGCCGCGCCACCCAACCCGCCCGCCGGAGCCCTGAAGAAATCACCCTCTTCAAATCCGTCGGCTGCGCGCTGGGAGATTTGTGCGGGGCGCTGGTGGCTTGGAGGGCTGAGAATGAAATTTCTAGCAATATAAAATCTTAGGCGATACCAAGTCATTATTATGATCTACACATTGGAAAATTCCGACGGACAGCGTTATTCCGCTACTTCTCTCGATGAAGTGGCGAATGCTATTCGCTCAGGAACAATAGGCAGGGATGCGTGGGCATGGCACGAAGGGTTAACCGAGTGGATTCCAGTCACATCTCTGTTTCCCGATGCTGCCGGCAAACCTGATTTTGAAAATACCGTTAAAAACGCTGTCGGAACAGCCTCAGGCTTATTGGTAAAAGCTGGAGCTGCTATGGCAGGTTTTGCGGCAAAAAGTTATCGTAAGGCCACACTTAAAAATAGATTTTCCAAAGCGCTAGCGGCGATGATCGCAGATGGCAATTTAGATGATCAAGAGGTCGCGGTGCTGGAGCAAATGGTTGCAGAAACAGGGGCTGATTGGGAAGAGGTGATTAAGGAATGCCAACCGCTTGCGGAACAGGTTATCCGACATCTGCTAGCTGACGTATCTGCGGATAACCATATCGATCAGATTGAGGAGGATAAAATACTCAAGTATCTCAAATTATTCAGAATGGGACATGAGATCAAACGCGAGGTCAAACATACCATTCGCCGCATACGGTTGCTCCATAGCTTAGTTCATAATAAGTTGCCTCCCATTTTGTCACTCAACCCAGCATGGATACAAAGCGGCGAAGCCGTTTATCTGTGCCAAGATACGAGGCTATACCGAGATGACGCTCTGGTTTCCGAGGGGAAACTTTGGATAACGAACATACGTGTTGAATACGTTTCTGACAAAGCAGGTTTCAGCATATCGCTTGGACGTGTTCGTGAAATGATCGGCTTCGGCACTCATTTGATCATCACATCCGTTAAGGGTAAGATCGATTTGGAGATTGTTGATGCGGAAGTTCCTGCCGCATTGGCTCTCTGTTTAATCAGGCTTAACAATCGAACCGTTTCCGCTGCCACGGATGACACAACTCAGGATCGCCGGCGGATTTCCAAACAAGTCAGTAACGCGGTTTGGATAAGAGATGGCGGAACTTGTGTCGAATGTGGCGCAAAAGACTATCTTGAGTTCGATCACGTTATTCCTGTATCTAAAGGAGGTAGTAACACCGTCCAAAATGTTCAACTCCTGTGCCGCAGATGTAACAGTAAGAAAAGCGACAAGATCTGAGTTGAATAGGGAAGATGGTTGAAGAGGCGGAATTTCAACGCAGATGTTTTCGCCTGTCTGAATATCACACCTTCATCCACGAGGATTCTCATGCTCCCCGTGGAAATCCCCCCCAATTTCCCCGCAATCGGGGATTGATACCCCATCGGGCTCTGGTAGCGTTTGCCCACATTATGAAACGCCGTTCCCTATTTACCATGATTCCTGCCGCGTCCGTGTTGTTGGCCCTCCGCTCCAAAGGCGCACCCATACCGCAGGAAGCGGTAACGGCGGCAGGATTCGGAATCACCGTGCAATGCTGGTCTCTGAAAGAATTTTCCCTGTTTGAAGCGATTCAGATGGCGGCGGCTGCGGGAGCGGGTGGAGTCGAATTGTTTTCGGGCCATAAACTCGGCGGTGATCACGGCGATGCGAAGCTTGAGCCGGGCATGCCCGAAGACAAGCTCCAGGCGCTCATCGAACACATCAAGGCAAACCATATATCGGCGCAAAGCCTGGGAGTGATTCCGATTCCCAACGATGAAGCCAAAGCCCGCGCGATTTTTGAGTTGGGTAAAAAACTCGGATTATACAGCATCAACACGGAGAGTATCGATTCGATCGATCTGATCGAAAAGCTCGCTGCGGAGTATGACATCAAGGTCGGTTTCCACAACCATCCGAAGAAGCCGAGCTACAAGATGTGGGACCCGGACTTCGTGTTCAACTCCGTGAAAGATCGCCATGCGAACGTCGGCATCTGCGCGGACGTCGGCCACTGGGCGACAAGCGGACTCAATCCCCTGGAAGTGATCAAAAAAATCGCACCACGCGTGCGTTCGTTTCACATGAAAGACCGTGAATCCATCGATAAATGGTCGCATGATCGCCCATTCGGAACCGGTGTCATCGACAACGTCGCCATCCTCGATGAGGTCCGTAAACAAGGTTTCAAAGGCAACGTTTCGATCGAATACGAGCACAACTGGAAATCCAATCTGCCTGAGATCGCCCAGTGCGTGGGCTACCTTCGTGCCTATTCGAAAATACGGGCCTGATTCCGATTTTTCAGAACAAGCCCGTGTTGGAAACGGTAGGGTCATTTCGATGAAATGACCGATCCGTTGGGATGGTTCCTGGCGTAAATGGCGGTCGTTTTATCAAAACGACCCTACCAAGCCTGTTCCTAGTAAGCGAAAATCTCGCCGTCTTTGAAGAAGCGTTTGATTTCCGCAGCGGCGGCTTCCGGGGAGTCGGAGGCGTGGCAGACGTTACGCATTTTTGAGTCACCGGATTTGTCGCCGAAGTCACCGCGGATCGTGCCGGCGGCGGCGGTGGTGGAATCGGTGGGTCCGAGGAGATCGCGGACGCGGGAAATGACGTTATCTCCTTCAAGAGCAAGGGCGATCACTGGGGTTTCCTGCATGAAACCCCGCACGGAAGGGAAAAACGGCATGGCGGCGATATGGGCGTAGTGCTCGGCGAGGATTTCATCGCTGAGGGTCATCATTTTGATCCCGCGGATCACAAATCCTTCTTTCGCAAAGCGGGCCAAAACCTCACCCGTGAGGTTTTTGGTGATCGCGTCAGGTTTGAAAAGAATCAACGTAGTTTCGTTAGCCATGCGCTTGAGGTAGGGCGGGAAATGCGGCTGTGCAAGCCTTTTTCCCGTAGGGTGGGGATGAGTTTATCAAATAACAACCAGCGCAGCGGGGCCTCCAACTACCCGATCTGCGGCGATGCTTGCGTCGAAAGTCACAAAAGACATTTTCTGTTTCGCAGCCAGAGCGAGGAGATAGAGATCAGTGATTTGGCGTGGACCGATATTTTCCAGTGAATGGAATGAGTCGGGATCGTCGATACTAAGGGACTCGGTGATAAATTGGTGGGTGGGCAATGAGCGGATCATGCGCAGTTCTTCCAGGGCTACTCCTGGGCTGCCCGGGCCATTTGGGTAAGATGGATGACCATAGATGCGTAGGAAGCCATTTTCCGTTAACGGACACGTCACGACTCCAGCATCTGGACGCGCATTCAGCCAAGTTTTCGCTCGCTCATGATGCTCGTGCCAAGGATCGACTCGGGCGATCAGCACGTTGAAGTCTAAAAGATAGGCCATGGTTTAAATGCCTTCTTCATCCCGTAATTCGCGAATGAAAGATTCTGTCACGGGAGTTTTCGGCGTTCTTTCGCGCTGCAATACCGGCCATCCGCTCGAATCTTTTATCACCCGACCCGGCACGGTCATCTGAGAAGTCTGCCCGCGTAATTCCTTCTCCAAAGCCCGTGTAAATAAGGCTTTTAGAGTCGTTCTACGCCTCGCGGCCATCGCCTTGGCCTCGGTGAAGAGTTCGTCAGGCAATTCTAGAGTTGTCTTCATATGGGTTAAAATATGGTTTTATGGTTTTTATTCAATGAAAATATGTGCTGACCGCCACTTTCAAATCGCCTCCACCAGCACATCGACTTCCATCTGGCAGTGAGCGGATCCGCGGTAGGTGCCGCGGATGGGGGCGACGTCCTCGTAGTCTCTACCGACCGCCACTTTCACATAACGGGCATCGGCAAGGGTGTTATTGGTGGGATCGAAGCCGATCCAGCCGACCACAGGAAGAAAGACCTCGGCCCATGCGTGGGAGGCTTGGGCGCCGATGAGGTGATCGCGCGGTCCGTTGTAGAGATAGCCGGATGCGTAGCGCGCGGGAATTCCCGCAGCACGGCAAAGTCCGAGCATCACGTGGGTGAAATCCTGGCAAACACCGCGTTTCTCCGCAAAACATTGATCGAGATGGGTGGTGACATCGGTGCTGCCGGGTTCGTAACTGAACTCCGAGTGAATCCAATTCATGATCCGGGTCGCCTTATCGAAATACGCCTCGTGACCGAAGGTGATGTCAACGGCTTGGCGCCAGATTTCCGGGCGGAAAACCACACGCGCGCTTTCGTTCAGATAGGGCCAGCTGCGATCGCGCACCGCGTTGGTTCGGTAAACCTCTTTGGTCGCGGTTTTTGCCTCATCCGGAATTTCGAGCGGCAGGTTGTGAACGCGTATCCTGCTCTCGATTTCGAGATGTTGGTGGGGTCTTTGAATCTCGAAGTGGTGGGTCGTGTTTTGAAAAAGATCCTGGAATTTGCTCATGCGCGTGGCCGGCAGCACGCGAATCAGAGAGGAGAGAGTTTTTTGAAACGGAAAGGTGCGCGGCTCAAGGTGTAGCTCGTTCACGCTGTCAGTGACAGCTCCCCCGTAATGGAAGATGGTGCGATGTACGACGGAAAGCTTCATGTGGCGGCTTGGATCATGGATGATCTGGCCAATCGGGCAACCCTCATCCTTTATTGCTGTTGCTGTTGTTCCTGCCAAGCGGTCAGGGCATCGTGTCCGCGTTGCTGCATGCTGCGCTGGGACTCGAACATCTCCGGCATGAGAACAAATGTCTCGAAGATGAGTTCGCCAATCCGGTTAAAGCGCACCTGCAATCCATCAAGGTAAGGATGGAGGCCGAGCGCCAGCGCTTCTTCCGCATTGCCGTAGTTCAAGTCCGCGAGAAGCCTGCCGCTGACGCGCTCCGCCTCGTTGAGGAAACCACCGCGTGGACTACCGGAAATCAGGTGAATGCATTCGTCCACCCGATCCGCGCAGTAACGAACCGAGCGTGGGAAATTCCGGGAGAACACCAGAAAGCTGAGCGCGCCTTCGACATCAAAGCGATGATGTGCGGAGCGAAATGCCCCCAGCGCTCCGCAGGAACCGAGGATCGCGGTCCAGTGGAGCATGCCGGGCGCGCCGATGCCGCCTTGACCGTCGTCCGGAAGATAGGAAGTGGTATCTAGGAAGCGGGTGGTTTTATCGGCGCGTTCGAGGTGGCGCCCGAGTTGCATGAACTCCCAGCCTTCATCACGGGTATGGCTGGTGGCGGAGATGCCCAGAAACGTGGCAACGGAACGACGAATCCGCTCATAGTAACGTGGCGGCGCTTCTTCAAGCAGATGCG
>JBIKNX010000016.1:0-21914 GCA_044358435.1 Luteolibacter sp.
TGACACCGTGGTTGAATTTCGTTTTGAAAGTCGTGAGCTTGGAAAATTTCAATTGAGGCCAGGGCATTTTGTTTTTTGCCGCATAACTTTCCATGGATTTCTGATCGCTATCCGAACTGATCAAAACAATTTCGAAATTTTCGTTCTTAAGCTCATTGTAAAACTTGATGAGTTCAGGAGTAAATACCTTACAAGGGCCACACCATGAAGCTGTGTAATAAAAAACATAATATTTCTTCGGCTTTTGGTTCAGCTTGTGATCCTTGAATTTTTCCCCATCCAGAATCACCAAATTCCCATTCATAACGTCATCAAAGACACTGGAACTTGGGGCCAGCAGATCGAACTGCTTGGCGCTCTCTTCACTGAGCGAGGACTTCTTGATGGTGGCTTTTTTGCCATTCCGCATCACAAACACGCCGACCGTTTCCTCGCCTTCAGCGGTAACTTCCACCAACTCCATCTCAACCGATTTACCTTCCTTGTTCGTCCATGTTGCGAACGCCGCAGTAGAAGGAAGCGCCAGCGCTAAAGAGATTAAAACCGTAAGGGTCGTTTTCATCATATCGGGATTAATGGCTTATCTGTCACACTCGCCCATCACGAAATCCAGCGAACCTAAAATCGCCGGAATATCGGAAACCATGTGACCCGGAAGCAGCTTGGAAACGATCGAAAGATTGCAATACGAGGGGCTGCGGATTTTCAGGCGGTTCGGCACTCCGCCGCCTTTGGAATGAATGTAAAATCCAAGTTCACCTTTCGGATTCTCCGCTGCGAAATAAACCTCGCCCTCGGGTGCGTTGATACCCTGGGTCGCGATAATGAAATGGTGAATCAACTCCTCCATCGACATCATGACCCGCTCTTTGTTCGGAAGCATCCCTTTCGAATCCGCCACATTCACCGGTCCATCCGGCATGTTGTCCAACACTTGGCGGCAAATCCGGATCGACTGACGCATCTCCTCCATCCGGATCAGATAGCGGGCATAGCAATCCCCCTCCTCGGCGATCGGAATATCGAAATCATATTTCTCGTAACCCAGATACGGACTGTTTTTGCGCAAATCCCTGTCCACTCCCGAAGCACGCAAGTTAGGACCGGTCATTCCGAAGGAAATCGCCGTTTCACGGCTGATCACCCCGATGTCGACCATGCGATCGCGGAAAATCTTGTTGTTATCTAGCAGCTTGGAAATTTCGCCGATTGTCACCTCACATTCGGTGAGGAAAGTTCTGACAGCCGCATCAAAGCCTGGAGGCATGTCACGCACTTGTCCACCGACGCGGGTGTAAGAGGTCGTGAAACGCGCGCCCGTGAGTTGCTCGCAGAGGTTGTAAACTTTTTCGCGCTCCGTGAAAGTGTAGAGGAAAACCGTCATCGCGCCCACATCCATCGCGCAGACACCGACTCCGAGCATGTGCGCGGAAATGCGAGCGAGCTCACAGCACAGCACCCGCAAAGCCTGACCGCGCGGCGGCAGTTCCCAGCCCATCAGTTTCTCAACCGCGCAAGCGTAGGCCACGTTGTTGGCAAGAGGTGCGAGATAATCCAACCGGTCCGTGTAAGGAACAAACTGGTTGTAATGCATGTTCTCCGCGATTTTTTCATCACCCCGATGCAGGAAGCCCACATCCGGATCCGCAGAATGAATCACCTCGCCATCGAGCTCCAAGATCAATCGCAGCACACCGTGAGTGGCGGGATGGGACGGACCCATGTTCAATACCATTCGCTCACCAACCAGATCGTCAGTTTGCTCATGATAGGATTCGACCGCTTTGGCTGCTTTGCCCAGCGTATCCGGAGACTCATATTCGGTGGAAATACTCATACGTTCGCGCGCAGCGAATAAGCACCCAAACCCCCCACTCCCGCAAGGGCATTATCAGTTTTTTCGCCGATATTTATCTCCTCTTCTCATAAAATCTCCTCCCTCCCTGTCAAAAATGGCGCGATGAGCCCTATCACGCCCGAGAATTAGAGGATAGGCATGGCGGATTAAATCCGCCGCCACTTGGAAATCCCTTGCCAAGCTGCGTCCAACCCCTTACCGAAAGCCCACACAATTATGGCCAGCGTCAACGTAATCAACCTCCGCAAGGGACATGCCGTCCGTCACAACAACGAAGTCTGCGTCGTTATCGAACACGAACTCAAAACCCCTCCCCGGATGGCTTCTTATGTCCAGATGTCGATCCGTAGCGTTGCTTCCAAAAAAGTTTCGAATCTCCGTCTGACATCGAACGACTCCCTCGAAGGGGTTCACTTGGAAAAAATCGCTCACGAATATTCCTACAAGGACACCGAGGGCTATCACTTTCTACACCCGGAAACCTACGATGACATGGTCGTCTATGAAGACCTCATCGACAGCATGAAAAACTACCTGATCGATGGCCAGCTCTACACCCTCCTTATCGCCGATGGCCTCGTGGTCAGCATCGAACTGCCGCTCACCATGGTCATGACCGTTGCGGAGTCCTCCGAGGGCGTGAAAGGCGATTCCGCAAACAATGTTTACAAACCCGCCACAATGGAAACCGGTCTGAATGTCAACGTGCCGCTTTTCATCAATCAAGGCGAGCGCATCATCGTAAAAACCGAGGATGGCACCTATCAAGGCCGCTCGAACGATTGATAAGGAGGGCGGACATTCCTGTCCGCGCAGTTAAAACCAAATCAGAAGAGTGGACAGGAATGTCCACTCTCCTTATTTAAATTCTCACTTCCCAACCAACTCGGCCAAACCGAGTTCTCGGGCAAGTTCGTTGAACTCGGCGATCTCAGCTGCGGTAAAATGCAAACCACCTGCCGCATCGGATGCTTTGCGGGCGTTCGCTTCGATCTGTCCCGGAAGCATCGCGTTCTCGTTGCCGTGACCGAGAACATCATCGAGCACCGCTTTGAGATTTTCAATCTGACTGCGGCCTTTGGCAAAATTTCTACCGGAAAGCGCCTCAGGATGGATCACGTGGAAATAGAACACCGTCGTCGTCTTTTCCTCCTGATCTGCAACCTGGCGACCGCGGATGGTGGGGATGGATCCGCCAATCAGACCGCCGAAAATTTCGTTCAATAAAGACATTCCGTAACCTTTGTGACCTCCGAAAGGCAGCAAGGCCGCGACCTCGTGAGGATCAAGAGTGGGCTGACCGTTCTTATCCACCGCCGCGCCTGGAGGAAGAGGCTTGCCCTCGCGTTTGAGCGCTTGCACGCGACCCATCGCCACGGTCGATGTCGCCCAGTCCATGACGATGGGAAAGCCGTTGGCTTGTTGTGAAGGAATCCCCCATGAATGGGGATTGGTGCCAAGCGTCGGGAATTTTCCACCGAACGGCACCACTTCCGCCAAGGTGGATGTGCAGTTGGTATAGGCAAAGTAGCCACGCTCCGCAGCTTCCATCACATAACCGCCACCCCAAAGATAATGGAAGGAATTGTCCACGGCGATCTGAGCGATACCGTATTGATCCGCGAGTTCGATCGCGCGGTCGATCGCACGGTAGGCAACCGCCTGCCCGAGCTTTTTGTTGGCATTCCAAATTTCGGAAGCAGGAAAACGGGATGGCAACACTTCAATCTCCGCACCCGGAACACAGCCGCCGGTCGCAGAGCCGAACAAGTGATCGAGATGGAGGGCCTTGAGTGCGTGATGAGTGCGTATCCCGTGACGCGCCGCCTCACCCGCCAGTTTGGTTCCGAGCACGGCCTCCTCATCGGTAAAACCACGGGATTTGTAAGCGGCGATGACAAGCGAGTCATGGGCTTCACGGGAGACAGTCAAAAATTCAGACATAATGGGTATGGGTGATGGGCTGGCAGTCAGCGAGCACCCTGTAAACCCATCCGGGAAATTCCGCAAGCAAAGAGAGCGGAGGGCTGAGGACTACCTTCTCTAACCATTCACTCCGGCAACTCGACCTTGTCTCCGAGATGCGTCGGTTTGGTATCCAGAAAATTCACATCCAACCACATCTTCACCCGAGCCCCGATTTCGCGTATCTGGGTTTTGAAGCCTGCTTCAAATTGCACATCCTGCGCGTTATAGCCATAGGCTTTCATTCCGTGTGCCTTGGCCAGATAGATCGCACGCTCATTCTGAAACGGCTGACTGATCACAAGAATCGTGTTCGCGCCGAATATTTTCTTTGCCCTTACCACCGAATCGAGCGTGCGGAGACCCGCGTAATCGCAGACGATGCGCTCTTTGGGAACACCCGCTTCGATCAACGCCACACGCATTTTTTGCGGCTCGTTGTAATACTCACTACGGTTGTCACCTGATACAATAAGGGTCTCCACTTTGCCCGCGTTCCAAACTTCAACCGCTGCATTGATCCGATAACGAAAATACTTGTTCTCCCTTCCCTTGTAACGGTCCGAGGTTCCGAAAACCAAGCCCACCTTGGCTGGAGGGAGTTTAACAACATCCTTGAAAAGTTTCCCACGGGACGCCCAACTCGCGGAGCAATAAGCATAGGCGACAAATGCCAGAGCGGAAAAAACACACGCAAATCCCGTGATGATGATTCTTCTGAGCCAGACAGACCGCATGAATTTCACTTTCTCTCTCACCTTGTTTCGAAAGCGGCAGTTTCGTATCCTCCGGGCGGGCTTTGCAAGACCGACTTCTCGCTATCCGTGACAGGAGCTCCACATGGAGGCTCGGGAGCCAGGACGCGGAGCCGAGTGGCGGTTTCCCGGAAGCGTATTTCATTGAACCGGCCTAACAACTCGCCATCGATTTCAACCGGAACAGCAGTTGCGGAGGTGACGGTGACCGCTTCCGATTGGAAATAAACGGTCGATGCCGCCAGATCGATTCCACCCTGAGCCATTCCATGCAAGGCATCCAACACAAACCGGTAACCCGATTCCTTGAAAACGATCACATCCAGCTTGGAGTCCAGGTTGCTTGCTTTTCTGAACAGTTTGAACTGCCCGCCATAAAGCGCTCCGTTTCCGCAGAGCACGGCCACACCTTGCTCGCGGCGTCCGTCACAACTCTCGATTTCCAAGACAGGCGGTTTTTCGCCCAGCACTTTCACCGCAGCCAAAAGATAGGCGAGCGGTCCCAACAGCTTTTTCATCTCCCATTTGGTTTCCTCAATCACCATCGCATCAAATCCCACACCGGCCATTTGCACGAAAGGCGCGTCATTTGCGGAAAACAAATCGATCTCGCGGATCACTCCCCTGTCGATCACTTCCAAAGCCTTGTCCAAGCTGTTCGAGGGAATCCCGAGTTCACGAGCGAACACATTCATCGTTCCCGCCGGCATCACGCCGATGGCCGTTGAGCTTCCCGCAAGACCCGAAACGACGGCGTTCAAAGTGCCGTCGCCACCGGCGGCAATCACCACCGGCTCACCGTCATCGGCAAATTTTTTTGCAAGCTCGGTGGCCTCACTGCCACTGTTGGTGGCATAAAGCGCGAACCGGTGCGCATGCCTCATCAAAAACTGCCTCGTCCGCGCGCCCTTTTGACTGCGGGCACTCGGATTGAAGATCAGCGGGTATCGCCTTGGCAGAGACATGCGGGGATTATTCACCTATCTTCCTACAATCGGCAACCCGATTCCTGTGTAACTGAAATAAGGAGAGTGGACATTCCTATGCACTTTCATGACCTTCAGCGGACAAGAGTGTCCGCCCTCCTCAAATCCAATGCTTGCAAAACCTGCTCCACCGGAAGACCCATGACGTTGTCATAGGACCCTTCGATGCGTTCAATGATCATTTCACCCCGATCCTGGATCCCATAAGCCCCGGCCTTATCGAGCGGATGGGTCTGAGCCAAATAGGCAAACAGCGTTTCGTCATCAATGACCCGGAAAAAGACATCCGTCACAACATGTAGCAGAGTCACATTCTCGCCCGGACCGAGGATACAGACACCCGTGCATACCCGGTTCATCTTTCCCGATAATCGACGCAACATGACTTCTGCCTCCGCCATGTCTTTGGGTTTGCCGAGCGGCTCCCCATCCAGGAACACCAAAGTATCCGCCCCGATCACCACCGCATCCGGATGAAGGCTGAAAACGGCAATGGCTTTGAGCCGCGCGTTCTCCTCACAGAGCCCAGCCATGCCGAGACTCGAATCATGAATCTCCTCCGCAGGCGACGGAATCACCTCGAACCCTATACCCGCCGCGGCAAGCAATTCGCTGCGCCTGGGTGAACCGGAAGCAAGAATCAATCTCATGATGAATTCCCTTCAGCCCCGGAACGCGTTTGCCGGGAGTCCCTTCACGCCCAAACCGCGGATTCTCAAAAGCCGCCCGGCATATTCTTCCACTTCGGACTTGTGGATTCCGGTCGTCACATACAGATCGCTCAGGTTCGGCCCGCCGAATGCGCATGCGGTCGTCTCCAAACAAGGAAGATCGATTTTTCGCAACTCCACGCCCGTGCGCGGATCGAAACACGTCACGCAAGCCCCATGGCAAAACGCGATCCATAGATTGCCGTCCTCATCAATCGCCATGCCGTCCGGCGAGGAATCATACGATTGGGTCGAAACCACGGATCGCGGGTTTTCCAAGTCCCCATCGTCATAATCGAAAGCCAAAACCTCTTTGCGCGGGGTATCGATGTAATAGACGGTTTTCCCATCCCGAGTCCAAACGATGCCGTTCGAATTCGTCACTGGACCAAATGCCTCATGCAAACTCAAGTCGGGATCGAGGCGATACAAGCGCGCATCCCCCGCCTTTTTTGTCAAACTGATCGTCCCTGCGAAAAACCTGCCGTCAGGCGAGCACTTGCCATCGTTGAACCGGTTATCCGCTTTGTCAGGTTCCGGATCGTCGATGGGGACCAAAGCACCCGTTTGGGTATCCAGAAATAGAAATCCATCATCTCCGGCGATCACCAGCCCGCCCCTGCTTCTCGGGACCACAGTCCCGACGCGCCGACCAACGTCCCAGCTTTGCTCCGCTCCCGTCTCAGGATGATAACCATGGACTTTCTTTCCCTCGATATCGACGTAATACAACGTGCCCTCCCACCAAATCGGGCCTTCACCCCATTTGGAGACCACACTCCCGACAACTTCAATACTGATCATGCGGCACACTCTTGCCAAAAGTTCCATCATGGCAACAGAAAAGCCACGGAGGAGCCTGGCCTGCTCGCACTCGGCCGATACGAGATCTGGGTCCAGAAAACCCGATCTTCATGCGCGCTTTTTCGCGATTGGATGTTTCCAACCCGTGAAACTTCAGGCAAGCGATGGAACACAGACCGCGATGTCACTGTCTTTCGTATAATCAACGCCTTCCAAACCGAAACCGAACAAACGAAGGAAGCTTGATTGATAACCCTCGAAATCGGCAAGTTCGGACAGGTTTTCCGTATTCACCTCAAGCCAGCGCTTGGCGACCAGCTCTTGAATCTCAGGCAGCATTTCCCAGTCATCCACCCGAATACGTCCCGCATTATCGGCTTGCGGGTGGCCATCATACAGGCGATCACGCAACAGACGATCCATCTGCTCGATGGTATCCTCGTGATTACCCGCTGCTTTCATGACTTTGTAGAGCAGGGAAATGTAAAGCGGCACGACAGGAATCGCCGAGCTCGCCTGGGTGACCAAAGCCTTATTCACCGAGACCCATGCTTTTCCGGAAATGCTCGCCAGCTTCGCATCCAGAGAGCGCTGGACTTTTTCAAGATCCTCTTTCGCTTTCCCAATCGTGCCGTTCTTGTAAATCGGCCATGTGACCTCAGGTCCGATATAGGAGTAGGAAACCGTGCGCACCCCTTCGGAAAGGACTCCCGCCGCTTTGAGGGTATCGATCCACATTTCCCAATCCTCACCACCCATGACTTTCACCGTCTGCTCAATGTCGTCGCCTTCCGCAGGATCGATCGTCACTTCGTCCACCGAGCCCGTGGTGGTGTTGAGGGTTTTGTTGGTATAGACCTCGCCAATCGGTTTCAAAACGGATTTGTAGACCTCTCCCGTTTTCGGATCGGTGCGGCGCGGCGATGCCAAACTGTAGATGACAAGATCCACCTGCCCGAGATCTTCTTTGACCGCTTGAATCACTTCGAGCTTCATCTCATCGGAAAACGCATCACCGTTGAACGATCTCGCATACAAGCCGGCCTCTTTCGCCTGACGTTCGAACGCCACGGTGTTATACCAGCCCGCAGTCGCGGTTTTATCCTCCGAACCGGGCCTTTCAAAAAACACCCCGATGGTCGCGGCGTTCGCTCCAAAGGCGGCGGCGATGCGCGAGGACAGGCCGTAACCGGTGGAGGAGCCGATCACTAAAACTTTCTTCGGACCGTTTGCCATCAGACCTCCCCTTTTCACGACCGCGATCTGTTCTTCAACGTGTTTCGCACACCCTTCCGGATGCGCAGTGGTGCAAATAAAGCCGCGAATTTTCGGTGAAACGATCATGGTCCCGCCAAATTATCCATCCAACACACCCACGCAACACCAAAGTAGCTGCCTACCGGACCGCGTGACTCCAGTCGCGCTCATTCTGTTTTAAAATGACCTCAAAGCGCTCATAAAAGTTGCCGCGTCATGAGCGGTTGGATACTAATTCTATGTAAATATGAAATCCCTCCGTCCCATTTACCTTATCGCAGCTTACTTATTAACGGGCTTTACCCCGTGTTTAGCCACCTCTGTCGGAATTTCAACCGTTGAGCAACCGGTAAACCTCGTAGCCCACTCAGATCCTAGCAGAATTCCTCTTGGACGGGTAGGTGTGATCAGCAATTATGATTACGGAATTCACTATAAAATTGTCGAATCCCGACCCTCTCCGCAAGGCGCGATGAAATGGAAAAACGGGTCCGAGCTGGATCAAAATTTAGCCGCGGTCTTCGGCATTTCGATGAAAATCCCAGACTCAAGCCAAATCCTCGTCGCGCCAGTTACCCTACGACTCAATGAATGGAAACCGCCCGCCTACAGCCCCTACTCCAAAGAACAGGTTCTAGCTGCCACCATCTGGTGTTTGATTCGCAGCGTAGGCAGCAGCCCAGAGAGCCCATTTGAAATCAATGTCGTCGCGGAATCTGAGGATGATAAATTGTTAGAAAAGAAATACTCCGGAAAATATATTAGCCAGCCGGATGAGGATAAGAAAATCACAGCCACTTCAAATATCGGCGGCACAACCATCGAAGAAGATGCCCGTGGAATTGCTTGGGTGATTTTACCAGGAACCAAGGTAAACAAATCATTCAAACCTCTATCTCCGGCGCTGATTGTTACAGAGAACGTCGGGGATGGAGATACGGGTTGGTATATCATGCCGGTTTGGGGTAACGGTGAGAATCCAGAGGATTTCCTCGAATTAAACAATTACTCGGCCAATATGATTTATTCGGCCTGGGGCATAGAAGGCTTACGAAATGCGAATACATTCATTAATCAACCTGGAGCAAGGAGCATAAGAGTTGCTCATAACGAAACCTCAACCGAGGTAGACGTGGGCTACCAATACGGCGATCAGGAAGCTTTAGCCGCTAACATTTTCGCCCTCATCCTCGCGCAACAACCGACAGCAAAAAAGCCATTGATCGTTTCATTCGGAATGGAAAACAGCCAACTTGAAAAATTTTCGGGCTTTCGCAAAGCAGCCGGCTGGGTGGAATCCAAACCCATCCCAAGCAATCCGAATTACAACGAACTTAAATGCGAATTTGTCTGGGATGAAAAAACCAGCAAACTCATCAAAGGCTCCATACCCTGCGTCACTACAGATAAAAAAAAGTGGATCGAAATGATCACGCCATCTGAGAAAGAGTGAGCCATTGATTGAGCAAAAAGGCCAAAAAAAAGTTGACCGGTCTGACCGGTTAATTTATTATATTTCCATGAAGACCATCGCTTCCTATGAGGCCAAATCCAAATTCTCCGAAATCCTGCGCGAGGCCGCTGCGGGTGAAATTTTTGTGATCACCCGTAACGGTCAACGTATGGCTGAGCTTCGCCCATGCGCAACATCCGTTCCGCAACGTAAACGCGGAATGATGAAAAAGGCATTCGGACCCGTTCCACCCGATTTCAATGAACCACTCAAAGACTTCGCAGAATACCAATGAGACTGCTGCTCGATACTTGTACCTTGCTCTGGTTTCTTCGCAATGACGCGGAGCTTTCTGAAACCGCAGCCATCGCTATCGAAGATCCAAGCAATGAGGTTTTCGTCAGCACCGTGAGCATTTGGGAAATTGCGATCAAAGCCGGCCTTGGTAAAATCAAATTACCAGATCTGTTAGAATCTGGATTGGAACAAAAACTGGAAAGTAGCGGCTTCACGATACTCAACATCAACTACCGCCATGCCGCCGGAGTTTACAAGTTACCACGCGCGCATAGCGATCCCTTTGATCGCTTGCTCATCAGCCAATGCCACGCAGAAAAACTCGTTGCTATAACCAATGACTCACATTGGTACGCGCCAGAATACGGACTTAAAGTGCTTTGGTGAAAGTAACGGTTCACCATTCACCATTCACCATTCACCATTCACCATTCACCATTCACCATTCACCATTCACCATTCACCATTCACCATTCAAACCTCCAACCCAGCCACCATCCGGTGGAATGCGGCCGAAACCTTGCTTTTTGAGGGATCCGTCAAAGCGATTGGAACACCGACATCCCCGCCGCGTCCGGTTGGCACATCAATCGGGATCTGGGCAAGCAAGGGAACATTCATGTCCTTCGCCTCACGCACACCACCTTCTTCGCCAAAAAGATAATAGCGTTTGCCATCATCTCCCTCGAACCAAGCCATGTTCTCGATCAAACCCAGAATCGGTATATTGACCTTTGCGAACATCGCAACGGCTTTGCGCGCATCGATCAAAGCGACTTCCTGAGGAGTCGTCACAATCACCGCGCCGTCCACGGATACGGTCTGGACAATCGTGAGCTGGATATCCCCCGTTCCCGGCGGCAAATCCAAAACCAACACATCCAGCTCACCCCACGCGACCTGCCGCAAAAATTGCTGCGTATAACGGGTCGCCATCGGCCCCCGGACGATCACCGGAGATTTATCTTCCAACAAAAAACCCATCGACATGAGTTTCAGGCCGTGCGCCTCGATCGGAATGATCTCATCGCGCTCGTTCGCATTCGGCCGTTCGGTCGTGCCGAACATTTGGGCGATCGAAGGCCCATACAGATCACAATCACACAGGCCGACTTTCAAACCGCGCTTGGAAAGCGCGATCGCGACATTTGCGGATACCGTGGATTTGCCCACCCCACCCTTGCCCGAGGCAATGGCAATGATCCGCTTCACTCCCGGAATGGAACTTTTACCCACCGCACCGGAGGCGGCTTCCGGCGCATCTTTGACATCGACATCCACTTTCACATTACCGATGTCGGCAACCTCGGCCAAAACCGCATGCACATCCTTGAAAATCTGTTCCGGAACTTTCGCATCACGGGTGGCGATTTCAATCTTCACCCTCACATCCGCTCCATCTACCTCCACCGCTTTCACCAAGCCAAAAGACAGAATATCCCGCGAGAATCCCGGATATTTCACCTGCTTCAAAACCTCTCTAATTTGCTCAACATTCATCATGACGCGCACCCACTCTCATCGATTTTCCCCCGAGCGCAACCCTCAAACCGTTAGCAAGAGGCTATTCTCTTGCATCTTGTGTCTTCTGTCTCAATGTCTTTAGTCTCTTTACAGCTTGATCACGCCCACAACCATTCTCCTATCGGTCCTGCCGGTTTATTTGCTGATCATCGGTGGTGCTTTCCTGCGGAGGATAGGAATTCTCAAGCAAAAGCATGACGCCCCGATCATGCGGTTCATCTTCTGGGTGATGGCACCGAGCTTTATCCTCGATCGTATGCTCGGGGCGGTGGTTCTCCGCGATTTTTCGACTCTCGCCATTGGCATCGGCCTCGGATTCAGCCTCATTCTTGCCGGAATCGGAATCGGTTACCTCGTTGGAAAAGCCATCGGTCTCGAACCGGGCAACGGCATGCGCACTTTCGCTCTGGCTTCCGGCTGCCAGAACTACGGCTACACCGCCGTCCCGGTCGTGCAGATTCTTTGGGGAAGCTCCGCGCTCGCCGTGCTGTTTGTTCACAACATTGGCGTCGAAATCGCGATCTGGTCATTCGGCGTGATGCTCCTGAGTGGAGAGAGCAAGATGAATTGGAAGCGCATGATCAACGGCCCGATCATCGCGGTCGTTTTGGGTTTGTCACTCGTGCTGCTGCACCTTGATGACAAGATCACCGGCGCACCACGCACGGCAATTTCCATGATCGGAATTGGCGCGTTTCCCATCGCTCTGATCATGACAGGAGCCGCGATGCTGGATCTGGTCGGCAAGGAAAAACCTTCGTGGAATATCATCATCGGCTCCATCCTGGTGCGCATGGTTTTCACCCCCATGGTCATCATCGCCTGTGCGAAATTCATCCCCATGTCCGACGAGCTCAAACAAGTTCTCCTCGTCCAAAGCGCCATGCCCGCGGCCATGGTTCCCATCCTGCTGGCCAAAATCTACGGAGGCCGACCCGTTGTCGCCGTCCAGGTCGTCATCGTCACCACGATTGTCTCGATCTTTTCCCTGCCTTACATCATGACTTACGGCATGCGTTTTCTAGACCTCACTCCCATCAAACCATGAAAGCTTTTGGCGCGCTCAATGCATCGATCGATTCCATCATCGAATTTGAAATCCCGGTTCCTGAACCTGCGGCAGATGAAATCCTCGTGCGGGTTCGTGCGATCTCGCTCAATCCCGTGGATACCAAAATCCGCAAATCGTTGGGAAAAGAAAACCTGACAACCCCGCGCATTCTCGGCTTCGACGCCGCAGGCGTCATTGAAGCGGTTGGCTCGGATGTGAAATCATTCTCGATCGGCGATGAGGTATATTACGCCGGTGATGTCACCCGTGCCGGATCGAATTCAGAATTTCAAACCGTGCAGGCCGCGCTCGTTGCGAAAAAACCAAGGAGCTTTTCTTTCGCAGAAGCAGCAGCACTTCCACTCGTTGCGATAACGGCATGGGAGCTACTCTTCGAGCGCATGACCGATGGAAAGATCAACCCCGGAGCGGAGATTCTGATCATCAATGGAGCAGGAGGTGTTGGCTCCGCACTCATCCCGCTGGCAAAATCCGCCGGCCTCACCGTGATCGCCACGGCTTCCCGCAATGACACCCGTACATGGTGCAAACAACTCGGCGCCGATCACCTCATCAATCACCGCGAGCCGCTACGCCCCCAGATCGAATCGCTCGGCTTCAAACATTTTCCTCTCATCGCCAATCTCCACGATACCGAGGCATACTGGAACCAAACCTCCGATCTCATCGCTCCGCTCGGCACCATCGGTTTGATCGTTGAAACACAGAATCCCGTCGATATCGGAAATCCTCTCCGCCTCAAATCCCCACGCATCGTTTGGGAATACATGCCAACCCGTTCCCGTTTCCAAACACCCGACATGCATCGCCAAGGTGAAATCCTCCGGGAAATCGCCTCCCGCTGCGATGCCGGAACATTCCCGAAACTCACCCTCGCCCCCGCACCAACCCTTTCCGCAGCTTCACTCCAAGCCGCCCACCACCAACTCGAATCCGCCTCGACCATCGGCAAGATCTGCTTGGAGATTTAGTCAATAATCAGACAGATCTGTCGAATCTGAATTCACTTCACTCTTCACGACTCACCATTGACTACGCTACGCTCCGTCCAAGCCTCCACGGCTTCGCCGCAGGAATATTTGCTCGTAACACTCGCTCTGCTTTCACTCTTCACTACTCACCATTCACTCTTCTTTAGATGTCCGAAGACGCCTTATCCGTATCTCTCAAGCCCGCCATCGAGGGTCAACTCTCTCCTTCCGAGCGCACAGGTCTCTTCCAACGCTACATGGAGCATGAGCAAAAGAAAATCTTCAGCCGTCATCGTGATGGCGCCGGCGGCCTGGAAATTTGCCAGGCCCGCTCCGAGTTGATTGACACGATTCTCAAGACGATTCTTCAATCCACGGTCGATTCACAATCCACAGAAGCCGCACCGCTCGCCCTCGTTGCGGTCGGAGGATACGGTCGCGGAACTCTCAACCCGGGCTCGGATATCGATCTGCTATTTCTCCTCCCGAGAGCTTCCACCAAACTTCCGAAAAATGTTCAGGAAATCGTCCAGCATGTTCTCTATCCGCTTTGGGATATGGGCTTCAAAATCGGACATTCCTGCCGATCCATCGCCGAGTGTGTCCAGGAAGCCCGTGCCGATCCTCAGAACTTCACCGCACTTCTTGAAACCCGACTGATCGCCGGAAACGCCGCGCTTTATCAACAGTTTTGCGATCGATTTGAAAAAAACTGCATCAAAAAAGGCCAGGCCGCGTTCTTCGAAAACCGCAGCCAGGATCTCCGTTCCCGTCATAAAAAAAGCTCTTACACGGTTTTCCTCCAGGAACCGAACGTCAAGGAATCCTGCGGAGGACTTCGTGACTACCAAAACATCCTCTGGGTTGCCCGGATCAAAACCGGCAGCGGAAGCTTACGCAAACTTGCGGAGGATCGCATCATCACCGCGAACACCCTCCGTGAAATCGAAGAAGCCTACGACTTTCTCATGCGTGTGAGAAACGAACTTCACTATCATACCGGCAAAGCCACTGACATTCTCACCCTCCAACTCCAGGGCATCGTCGCCACCTCTTTCGATTATCCGGAGCGCAGCATTCTGCGCCGTACGGAATCTTTCATGCGGGACTATTACCGCCACACCCGCCACCTCTACAATCACACCAACTCGATCATGGAAACCTTCCAGATCCAACAGGACACGATAGCCGAAAGCGGCCTGACTTCCTTCCTCACCTTCCGCAGAAAAAAACGCGAGCAATTCGATGGCTTCATCGCTCGCGACGGCCGGATCTATCCGGAAAACCAGGAGATTTTCAAAGATGATCCCCACCGCATGATGCGGATGTTCCAACATTGCCAACTCCGCAATCTCAGGCTCTCCCCCCAGATGCGCCGGCTCGTCGCAAGCCATTGGGAAGATATCGACAAACCTTTCCGCTACCTCAAGGCAAACCGCGATACCTTCCAAGCCATCCTCGAACGCAAAGGCGATGTCGCCAAAACCCTGCGCCAGATGCACCGCATCGGCTTCCTCGGAAGATACCTTCCGGAATTCGGCGCCCTCGATTGCCTCGTCCAACACGAATTCTTCCACCGCTACACCGCGGACGAACATACGCTCCGTTGCATCGACGAACTCGACAAACTCATCGACAACACCCATCCGAGCTTGGAAATTTTCCGTCGTTTCTTCCACCAAATCGTCGATCCCTACGCTCTCTACATCGCTCTCATTCTTCACGATACGGGACGCTCGGAAAATGTCCGGGAGCACATCGATGGCTCCGCCATTCTGGCGATCAAACTTTGTTCACGTCTCCAGATCACGGGACCTCGCCGTGCTCTCATCATGTTCCTGGTTGATAACCACCTCACCTTCTGGCGCTTCGCAACCACCAAAAACCTGGAGGATCCGGAAGTCATCGCGGAGTTTGCCGGAATCATGAAAAACACGGAATACCTCGATGCCATGTTTCTCTTCACTTACTGCGATACCAGCGGCACCGCGCCGGACGCATGGAACGGATGGAAATCCTCTCTCATGCTCCAACTCCACACCGCCACGCATGCGTTTCTAACCGAAGGCCGGGAAACCTTCAAACGCAAGCTCGATGCCAACCGCATCCAACTTCGTGACGAGGTGATCTCGATCATGCGCGAGGACTACCACAGCGACATTCGCCAACACTTCGACCGCACACCCGCAGCCGCCTTTGCCTACCGTGACGCCGCGGAAATCAAAACCCAGGTCCGCACGGTCAGGCACTTCCTCTTTGCCGAACAAGACGGAAAATCCTCCCACCCCTATTGCGTGAAATGGACCGACCATCCGGACAAGGGCTACTCCACCCTCATCCTCGCTTCCCGCGACCGACCTCTCCTCTTGGAAAAACTCTGCTGCGCCCTGGCCTCGGAACAAATCAACATCCTTTCCGCGGACCTCTTCACCCGCACCGACAACATTGTGCTCAACATGTTCCGCGTCTGCACCACGAATTTCGAACCGGTTTCCAACACCTCCACTCGGAATCGCTTCATTCACACCCTAACCACCATTTTCGAAACGGAAAACTACCAACCGGAAGACTACCTGAAACGCAAAATCAATTTCCTCAAACCCCGCACCGAAACGGGCGTCTCCATCCCCGTCCGCGCACGCGTCTCCAACGCCCTCCACCCGACTTGTACCACGGTCGAAATCCAAGCCCTCGACCGCATCGGCCTGCTTCACGATCTCTTCCATGCCATCAACGAAGCAGGACTCGACACCGCCCACGCACGCATCTGCACCGAAAAAGGCGTCGCCATGGACACGCTCTACATCACGACCCAAGACGACAAGAAAATCGAAGACCCGGAAATCCTCCGTTCCCTCGAAGAGAAATTCAGCCGCCTCGTCGCACGACCGGAACAACAGTGACGGTGAACGCCATCGCCCGACGCCGAGGATACCTCTAACAACAAAAAGCACGCGCCAATCACGGCAGGAGCCTACTTCCGATGATCGGACCCTGAAACCCCGCTTTGCCGCACGAACTTTTGAAAAGCCCTCAAACCCAAGCTCAATAGCCCTTCTCACATGTTCCAATACCCCGCGTCTTAAAGGGCTTGATATCCTCCGTAAAACCGAAGCAAACTCCCGCCCCTCCTGAATTGAGGCTCCCATTATGTCTGCCAATCAAGAAATCCGTGTTTTCGCCCCCGCAACCGTAGCCAACGTGGCTTGTGGTTACGATGTCCTTGGCTTTGCCATCGACTCGCCGGGCGATGAAGTCGTCGTCCGCAACTCCTCGAAGCCCGGTCTGCGCATCACGGAAATCACTGGCGATGGCGGAAAACTCCCCAAAGACCCCACGATCAACACCGCGGGTGTCGCCGCCCTGGATCTTCTCAAACACCTCGGCATGCTGGATCGCGGCATTGAAATGGAAATCCATAAAAAAATGCCTTTCGGTTCCGGGCTCGGTTCCTCTTCCGCCTCGGCGGTTGCCGGTGCTTATGCCGTGAACAAACTGATCGGCGAGCCGCTTTCAAAACGTCAACTCCTCCCCTTCGCCATGGCGGGTGAGGCTTCGGCCGATGGTGCGTGGCACGCGGACAACGTCGGTCCCTGCCTTCTCGGCGGGATCGTTTTCATCCGTTCCAACGAAGAACTCGATATCGCCCAGATTCCCGCACCAAAAAATCTCTGGGCTGCGGTAGTGCATCCGGACATCGAGATCCTGACCAAAGTCGCACGTGAAATCCTTCCCAAAGAGATTCCGCTCGTAAATGCCACCCAACAAATCGGCAATCTTGGCGGACTCATCCTCGGCCTGATCCAAGAAGACTACGGACTGATTTCGCGCTCCATCCACGATGTGATCGCAGAACCGCGCCGCCAGAAACTCATCCCGGAATTCTACAAAGCCAAACGTGCCGCTCTCGCAGCCGGAGCCCTCGGCTTCTCCATTTCCGGTGCCGGCCCATCCGTTTTCGCCCTCTGCGAAGGCGAGGAAACCGCCCGCAAGGTCGGCGCCGCCGTCGAAAAAGTCTTCACCTCCATCCCCATCAACTGCCAGGTTCACATCTCGAAGATCAATCCTCATGGAGTTCACGAAGTGAAAAGCTGATTGCCTGAATTGACGTGAAATATCACTCCACCAACAACTCCTCGCACCAGGTCGATCTCAAAGAAGCGATCCTGCGTTCGCTCCCGGCTGACAACGGGCTCTACATGCCGGACCAACTCCCCACCCTGCCTCGGGAGTTTTGGGAAAACTGGCGGAACATGAGTTTCCAAGAAATCGGTTTCGCCGTTGCACATGCCTTTTTCGGCGAAGACATCCCGGCCGACGACCTCCGTCTAATCGTCAACGGAACTCTCGAGTTCGATGCTCCACTGGTCGCGCTCGCACCCGACGATCAGATCCTCGAGCTCTTCCACGGCCCGACGCTGGCGTTCAAAGATTTCGGTGCACGTTTCATGGCGCGCCTGATGGCGCACCTGACAAAAGACGACGACCGCATGCTCACGGTCCTCGTCGCCACTTCAGGCGATACCGGCGGAGCCGTCGCCTCCGCGTTCCATCACGTGCCCGGCACCCGCGTGGTGATCCTTTATCCGAAGGGCAAAGTCTCCGGACTTCAGGAAAAACAACTCACCGCCCTCGGTGGAAACATCACCGCGCTCGAAATCGATGGCAGCTTCGATGATTGCCAGGCTCTCGTGAAACAAGCCTTCCTGGATCGCGAACTCTCCGAGCGCATGAACCTCACCTCGGCGAACTCGATCAATCTTTCCCGCCTCGTCCCGCAATCGTTCTATTACATCCACAGTGCCAGACAGCTGCCCGAGGGAGTGAACCCCGTCTTCGTCGTTCCTTCCGGAAATTTCGGAAACCTCACCGCCGGCCTGCTCGCCAAACAACTCGGACTTCCGGTCGAACAGTTCGTCGCCGCGACGAACCAAAACGATGTCGTCCCGGAATACCTGGAAAAAGGCGAATACCAGCCGCGCCCGAGCGTCGCCACAATCTCCAACGCGATGGATGTCGGCGCTCCTTCGAACTTTGTCCGCATGCAGGCCTTGTTCGGAAATTCATGGGACAAGATGAAATCCAACATCAGCGGCATGAGTTTCAGCGACGATGAAACCCGCGTCGCGATTCGCGAGGTGGAATCCCGTTTCGGTTATCAAATCGATCCGCACGGCGCGGTCGGTTGGCTCGCCGCACGCGCTTACCGCAACGCACATCCGGGTGCCGTCACCATCACTCTCGAAACCGCGCACCCCGCAAAATTCCCCGATGTTATGAACGCCGAACTCGGCAAAGACAGCGTCGCAATCCCCGCACGCCTCGCCATCCTCGCGGATCAACCGAAAGTCGCCACCCCACTCACCAAAGACTGGCAGACCTTCCGTGCATGGCTCACCGCAAACATCGTTTGATTTTCCGACATGATTCTCCAAGACACCCTCACCCGCAGCCAAAAGGAAATCCGTCCGATCGATGGGCAGACCTACCGCTTCTATTGCTGCGGCCCGACGGTTTACGGTCCGGCACACATCGGAAATTTCCGCACTTTCGTGCTGCAAGACGTGTTCCGTCGCACGCTCGAAACCGGCGGAACCCGCACCCTGCATGTTCGAAATCTAACAGACGTCGATGACAAGACGATCCGCGGCTCCCAAGCCGCCGGAAAAACCCTCAAAGCTTTCACCGATCCATGGCGCGATAAATTTCACGCCGACTGCGAAGCGCTCGCCTGCCTTCCTCCACACATCGAGCCGTCTGCCGTTGAGCATATCCCGCAACAGATCGCGATGATCGAAACCCTCATTACCAAAGGCCACGCCTACGCCTCGGATGATGGTTCGGTGTATTTCAAAATCTCCTCTTTTCCCAATTACGGCAAACTCTCCCATCTCGACGAACGGGAACTCGATCTCGGCAAAACCCAGAACACCCGCGCGAATTCCGACGAATACGAAAAAGACAGTATTTCGGATTTCGTGCTCTGGAAGGCACGACGCGAAGAAGATGGTGAAAATTTCTGGGAATCCCCTTGGGGCCAAGGCCGACCCGGCTGGCATCTCGAATGTTCCGCGATGATCGCCGAATACCTCGGCGATTCCTTCGACATGCATTCCGGCGGGGTCGATCTGGTCTTCCCGCATCACGAAAATGAAATCGCCCAGAGCGAATGCGCTTGCGGCGGCCAATTCGCCGCTCATTGGTTTCACATCACCCACCTGCTGGTCGATGGCGGTAAGATGTCGAAATCCCTCGGCAACATGTATACCCTCGCAGATCTCGAAGCCAAAGGCTTCACGGCGATGGAAGTCCGTTACGTCCTCATCGGCGCGCATTACCGCAAGCCACTGAACTTCACGTTGGATTCCCTTTCCGGCGCCAGGGAAGCCCTGAACAAACTCGCCAAAGCCGCCAACAGAATCGCCGAAAACATGGGCGCTGAAACCGCCCTGCCATCCGCCGATTTCGGAATCTTCCAACCCGCATGGGATTCGCTCAACGACGACCTCAACACCCCCGGCGCACTCGGAGGAATTTTCACCGGCCTGAAAGAAGCCACGAAATTCACCGGCCAAGAAGCCGCCGCAGCGCTCGCCGGACTCAACCGCATGCTCAGAGCCCTCGGCATCACCCTTCCGGAAATCTCCAAAGACACCACCGACATCCCCGCCGATATCCAACACCTCGCCGACACCCGCTGGGCTGCCCGCACTAATAAAGATTGGGCAACCTCAGACAAACTCCGCGACGAACTCGTAGCCAAAGGCTGGGCCATGAAAGACGGCAAAGACTCTTACGAACTAACAAAATCTTAAATGAAATTGTTTCATCAACCCAAGCTTTGCGTTTCCTCCGCGACCTCTGCGGCTCTGCAGTGAACTCTTTCCAATCTTCCCAATGAGATTTTCCGTCCTCGGCTCCGGCTCAACTGGCAACTCCACCATCGTCGAATGCGGCTCCACCCGCATCCTGATCGATGCCGGACTCTCCGCAAAACAACTCTGCGTCCGCCTTGAATCCCTCGGAATCGATCCCGCATCCATTTCCGCCATCCTCCTCACCCATGAACACGGCGATCACATCCGCGGTCTGAAAAACTTCCTTAAAAAACAACCCGCTCCAATCTACACCACCGCAGAAACCGCTCATGTCGTTCGCGAAACAGGCGTCGACCATGCCGAATGGATCACCTTTGAGGCAGGACAGGAATTCATCATCAACCATCTGACCGTCAGCAGCTTCGCGATCCAGCACGATGCCGTCGATCCCGTGGGCTTCGTGGTTTCCAATGGCAACTTCCGCTTCGGCCTGCTCTCAGATGCGGGATACGTCACTTCCAGCGTCAAGGTTCACCTGAAAAAGCTCTCCGCCCTGTTCGTCGAGGCCAACTATGATGAAGAACTTTTGGAACTCGATACGAAGCGTCCATGGTCGATCAAACAACGCATCGCCTCCCGCCACGGCCACCTTTCTAACATACAAGTCGAGGAACTGATCCGCGAAGTTTCACATTCCGGACTCAACCGAATCGTCTTCGGTCATCTGAGCTCGGATTGCAACTGCCCGAAAAAAGTCACTTCGCATTTTTCCGCAGTCATCGAAGAACTCGGCCTCCCGACCGCACTCCACTGCGCCACTCAAAACGAGCCAACACCGTGGTTTGAAATTTAATGATGGTAGGGTCGTTTTGATAAAACGACCGCCTTCTTGCGCGCCCAACCCAGCGGTCATTTCATCGAAATGACCCTACCGAATTCGCTTACCGCGCGCTCATATCCCAAATATACTTCCAATCGCCTGGCTTTTCAACGAACCCAGCACGGACAGGATTATTCAAAATGTATTCCCGCTTCTCCGCGGCGGATTCATGAGATCGCAATCTGTGATCAAAAAATCCTCGCTGCCAGACAATCCCACATTTTTTAGTCATCCACCGCTTCCAACCTCTAATAGCCAAGGACATGCGAGTCTCTCCATGAAATTGCATCACGGCATGCACATGATCCGGCATTGCAACAAAAAGCGTACAAATCCAGATACCGCGCTCTTGGCGATTTTTGATCGATTCAAGCATCTCGATCCAAACCATGTTGTCAGCAAGTTGATTGATGCCACGCCTTTGACAGCAGATCGTGATAAAAAAAGCCGGATGCTCATTCTCCAGAATAACCACAGAGGGAATTTCGTGTTTCAAATAGATCCTACGGGGGAGATCGTTCATTCCTGTGTCTAACATCATCACAAAAAAATGGTAGGGTCGTT
>JBIKNX010000147.1:0-6806 GCA_044358435.1 Luteolibacter sp.
GAAGTCTTCACCACGGTGCCACGGTCCTCGGGCGGAGTGCTGGATGAAGCCTTGAGCGCCGGAAGTGCCGATATCATCTGGATCCCCAATGGTTCAGGTGGCTATGACCAATATTACTTGCGCTCGGGAGCTACTCCTGAATTCAGAAATGTGGCCACCAATCTTGCCAGTCCGAACATCCCGATCGTCTATTCAGACGGATTTCTCATTCAGAAAAAAAACCTCGCCAGTGCGACGCTGGTTGTCCAAGGGGAAATCAAAACCAAAAAAACCAATTCGGTCGCCGTTCAGGGCTTCAATGTGTTCAGTTCGGTTTTGCCAACGGGAGTCAATCTTTTCAATGCAGGTCTGGAAACAAACATGACAGCTGCCTTGAGCGAAGGCAGCGCCGACATTCTTTGGGTGCAGCAACCCGATCTGACGTATGTGAGATATTTTAGACGCAGTGGCGCGGGTGCGGGGTGGCGAGTGGCGGGATCCTCGACCACACTGACCCAGGCTCAAGCGGAATCATTGTCCTTATCCAGCGGATTCCTGATCCAGAGAAAACTTTCCACACCCATCAATATCAGCGTGAATGTTCCCGCGGGGTTATGATTTCCAGATGACATGCATTACGCACCATCCAAATACAGCATGAAGAAGTTGACGGCGATATGTGGCGCCGCGGCTCTACTATGCGTATCCTCGGCAACGGCAGCGAATTACTACATCAACAATGCGGTAACCGGTGAGTCTACGGATTGGCTTTTTCAGGACAGCGACGGTAGCGCCCTCAACGGCGGCATTGTCGCTCTTGGTTATTTTTCAGGTGGCGCGCCAAGCTCGAGTATCAATGATATTTCGGCAACCATTGCCGCGTTCAACCTGCAACATTCCGGAATCACCGGAACCTACGTTGAAGATCTGGAGGGGAGCTATGCCGGTTATGTCCAGGTCAAGCCGATTTTGGTTGGCTCCAGCATCACCGCTCCGAATTCCCTGATAGGCCAGAACATGTATTTGTTTGTTGGCAACCGCGCGACATTGACAAGTTCCACGGCATGGGCACTGGCTGTGGTGCGCACGATCTCAGATGACCTGCCTTTCACTCAGCAATATGACGCCAATCCCGAAGGCACCAGCATTTACGGCGGTGCCGCAGGTATCGGTGAGTTCAGCACCTTCACGGGTGATGTCGGACTGGGTTCCTTTACCTACAACACACTTCGCCTTGAAGCCATCCCCGAGCCATCATCCTTGATTTTGGCATCACTCGGAGTGTTGGCACTCTTTCGCCGTCGGCGTTGATTGTGATTCTCAGAGGTTGGATGTTGTGCCTGGATGAACATTCATGAGCGAGAAAAAACGCAGCAAGAATCGAAAGATTCCGCTGATACGACACTTCTCGGCGCCCCTACCCTTTTATAGATCGACTATCGGATCGAATGATAGATCTCCTCAAGCGCCATCACCGTGTAGGCGGTGACCAGGACGGGGTTGGATTCCATCCAACGGCCGTTGTCATTGACCCATGAACCGTTTTCGCGTTGGGTAGAGAGGAGTTTTCCGGCGAGGTCTTTGCGCCAGTCAGCCTCTTTGCCGTCGGCGAGTTTGAGTTTATCAATGCCGGCCGCGTTGAGAGCTTTGGCCATGGCTTGGTAGTAGTAATAAAGTCCTTCGGCACCCATGTTGGGGTTTTCTTTTACGGTGTAGTTTTTGCCGAGCCATTCTTTGACGGCGACCACGCGAGGGTCGCCGGGTTCAAGTTTGGCGTAAATGAGCGAGAGCAAGCCGGCGTATGAAATGGAGCCGTAGGAGCGGAGGGCGACCTTGCCATCCGCAGTGACATCCTGGCCTGCTTTGGAATCTCCGGGAGTGTAAATGAAACCCCCTTTGTTTTTCGCGTCATCGGATGCCCATGGTTGGTCGTTCGTGGCTTTGAGGTTTTGGCTGCGTGACAGGAAGGTAAGAGCCGCGTCCCAGTTGAGCTTGGGTTCATCGGCGTAGTTTCCGTCCTCGATGATTTTGTCTGAGAGGGCGATCGCCTCGATGGCGAGGTAGGTATTGGACATGTCGGTATGATCGTCCTTGGAACCGTAGCCGATGCCGCCGTCATTGTGGTTGTCGGTTTTTCCTTTTTCACCGATGTCCCATTGGCTGCCGATCAGTTGCCGGCGGGCTTTGACGATCGCAGGTTCGAACTCTTTGCGTCCGGCAGAGGAAAGCGCGGTGACGGAGGTGGCGGTGTTATAGACCTTCAAACCCCGGTTATAGATGCCGCCGTCTTCTTTTTGTTGGGAGAGCAGCCAATCGAAACCTTTCTTGAGGTGATCCGGAAGCTTGCCGTCGGCTGGAAGCTCGAGATTGGGATCACGAACGCCCGCAGTGAGGGCGAGGGCGGTGAAGGCAGGGATTCCGCCGTCGTCCCAAAAACCTTTTTCTTTTTGCTGCTCAGCCAACCATGCGTTGCCGCGGGCAATGGATTGGCGGACTTCGTTTTTGATCGAGATGTATTCGTTGTTCTGGGCCTGTGAAATGCCAGCGGTCAGAGTAAGTGCAAGGAGGATCTTTTTCATAGGAGCAAGGGGTTGGTGAGGTTGCGAGACTAAGTTAACGCAGAAATGCACGGAAATCTTGTGATTCTTTGCTGCTAGCGAGAATAGGCGGGGGATTTGTTTCGGAAACTTCAAATTTCAGGCAAGATCCGGGGATTTGGGTGGTTTTTAGCCATGGATGGAAATGCCATGGTCGATTTTTGACCATTTCAATGCGTAGGTTGATTGGACCGCGAGTCTCCTGACTCGCATGGTTAAACTGGGACGATGAAGCATCAAACAGGAGAAATCTCTTCAAATTTGTAAGAATGCGAGTCCGGAGACTCGCGGTCCTCCCGGAGATGCAATCCCTACAAAATCCCGCGTGCTTTCAGGTTGTTCAATCTGTGGCCGACGTCGACCAAGCCATCGACAATCACTTGGGTATAGGTGCGGCCATCCGTGGTGTCGATGCCGTGACCGGGTTCAAGATCACGAAGGGCCTGGAGGGCGGGATCGTCGTGGCGGAATGCCTCGACAAATACGGTTTCGAGTTTCCCGGTTTTGGCGGCGGCCAAGAGGGTGGCTCCGATCCAGCCATCGTCGGTGCTGAGGCAGCCGCGGGTGGTTTTGGCGGAGGCATGGAAAATTCCCATGTGATTGGCGGCGGCGAGCTCGCCGATGAGACTTTGGTTTTCCGCGATGGAAAGTCCGGAGTCACCCATATGTGCGGAGTCGATAAGGAGTTTGAAATAATCGCGGCCAAGTTCCTTGTTGATCGCTTTGATGAAAGCAGCACCGCGCTTGATGTTGGTAAACGTTTTGAATTCACCGGGGCGGAGGAATTCGATGTGCCAGGAGTTGATGTTGGAATCTAACAATCCGGTTTCCTTGACCGCGCGGACGTGAAGTTTGACGTTTTGAGCAATCGCCGTATCCAGATCCATATCGACCGGGCCGTTCATCCACTCCTCGATGGAAGTGGAGCCTACCGTGACCGCACCGTGGGCAATGGCGGCTTTGAGGGATGGGACCAGTTGGGCGAGCACCGCGTCTTCATCGGCTGGGTTCATGGGGTTGGCTCCGCCGACCATCATGATGAGGTGGACCTCGAGATTCAAGGCTTTGAGTCCGGTCACAAGTTCGGCGATGTCAGCTTCGCCTGTGCCAGGAAAAAGGGACACCTGAACGCAAGTGGGGCGGACAGGAGAGAGTGAACAAATTCGATCCATCTCCGCAACCACGGCGATACGGTCATCGGCTTCACGGGGCAGGCAACCCTTGGAGTCCGGGACGAGTCCGGCGATGAAACCGAGATGAGTAGGGACAACGCCGAGTGCGATGTTGGTTTTGAGGGTAAAAGGTTGGGACATGGAAGGTTTCTAAACTTCAAGTTTCAAAATTCAACTTTCAAATGCATAGGGAACGCTGGTTCGGACTTTTTTACCACTGAGGCACAGAGGAAGAAGGAGGATATTGAGAGTCATAATCCAAATTAAAAATTCTAAACCCCAATCAAGAAATGATCACCTACAGTTTAATAAAAAAAATCCACACATCCGTGTCCTCCATATTCCTCTGTCCTCCGGGGTTTTTTAAAAGCCAACAATATAACTAAGGATCAAAAACAAAAAACCCGCACCGGATGACCGATGCGGGTTTTGAAGTGGTTGGTTTTTGGAGGTTACTTGCGAAGAGCTTCGTCTCGGGCTTTGGCCTTGGCGATCACTTCGTCGGAAACGTTTTTCGGGCACGGGGCGTAGTGGGAGAACTCCATGGAGAACTGTCCGCGTCCCGAGGTCATGGTGCGAAGGTCACCGATGTAACCGAACATCGCGGAGAGCGGGGCTTCGGCTTTGACGCGAACGCCACCCGGAGTCGGCTCCTGACCTTGGATCATGCCGCGGCGGCGGTTGAGGTCGCCAATGACGTCACCGACTTTTTCTTCGGGAGCGAAGACGTCGAGTTTCATCATGGGCTCGAGGATTTGTGGACCTGCTTTCGGCATGGACTCGCGATACGCGGCTTTCGCAGCGATTTCGAACGCGATGGACGAGGAGTCCACGGCGTGGAATCCACCGTCGTTGAGGGTGACTTTGAAGTCCAAGCAAGGGTAGCCGGCAAGAGGACCTTTGTGGATCGAAGTTTTGAAGCCTTTGTCCACGGCCGGGATGTATTCTTTCGGAACGTTGCCGCCGACAACTTTCGACTCGAAGATGAAGCCGGAACCGGGCTCGCCGGGCTCGATGGTGTAGTCGATTTTCGCGAACTGACCGGAACCACCGGACTGCTTCTTGTGGGTATAGCTGTCGTTGACGGTGCGGGTGATGGTTTCACGGTAAGCAACCTGTGGGGCGCCGACGGTGACTTCCACTTTGTGCGTGCGCTTGAGGATGTCGATTTTGATGTCGAGGTGAAGCTCGCCCATGCCCTTGAGAATCATCTCGTTGGTTTCCTCGTCGGTTTCGACGCGGAAGGATGGATCTTCCTGGATCATTTTGCCGATCGCGTTGGCAAGTTTCTCGGCGTTGGCTTTGTCTTTGGCTGCAACAGCGATGGAGATAACCGGATCCGGGAACACCATAGGCTCCAAGGTTGCGGGGTTTTTCTCGTCGCAGAGGGTGTGACCCGTTTGGACGTTTTTGAGACCGACGATGGCCACGATGTCACCCGCTTGTGCGGAATCAACCTCGTTGCGGTCATCGGCATGCATCTCCACCATGCGGGAAACGCGCTCGGTTTTCCCGGTGAAGGAGTTCAGGATGGTATCGCCTTTTCTGATCGTTCCCGAATAGATACGGGTGAAGGTGAGGGCTCCGAACTTGTCGTCCATGATTTTGAAAGCAAGCGCGCGGAGCGGTTTGCTGGAATCGGCCGTGGCGAAGAGACCGGTTTCGTTGCCTTCTGCATCGACTTCCGGAAGCGGTTTCACTTCGAGAGGGGAAGGGAGGTAATCGACCACAGCGTCGAGCACGAGCTGGAGACCTTTGTTTTTAAAGGAAGATCCGCAATAAGTCGGGAAGAACGCGAGATCGATCGTGCCCTTGCGGATGCACTTCTTGATTTGATCGATGGTCGGCTCGGTGCCTTCGAGATAGGCTTCCATGATGGCGTCGTCTTGTTCAACGGCGGTTTCGATGAGAGCGGCGCGGTATTCCTTGGCTTTGTCCACCATGTCGGCAGGGATTTCCTCGATCTTGAAGTTTTCCGGCTGGCCGGATTCGTCCCAGACGTGGGCTTTCATGGTGAGAAGGTCAACGACACCGATGAAGTCGGATTCCGTGCCGATCGGCAGAACCATGACGAGCGGGTGTGCACCGAGAATTTTTTTCACCTGTGCGGTCACGCGATAGAAATCGGCACCGATCCGGTCGAGCTTGTTCACGTAAATGACGCGGGAAACTTTCGAATCGTTCGCGTAACGCCAGTTGGTTTCGGATTGTGGCTCAACACCGCCGGATCCGCAGAAAACGCCGACGCCACCGTCCAGAACTTTGAGGGAGCGGTAAACTTCGATGGTGAAGTCAACGTGTCCTGGAGTGTCGATCACGTTGAACTGGTGACCTTTCCAAAAGCAAGTGGTAGCGGCGGACTGAATGGTGATGCCGCGCTCGGCTTCCTGTTCCATGAAGTCCATGGTGGATGCACCGTCGTGGACCTCGCCGATTTTGTGGATTTTACCGGTGAGTTTGAGAATGCGCTCTGTGGTGGTCGTTTTGCCCGCGTCAACGTGGGCGAAAATTCCGATGTTACGGTATTTGCTGAGGTCCTTCATGCCTGATGTGTCTAATGTTTATGGGGCCGATGGAAGTCGGCGGGTCGGGGTTTTAGCCGAGCAAACAGGTTTTGCAACCTTTGATTGAGGATTTAGCGCGTTTCTGGGATCGGTGTTGAAGTTTTGAAGCACGGATGAACACGGATGGACGCAGAGAGTTAAAGAGTTAAAATACTTGGCTTATCCAGCCTCTGCTCATAGGCAAAAGTAGGGTTTCTCCGAGATCTTTCAGGATCAACGTCCATCTGCGTTCATTTGCCGGAAAGATTCACAACAGTCAGTCCGGCCATCTCCGCTACGCTTCGATTGTGGTTCATTCCCTCCTTTATCCAATCTCATAAATTTCCTTTGAATAAGCGTAACTCTAGATTACTCTAATCTCCGCTAAGCGAATGGGGGCGTTCTGGTTTCGACGGAATGTTTGAAGCGCTGGCTGCACGTAGAGGTTGGTCGGTTGGCCTCTTTAAAAAGCCGCCCAAAACAAATAAATGCAGACTCTAACGAGCTCGCACTTG
>JBIKNX010000148.1:0-6800 GCA_044358435.1 Luteolibacter sp.
GATCAATCTGTGCATGAGAAAAGCCTACGGCTACCGCAGCTTCGAATTGCTACAAACCACTCTGTTTCATACACTTGGGAAACTACCGGAGCCGAAGTTCACCCACAAATTTTGCTGAAGAGCCTAAAGTAAGAATGCTATATCGGACGCTTTTCATATTTGTGAATTTTAATTATTGATGTTGGCATTTCAAAAAACGGCAACACTGTTCGCGAAAAATGGAGCCGGCTAACGGATTCGAACCGTTGACCTACTGATTACAAATCAGTTGCTCTACCAACTGAGCTAAGCCGGCTTATCGCTTTGCGATGCGCAAGCGGTTTAACTGCCCAGCTCCATAAAGGCAACGGGAATTTTCCAATTCACAGTGATCCTGTTCCCGGAAGGAATCGGTAGTAGACTTCCAGCATCAGTATATTCAGGCAGTTGCGATAAAATGGATCCGTATACAACCCGCCTGAACCTGGGACTTTCCAGCCACCATCAGAATTCTGGGAATGGATCAACTGGTCACGGAACACCTCATTGTATTTACGCCACTCGGATCCACCGCGTGCCATCATGGCTTGGGATTCATAATAATGGGAGTAAAGATTCGAATCTTTTCCATCATAATCGAACTTCACAAACTCCCCGATATGCCTCGCACCCCTACGAATCTCGGAAGAGTATTTTTTGCCGGACATCTGCAAACAAAGCACACCCGCACCCGTCAACTTGGCGTAGCCCTCACCATTCGCTTTTCCCGTATAACCGAAACCTCCGTTCTCGCCTTGCAGATTGACGACATACTCCATCGCTTTGATCTGGGATGATTTCAGACCCTTGATCTCAAGCCCTGTGTGCGAGGCCGCTTTCAAAGCCTGAATCTGCCAAGCGGCAATCGATAGATCTCCACCGCGATTTCCCTTGGTGTCATATCCGTAATCCCAACCGCCGCTTTTCGGATGTTGATGATCGATAATGATGCTTACGGATTTGCGAACCATCTCCTCCAAATCGGGAATCTCAATCTTCAATTTTTCACAAAAGCTCAGGGACTCGCATAATGCGTAAGTCGAAATCGCATGCTCGTAAGGCCAATGCTTGTCTGATGTATTCATCGAGAGCCTGCCGTCATTTTTCATCCCAAGATCCACCAAACGGATGATCCCCTTCAGGCATGATTCACCATACTTCGCGGAAAGCGGTGTTTCGCATCTTCCTAAGTAAACCAAAACACCAAATCCTGTCATGGCGGACACATTCTTGTTAGACCATGAACCGTCCGGATTCTGATTCGCTTTCAACCACTCCAATCCGCGCTCCACCACCACCTCCGATTCAATTCTACCGCCCATTTCCCTGATTCGATCCAAGCGATCTTCACGAGAGCAACGCTTTGACATGACGACATCGATTTTTTTGAAGTTTCCTGTTTCACCTGTTTTCCCGAGCAAGCCCATATGACTGCCGAAAAATCCCTCATCTGACATGCCCACAGAAGGGCCGGGCATCTCAACGTCGACCGTCGGGATGGATATATGTGACACATCATTTGAAAGGATTAGGTCGTTCGGTCGGTTCGCAGGAGGAGCTGGATTTGACGGAATAGTCTTTGCTTTTGAAAGCGGTTTGACCGCAACAGGTTCCGGTGGAGCAGCGTAAATCACCTTGAATGGCTCGGTTTCATGAGGAATAGCTTTAAGCACAATCAAACCGAACACCAGAAAGACCAGGAACACGATCAGTCCGGAAATAAAAATGGAAGCGATTGTCGAATTCCTGCGTTGAAGTCTGATTTGAACTTCAGCCTGTTCACTCAATTTGACGTGTATGCTCATGATATTGGGTTTTCGTTGCCAGACAGGAGTCGTCTCCCACCTACCGAGTGAACGCAACACCACCACATCTTCTTAGAGATGAATTTTCACAAAGATGCGCGCAAAGGATTTTCCCGCGTACGGAATGCGATCGAACCACTATACCGCCGAGCTTGGCTGATTACTTCGCAGGCTCTTCGGTCTTTTTCTTGTAGGTGCTTTGCACGTAAACCTCGCGCAGCTCCTTCATTCCGATTTCACATGGACTCTGTGCCATGAGGTCAGCTCCCTTGTTGTTTTTCGGGAAAGCAATGACCTCTCGGATACTGTCTTCACCGGCCACCAACATCGCGATGCGATCCAGACCCAGAGCCAAGCCACCGTGCGGTGGCGCGCCGAAACGGAATGCGTCCAGAATGTGAGCGAACTTGATTTGCTGCTCCTCTGGGCTGACACCGAGGACCTCGAACATTTTCGCCTGAAGATCCTTTTCATGAATACGAATCGATCCACCACCGAGCTCGTAGCCATTGAGAACAATGTCATACGCAACCGCACGAACATTCGCATAGTCACCTTTTTCCAACAATTCGATATCATCAGGATGAGGACGAGTGAACGGATGATGCACCGCCACCCAATCGCCGGATTCCTCATCATGTGCGAGGAGTGGAAAATCCACGACCCATAGGAAATTGAAGGCGGAGTTGTCTTTCAGAATCTCCATCATCACCGCGCATTCACTGCGGACGCGACCCAGAATGGTGCTGACACTTTCACGCGATCCGGCGGCGAAGAATACGATGTCGCCTTCTTCGAGATTCATTTTCGCCGTGACAGCCTCTTTTTCCGAATCGGAGAAAATCTTCCAAAGCGGGCTCTTGTATTCGCCGTTTTCTAGTTTGATGAACGCCAGGTTTTTCACCGGAAGCCCGGCTTGCACGGCAATCTCGTTCAAACGGTTCATCTGGCCTGTGGTAACGCCGGCAAAACCTTTTGCATTGATTGCACGGACCACCCCGCCACCATCCAGAACCCCGCGGAAAATCTTGAATTCGGTTGCCGCGAATACGTCCGCAAGATCGGTGATCTTCATTTCAAACCGCGTATCGGGCTTGTCAGAACCGTAAATATCCATCGCATCGCGATAGGTCATTCGTGGAAAATCATTCGCCAAATCAATATCAAGACCCGCTTTGAACATCGCACGCAACAAGCCCTGCACGGTCGAAATGATCTCCTCTTGATCCACAAAACTCATCTCAAGATCGATTTGTGTGAACTCCGGCTGACGATCCGCGCGCAGATCCTCATCCCGAAAACAACGGGCGATCTGGAAATATTTCTCAACACCCGCAACCATCAACAACTGCTTGTATTGCTGCGGCGCCTGAGGAAGCGCGTAGAATTTACCGGGGTTCAACCGCGATGGCACGAGGAAATCCCGAGCACCTTCTGGCGTCGGATTGGAAAGGATGGGCGTTTCGATTTCATAGAATCCCGTGTCATCGAGGAAACGGCGCGCCGCGGATGTAATCTTGCTGCGCTGACGGATGTTCTTGTTCATCCGAGGACGGCGCAAATCGAGATAGCGGTATTTCATCCGGATATCCTCGTTGGAAAGTTCCTTATCGAGCTGGAACGGCAGAACATCGGATTTGTTGACAATTTTCAACTCGCTCGCAACGACTTCGATCGAGCCGGTCGACATCTTGTCATTCTCCGCACCTTCGAGACGCTTGCAGACCTTGCCTTTCACCTGCACCACATCCTCTTCACGCAGGCTGTGGGAAAGCCGGGCCACCTCCGCACCTTCTTCCGGGCGGAATACACATTGGGTCAATCCCTCACGGTCACGCAAATCAATGAAAATGACTCCACCATGATCGCGGGCTGAATTCACCCAGCCGATGAGGGTAACAGTATGGCCGATGTTGGATTCGCGGAGTTCGTTGCAGTGATGTGTTCTCATGTTGGAAAGTAGGAAAATAGGTTTCAAACCACAGATGGACGCAGATGGACGTTAATAAAGAGTTTAGTCAATATTGTTTGTGGCGGATGAAATTTTGAGTGGATGCGATGACTCGACGGTATTCGAGTTTGGTGTGTTTGAAATTAAGAATAAGTCCGACGTGCATACCCGTTATCTTCAGATAATTGAGCATCTGACCGATTTCGTGATCCGTAATCCGCTCGATCACCTTGGTATCAATAATCACTTTATTGTAAGCAATTAGATCAGGAATATATTCAGCAACTTGTTTGCCACGATAGGTAATAGGAAAGCGGCTTTGCTGAAGATATTCTATGCTGCGATACTCAAACTCCACAACAAGTGAGTTTTCGTAGGGCTTTTCATGAAAACCGTGACCGATTTCATTTAGAACAGTAAATGCGCAACCGATGATCACCTCAGTTTCCTTCTTGCATAAATAATCTGCGTTCATCTGTGTCCATCTGTGGTTAATAACCTCTCAAGCGAGCAACGGTCCATCCGGCTCGGCTAAGCGCTTCGTGATCCAGCCCGCCAGTTCCGATGCCTGACAATGTTGTTCCTGCCTGTTGGCAAGATTTTTGATTTTCACAGATGGAAATTCCGCATCCACGATCACCGCGAAACGCGCACCGCATTTTTCTGCCGATTGAAACTGCTTGCCAACTTTTGCCACCGCAAGAGGAAGATCCACCGAAACTCCGGCACGTCTCAGAGCCGTAACCAATCCCAAGGCCTCGGCGCGCACGCTTTCATCGGGAATCACCATATAAACTTCACAACCTGCCGCATTCCGCTGCAACCACACTTCCATCTGCATCGCCGCATGCGTGGTTTCTTCGATGAGGTTGCGGATCACATAATCCCCCATCGCAAATCCCGTCGCGGGCATATCCACCGCTCCATCGGACACGGTTTTCACCAGGGTGTCATACCGTCCACCACCCGCAACCGCGCGCATGGATTTCTTCGAGTCGAAAATTTCAAACACCACTCCGGTGTAGTAGGCCAAACCACGCACGATGGATAAATCCAACTCCACATAGGAACCGAATCCGCGTGCTCTGAGGTCGGTCAAAATTTCCTGAAATGAGCCCTCGGCATCCTGCGGATTGGCAACGAAGTTTCTCACTTCTTCCAAAGTCGCGCCGAACTTTGCAAGCTTCTCCGTCAACACCTCAGGCTTTTCGCGCTCCAGCTTGTCGACCAAATTGAGGAAATCCGGCATCGCTTCATCGCTCACGCCACGGGTTTCCGCGAATTTCACCCAAGCGTTCCGATCCGAGATCCGGACCACAAAATCACCCTCCACAAAACCGAACGACAGCATGGTTTCCACCGCCAGCGCGATCAATTCCGCATCCGCACCCGGACCGGCTTCACCGAGAATGTCGACATTGAACTGGTGAAACTCACGCCCCCTGCCCTTTTGCGGTTTTTCGTAACGAAAGCACTGACCGATCTCAAACCATTTGAGCGGCTTCGGATACTGCCGCTGCTCCGCCGCGGCGATTCGCGCCAGCGAGGCCGTGACCTCCGGACGCAGGGTCACATCCCGACCTCCCTGATCTTCAAAACGAAACAACTGCGAGGATAGCTCTCCTCCGGATTTTTTCAGATACAAGCCGGTGTCTTCCAGAATCGGCGTTTCATACTCCACATATCCACATCGACGCGCCACCTGCCGCCAGGTCTCGAACAAATAATTACGAATCGCACATTCACGCGGAGTGAAGTCACGGAAACCGGGAAGTGCTTGAAATGTGGAACCTGCCATTGCGGAGGGGGCGACAATGCACAGCCCTACCGACATATCAAGCCTTTAGGTGGCTGCTTGGCCTGAAGTCAGGTCATCCGCCCCGAATTAAGCCATCATGAAAAAAATTTCATCTTCTCCCAAAAAAACCTTGCATCAAATCCATGCCTCCGCTTTCTTTCCGCCCGCACCGCGACTAACGACCCGTTCGTCTATCGGTTAGGACTCCAGGTTTTCATCCTGGCAAGAAGGGTTCGACTCCCTTACGGGTCGCCATTTTCATGGATATAAGCCTCCGCTCAGAGCATTGCTCACCGGAGGCTTTTTCATTCCCGTTAATTTTTCCGATTCGTGACTCCCAACCCTAAAGTCGCCGCTTTATCCGTCAAAAAAGGTCCCGGCTCGATTGCCGCTCTGACCTGTTACGATTACCCGATGGCGCGCCTGCTCGACCAAGCCGGCACCGACATCCTTCTCGTGGGCGATTCTCTCGGCATGGTCGTGCTCGGGTTTCCCGATACCACCCACGTCACGCTCGCTCAGATTCTTCACCACCTCGAGGCCGTCGCCCGTGCAAAACCCGCCGCGCTTGTGATCGCGGATCTTCCCATCCATACCTACGACACCCCGGAACAAGCCCTTGGCACTGCGAAAGCCCTCGTTGCTTCTGGTGCCGATGCCGTCAAACTCGAAGGAGGAATCCGCCAGGCCGATAAAGTCCGCGCCATCACCCAAGCCGGCATACCTGTCTGCGGTCACCTCGGCATGCTTCCTCAACGTGTCCTCGAAGAAGGAGGCTACCATAAAAAAGGCCGGACCCCCGAGCAAACCCAAGCCATCCTCGACGGTGCCAAGGCGCTCATCGATGCCGGCGTATTCGCCATCGTCCTCGAATCCGTCACACCCGGCGCGGCACGCACCATCACCGAATCCATCCCGGTCCCCACGATCGGGATCGGCTGCGGTGAATCAACCTGTGATGGTGAAATCGCGGTTATCACCGACCTCCTCGGCTCCTTCCCTTGGTTCGTCCCACCCTTCGCCAAACCCGAAGCCAACCTCTCCAAATCCATCATCGAAGCAGCCGGAAAATACATCGCCCGAGTCCGTTGGAGGAGTTAACCTAAAGAGGAAAATAGAACCGCAGATGGACGCAGATTAACGCAGATAATCAAAGAGTTGCATCGATTGTCAGTTTCACCCTCAGGGTGAAGATGGAATTCTTCAGAAGATTCTTAAAATCAACGTC
>JBIKNX010000068.1:0-11835 GCA_044358435.1 Luteolibacter sp.
AAGGTGATTCTAAATCATTTTCTAACTCACCTTTTGGGTGAAGAGAAATCGGCGACTTTGAGGCATCCATTCCCCGTAGTTACAATACTTAGCCCGTGATGACCAGATTTCCATTTTCCTCTTTAGGTTTAATTTCTTGAGACTCGGCGCGTAAATCTGCCTGTCGGTTATAATGCTCAAGGTTCTCGCAAGGTCTTCGCTGCTTCGGTGAGACCTAAATTTGTAAAAAACGTTACTCATACTTTTCCTTCCTGTTTGATGATGGCGAGGAGGTCGGGGCTGTCGGCGGTGAGGCGGAGGAGGGAAAGCAAGGTTGAATGATGAATTATGAAGTATGAAAAAACGCCGGACAATCTGCCCCGCTTCATCATTCTGCCTTCATAATTCATACTTTCCCCGTGGCTGGGGGCGTTGAGCGTCTGGTGGAGGTGGGTGAGGAAGTCGCGCTGCTGGGCGGCGTTGGCCTCGGGAGTGTAGGCGGCGAGGTGGGGCGCAAGGGAGTCGTGCTTTTTCATGCTGTTTCACTGTCTTGCGGCAGCCTCCCGGATTTTTTCTCCAGCTTCTTCTCCTCCGTTTTGACGCGCCGCTCCAGTTTCTTGATGTCTTCTTCCGGTGGCAGGGTTTCGGGTTTGATGCCACGTTCGCCGAGCATCTGGCGGACGCTGGTGTTGTTCTGGATGTGCTCACGAGTGATGGATGGCTCCCCTTGGAGATCGGCCTGCTGCACGTTGTGGTTCGTCATCTCGGTGGCGAGGTTCTTAGCGGCGATGGTCAGGGCGGGCAGAAAGTCAGCTAGCGGCCTTGTCTGGGTGATTCCAAACTTGTCCTTCATGGCCTGCGTGGTGTGTCCGCCGAAGAGGGCGGCATCGCCCTTCGAGCGGATGCGGCCAAACCCGGCGTCGTCCACGCCGCGCTCGAAGATATTGTCGGAAAGAGCCTTTTCGGACGCACGGAGTTTCTCGCGAGCCTCCAGCCGGCCCATGAGCTGCATCCGCTCTTCGATCAACTCCTGCTTGCGCGTCTGCACGGCAAAGTAGCTCTGGGCAAAGGCGATGGGCTCCTTCCTCGGATCGCCATTCTGGGCGATGAGGTAGCAGGCATAGCGGGTGAGCATGAAATCCTCGATCTCCCTCTGCCCGCCCTTGCCGTGGGTGATCAATTTCGTGACGCCACGAAAATGGTGTTCAGCCTCATAACCCGTTGTCTTGCAGGAATCGATGGCACGCTGGATGGCCGTGAGGAAATTCTCCCAGCGGGCATAGCCGAGGGGTTCCTGCAAGTCGCGGGCAAACCAGAATTCCAGATGAAGTTCTTCGGGGTGCGTCTGCGCCAGTTGATCAAACTGGCTCTGCATGCGGATGATGAGGTCTTTGTTCATGACTGGGGTGCTTTGAGTGAAGATCCCTTTATAGGTTACGTAACAGTGCAGGTAGTTTCAATAATTCCATGTTTTCATCGCTCGTAGAAAAAAGTATATTTTGGATTCGATCACCGATGTCTGGCTCATTTTTGCCGTTCATATCGGACTGGCTGATTCTTATTTCGTCACTTTGGATGATTTTTTTGAGTGACGTTTTAAGGGATTCGGACTCGTCGAGTGGCACAAGTGGAGAGATGATGATTTCATTAACCATTTTTCTCCATTTAATCCCTTCCACCAATAATCCAGCCGCTCTTGGCGGGCAATGAGCGACAAGACGAACTTCACACTCATGCGAGTATTCCTCAGCTTTTAGAAAAAATGGGCGGAGTAGTAGATCGGGTTGTTTTTGAATGGGTCGTTTGATTGAGTTGCTCAATCGGGAATCGCGATTTACATAAGTCATCTCTTGGATTTTTATTTCTTTCCCGGCAGTAAAGGAGCTGGCAAGCTGGTCAACGGTAGTTTTAACAGCGATGCCCCGGTTGCCGTATTGGTGCCACATAGCTGCGGATTCGATTTCCGATTTGAACCAACACCATGCCACACGTCGACTCGCAAGAGCCTCGGTGTATGCCTTTGCTATGACTTTTGATGCGTAAATTGGGTCGCTATCTTTTCTCTGTAGGTCCTTTTTAACATGAACGCTCAGTGATTCACGAAGCCATTTTTCGGTTTCATTCCAATCTACTTGGCGAGCTAGTTCACTACAGAGTTGGATATAGAAATCATCTCCGAGCCGTCCTTCTAACGGATCCATGGATTGGAGATTCGCAATCGAGGGAAGCCATGCTTTGCCGTCGAGCAAGAGCAGAAATGTGCTCAGTTTCATGTAGCGCCAGATCGTATCGTCAGCCTGTAGCATAGGGTTAAAATTGAGATTGAAGGTTCGCTGAGCGCGTCTTGAACGAAGGTGACTGTAAAGAGGCGATGGAAGAGCTATTTGATCTGCTGTTCGCTCGGCGGGCTCATTTGCCCGTGCCCTCCACGATGGCGATTTCATCCGGCGTCAGGCCGTAGAGGGCGTAAACGTGGTGGTCGATCTCGCGCTCCAAGGCGGTTGTGTCGGCGGCGGGATCTTTCTTCTTAATCGCTGTAACACTCTCCACCAGTTTCACGATTGCTCTCTGCTCTGACTCTGAAGCCTTGCGCACAGGAATCTGCCGAAAGTCGCCTGGATTAATGTTTACGTTGGGAAAGTGGCAGCGATACCAGAAGTTAATTAGAGCAGAATTAAATATCCCAAGGATATACTTGAGGCAGTAGCCGGAATTCTTCAACGCAATGATGTTAGCAAGGTTGTGGGCATTGTAGTGCTGCTGGTCGTCATATACGCCGACTAATCGTCGCTTTAGCCCCTTGTTTCTCATCGCTTGGAGAAGAATCTTGGGTTCCTCGAAGTAGCGCTGGTCACGTGCGCACCAGAGCCAATCTCCATAATGTAGGTACTCGCCCCCCCATTTGACGCAATAGAGGCCGATGTTCGTTCCCCGGAGGAGCTTTTTCCATCCCGCTTTTGCGCTTCGTGAAGTATATCGGTCCAGTTCGGAATCTTCCTTTGTTTTATAAACAATTATCCCCTGAGATGACGCCGTGACATCGCCAAGACAGATGCTCTGCGCCACAAGCTTATCGAAAATCGCTTTAAGCCCATGATTTGTGTGGACGTTGATTTTGAAATCAGTCGTCGCATTGATTGTTGATTGTTTGATGGAGAATGCGTCGTCCCAGTCCCTCTCAGTTACCCTGTTTAAACTGCTTCGGGTATTCAGCTTATTTATGTGGACGGTGTTTTCAGCTAAGCATTCACGCCTCAAAAGAATGACGACATTATCAACAGTCGCATTATCAAACACTCCTTGAGGAAGATCGGTGACTTCGACAATTGAGGTTTGCTGGCAAATCTTGCGACGGAGCAACAGATACGAAGAACCCATGAGGAAAGTATTTGGCAGAATAAAGGTCAGCAGACCGGCGGCGCTTAGATTTCCCATGCCGCGCATGATGAATAATTGATATAAATCGTAACGCTTCCCTAATTTCCCGTCTTCTCCGAAAGTTTTTAGGTATCGCTCGCGATCGGAAATGGAGATCTTTTCAATGTTTACGTAGGGTGGATTGCCGATCACCACATCGAATCCCTTGGCCAGCGACTTGCCGAACATCCAGTGTGGATCGAAGAAGTCGGCGGAGGATTGCGGATCGAAAGGATTCCAGTCCGCGATATGTTCGGATTTCTTCCGAGACATGAGACTTTGGGCAAGAACATTGGCCATTTCCTTTCGCAAGTCTTTCAGTTTACCCTGAACTGCAAGTTTCTGGTCGCGGCGCTGGATGGAAAAGTGGCTGTGGTAGAGGGCTTCGATCTCGGCCTCTATCTTGTAAACGCGAGGATCGATCAGCTCCATTTGATCCATTACCGGAAGACTCATCAGCGTATTCGCGGCGACGAACTTGGTTTCCAAATTGGGCAGGGGGCGGATGCCGTGGTTGTCCTTTTTGTTGCGGTTGGTCTTCTGGTCGCAGACGAGGGAGATGAAGAAGCGGAGTTTGGTGATCTGGATGGCGATGGGCTGGATGTCCACGCCGTAGAGGCAGTTTTCGATGAGGTAGAGCTTGCGGCCGTAGTCGTCGTTGTTGTCGGCGAAGGCGCGTTCGAGTTCCTCGCGCATGGGTGCGGAGTCGAGCTTGGCGAGCTGGGTTTGTTTCCAGCGTTCGTTGTCGGGATCGAGCTTGCCGAGGATATAGACCAGCTTATGCAAAACGCCCATTGGGAAGGCGCCAGAACCACAGGCGGGGTCGAGGATTTTCACCTCGTCGATGGCGGCGATGAGGGTGGCTTTCTCCAGCTCTGAAAAGTCTGGCAAATCTTCGGTGTAAGTGAAGAGGAGGTCGAGGCGGGAGCGTAGCCGGGACAATCCTGTCCCGGTCTGATCGGAGGAGACAGCGACAGGATTGTCGCTGCATCTTTGGGTTTGGTTGGATTCAGGGGCAGGATTGCCCCTGCTACTTTTACTGTAGTCGCCATCCTTTAACTTTGCCTTCACTGGGTTCTCTGAGATATAGCGAACGAAGCGATCAAACTGCGCCTGACTCCGCACGATGTGATCAAAAGACTCCTCTTGCCAGAAGGGCTGGCCGGTGCGTTCAAGGATCTCGTTGCACTCCTTTGCGCTCACGCCTTTGATGCCTTGTAGGATTTTGGAGAGCTTGTATCCTTCACGGGGGCGGAGGAGCAGGTGGACGTGGTTGGGCATGATGACCCAAGGGCCAAGGTCATAGTGGTCGCCATCGAAGCGCGTCAGGCATTTTTCAACCATGGAACGGATCTCTGGTCGGCGCAGGACACATTCGCCCGAGCCTGCGTCGAGCCAACTTTCCATGCGTTCGCCGAACCTCTCGTGGTATTCTTTCCAGTCTGAATCAGACCATGGTTCCGAGCGGTGGCTGGCCCAGATGTCGCGTTCCGCTTTCCATGCTTTAAGCTTTTCCAGCGGGAGCGAATCCGCGAGGCGGAAAGTGATCCAATAAGTGGTGCCCTCCTGTGACCAGTGGGGAAGATTGGCTCTCGTCTTCTTGGTAGGAGCGCCTGGGTTGAAGGGTTTCAAAGTAGCTTCGACCAACTTGTCGGAGTTGATTTCTGAAGACCGAGACAGGATTGTCTCGGCTACTTTGCGCTCTAGGTGGGCTTTGAGGGACTCGTCCACCATGTAGTCCACGATGGGGCGTGGGGTGTAGAAGGAGCCGGTCTGCTTGCGGGCAGTTGTCTTGGTTTCCTCGTTGTAGGAGGCAAGGAGGTTTTCGAAGACTTTTCCTAAGAGCTCAGGATCGAGGGCGATTTCCTGATCGATGGGGGTGTTTTCGACGATCGTGAACTTGTAGCGGTTTAGGATCGAGATGAGACCGGTGACTTTTTCCGACTTGCGCTTCTTGTCGCCGTAGGCCGCGGAGAGGTCGGCGGTTTCGCCGGAATCGAAGAAGAGCCGGTCGGGGACATGAGGGCGTTTCTTGGGGTTGCGTGAAAAGCCATCGAGGTAGCGCTTTTTGAACGTAGACGTGACAATCTTGTCTCGGTTTGAGGAAGCCCCGACAGGATTGTCGGGGCTACTCTCCTCGGTGCGGTCGAGGCACTCGAAAAGTCCGCCATTGAGGAAAGGGATGTCGGCAAATAGCGCGAGGGCCTCCTCCTCGGGGACGGCGAAGAGATTCTCGTAGCGGTAGAGGTTGTTGACGTCGTAGGTGGACTTGTTTTTGAGGAAGCCCTCGTCTTTGGCAAAAACGCGGTAGGGATTGCCCTTGCTGTCCTTGCCCATGCGCTGGTTGAGCGTGGCGAAGAACAGGTTTTGAAGGATGGCGAGGTAGTAGGTCGAGCTCGTCTCGCTTTCGGGATCGAAGCCCTTGAGGATTTTTTCCAGCTCCTCCTTGTCGAAGAGTTTGCTGGGGATGAGGCCATCCTTTTCCTTGAGGAACCAGCAGAAGATGAGACGGGTGAGCAGGCGGATGAGGCCTGTGGCGCGGCGTTTATCATCGTCCTTTTCGAGGTCGTCGGGGAAATTGACCTGATCGACTGCCCAGAAATACCAGTTCGAGAGTTCCTTGTAGAATCGGTTGTTGAGGAGCTCGATGTTGAAGATCTGCTCCCATGCCGCGTGAAGTGTGTCGAAATCGCGGATGGGGAGTTTCTTTGGGTGCTCCAGCTCGGAGAAGGCGATGGATTGCAGGATCTCGAGGTGGCCACGATGGGGCGCGATGAGTGAGATGTCGCGGATGAGGGTCACCTTCTCCAGCACATCCTTGTCGGCATGGAGTTTGTTTTGACGGCGGTTGATGACAGCGATGGAGAGGCAGCGGTCGTGCTTGAGCAGGACCATGACAGGCATCGGGAAGACGCGGTTGATCTGGCGCGCGATGGCCGAGAGCTTGCTGCGCGAGTGGTCGCCGCCCTTCAGCTCGATGGCGAAGAAGAGGTAGGAGCGTAGCAGGCCGGACTTGATGTCGGTTTCTTTGAAGAGGGATGAACTGGCGGCGAGGTCCTCGTCGGTAAGCTGGAAGAGGATGTCGGCGGACTTCCAATCCGAGAAGCAGGCCTTTTCGGGATCGAACTTTGAGCCGCCTTGCGACTGGACGAGATCGAGAAATGCTTGGGGCTTGGATCCTTCGAGCTCGAGCGTGCGGTCACTGCGGTAGCCGAGGGTGGCCAAGAGCGACAAGCTCGCCTGCCGCAATGGCTGCGAGATGAGGGACTGGAGGTCGGATTTGATGTCTTCGCGAAGCTCAGGCATGGGTGGGTGAAGGCTTAAATTTTAAGATGAGATGCAGGGATTTAGAGGAAGGAGCGGCCCTTGGGCGTCAGGCGGTATCTTTGGAGGCGGCTGTTGGGTTTTTCGGGGATGGTGTATTCGATCAAGCCTGATGCTAGCGCGGGGGCAAGGTAGGTTTCCCGAAGGCGGCGGCGGCTCTTCAAAGAAAATGCCAGGCGAATCTCCTCATTTCCAAGTGGCTCCCGCTGTCCCAAGAGATGAAGCAGCTTTTTGACGTAATCGCCGACTGGTGCCGTAACTGGTGCCGTAACTGGTGCCGTAACTTCGGGAGTAGCCATGGCCCTGAGGTATTCCGGAGAGAAAGGAAATTCGATCCACAGGTCGTTCGGCTTGTAGTCGATGATTGGTGCCGGGGTTCCGGCGTATTTGCAGGCTTCAAAGATACGCACGATACCGCGTCCCCAGGTCTCAATTTCACCGGCGCGGAAGAAGGCGTTGGCGATGTCTGGATTGAAAGGAGTGGAGGCGTGGTCGGCGAGGAGGTTTTCGAGAGACCAGCCATCCGGGAGGACGGCGGGGTTCCAGATTTTCAGGCGGTCTTCATAAACCCGGATCTGCACGGGCGCTCCGATGGAATAATCACGGTGCACGAGTGCGTTGAGAACAGCCTCCCGCAACGCGGCATCTGGCACCGGGTAGCGCTCGATCCGCTGAATGCCCTCATAGGTGATGGCGGCCTTGAGATACTTGGTTTTGACGAGGTCGATGGTTCTGGCGCTTTGCTCGAAGAGGGGGCCATGCATCTCATCGTGGTACGCCAGTTCTGCGGCCGTGCGGAAGTAACCGATCTTAACGAAGGAAGCGGTGATGAAGCGCTCCGGGTCCGGGTGGAAAAGCAGCAGGGCGGCGCGCTTGAGGTATTTGCCCTCAGTGAGCTTGAGCTTGTCGATCAGCTCGGCGTCCGGGACGCGGAGGTCGGCAGGATCTAGGCGACCGCTGCGAGCCGCCATTTCCCGGAATTTCCCGATGGCTTGAGTGGACAAGTCAGCGATATCCACCTTCGGCACGGGAACGCTGTCCCAAGTGCGGCCTTGCTTGCGCAGAAGGAAGCGGTCGAGAGCTGCGCCCTTGAGTTCCTGCAAGGTGCTGCCGCTGCGAATGTAGTAGTGGCCGCGATAGCTGATGGGGTTCGGATAATCGTCCACTTCGATGGAGATCCATGGCTTGCCAGCGGCATGGTGGAGATTGACCGCCACGAGGATGCCAAGCAGGTCGCGGATTTTGTTGGGGAGGTCTTCCAGCAGTTTGGATGCATCTGCCAAGCCGACGATATCGCCCGAGTCGTTGCGTCCGATTTCCAAGCGACCCCCTTCCGCATTGGCAAAGCCGGAGACCCAGCGGAGGTGGTCGTCGCGCCACGACTCCTTCCATTCGGTGTTTTGGGATTCCATGTGGTGCATATCAGCGTGCGATTGTGGCAAAAGCTAGTTTGCCGGATCCATGACTACCAGCCAAGTGACCAACTGCCAATCACAAGCATCGGCCTTGGGTGTCTCGTCGGCACCCGGAAGAAGTCCATCGCGGCTAGAGAGCAAACTGATCGCCGCTCTCTTGCGGAAGGTCGCCTCAATCGAATGAAGGGCGCTATGGACGAGACGGTTGTAGTGGCTCATATCCCCACCCTCTTTGGTGCGCGCGTCGAAAAGGTCGCAAAGTTTTTCGAATGCCGCCGGATGGCCGGATGCGAGTTGCCGCAAAATGAGTAAGGTTTCCTTCGGTTGGGCGAATGAGTAACGAACGGTGCCATCATCCAGCACATAGATGAGAAAATGAGGGGCCAGGGGGTTGAGGTTTTCGGTGCTCGTGGTTTTAGAGTTTTCGTCAGTCGCGCGGCGCAGGCAAAACAAGGCTCCGGGTCGTGCGCCGGGGCATTTCTCGGGGTTGGTCGGAACAACTGCGTATAGGCCAAGTGGTGCGGACTCCAGCTCCTCGCGCCGGCTTTCAAGATAACGCAGAAGGTCGATACGGAATTCATCGAGCGAAAAGTCGGTGAGGCTCGGTGAGTCGGAAAAATCCTCAAGATCGAGCACCTCGTCCTTAAGTCGCTTCAACTGATGATTACGGAACCGCAGATCCTGATGGATGAGGTCTTCGATTTGTTGCTGATCGAGCAGATTGTCAGTCTGGGTCGCGGCAAGATCGGCAAGCGCCATGCGGGCTTCGACGCGGTGTTTCACATTCAGGTATTGATCCAGATCGGCAACCGGCCAGAAGTTGATCAGCTGAACCGACTCGTTGCGAGAGCCGATCCGATCGATACGGCCAAACCTCTGGATGATTCGGACCGGGTTCCAATGGATGTCGTAGTTCACGAGCTGGTCGCAGTCCTGGAGGTTCTGACCCTCCGAAATGCAATCGGTGGCGATCAGCAGCTCAATCTCCTCATCCTGGGGAAAGCGTGATTGCTCCGCCCGTCTTTTCGACATTGGTGAAAAGTTGGTGAGGATGTCGTCATAATCCGCCGTGCCGAGACTGGTTTTGTTTTCTCCATCCCCCACCACCATCGCGGTATGGATGCCCAAGGTTTCCCGCGCCCATGGTGAAAGCTGGGCGTAAAGATATTTCGCAGTATCAGCAAATGCAGTGAAGACCAGAATCTTACGAACGGCCTTGCCGTCACGATTGGTGCTTGGATTGGCCACCTTGGCCGCGATTCGATTCCGCAACTCCGACAATTTCGCATCGCGATCGGGTTTCACCTTCTCGGTTTTTTCGAGAAGAAACTGCAGCTTGCTTCGATCCGTTCGCACGGCGAGCAACCACTCTTCCAATTTGATGTGGGCCAAGTGAATCCGCCGCCGGCCACCAATCGTGAAATCCTTTGTCTCCGCATCCGGATCCTCAATCTCATCGGGCGTGAGGCTGTCCCAGTCAATGTCCGGGTTGTCATCCGAGTGTTTGGTGAAGCGTTTGATTCTTTCCTCGAGCGCGTCGATTTTTTCGATGGTGCGTTTCAAGGTCAGGCGGAAGGAATCCACCGAACTTTCCAAACGTTTGAGAAAATTCACCTTCATCATCGAAGTGAGGATTTTCTCGCGGCCTTGTTGGGTGAAGCCGTTGAGAAGCCTGTTTTCGTAACTTTCCAAGACCTCCTTGGGCAGGTCCTCGCGCAAGAAATTAGTCGGGTGGTATAACGAGAGCTTGAGTTCGCTAATTTCCTTATCGAGCCGCTCGAAAGAAAGAAATCCGTCCTCAATGTCGATGGGTGGATGAATGGCGATGGGAGCCGGACGCTTCGGAAAGCCGCCTAATTTGCTCATCTCGTCCCTGTAGTTGGCAGCAATCTGCTTACGCGAACGGGCAATGCTAAGGCCGTCTAACAACTTGAAGAAGTCTCCCCCAACACCCATCAACAGATCGCGCGTCGTGCGCTCCTCTGGCTTTTTCTTTGACCATAGGGTGAAGTGAACCTGCGCGATGCGCGTGGTTTCCTTGATGGATGCGATCTCAAGACTTTTTGAAAAAGCTGCATCCGCATCGGCATCCCGCGTGACATCACCACCGGCAATGATCGAGAGCTGGTTGCGCAAATCCGCCAACTGATTGTTGACCGGAGTGGCGGACAAAAGAAGAACTTTGGTTTTTTGCCCCTTGCGAACAATGTCATCCATGAGCCGCTGGTAACGACTTTTTCGTTCAGGCTCACCGGGCCGCTGGACTGCCTGTTTGTTGTTTCGGAAATTGTGGGACTCGTCGATGACGACGAGGTCGTAGGCCCCCCAGTTGAAGTTCGCCAGATCCTGGCCATCCACTTCGCCGCGTTCGCGCCCGAGATCGGTATGGGAAAGGACATGATAGCCGAAACGGTCTTTTTCAAAGGGATTCAAGGAGCTGTTCGCCTTGTAGACCGTCCAGTTGCGCCGCAACTTTTTCGGGCAGAGAACCAATACTTTTTCATTCCTCAGTTCGAAGTATTTGATGACTGCCAAAGCCGTGTAAGTTTTTCCAAGGCCGACGCTATCAGCGAGAATGCAGCCGTTGGTAGCGAGGATTTTGTTGATGGCCGCTTTTGCGCCGTCTTTTTGGAACGAGTACAACGCATGCCAAATGCCAGTATCCGGGAGGGCCGTGCGGCTGAGGATTTTATCAAAGTCCTCCGCTCCATCAAGATACTGGCGGAAGAGGTTGAAGAGAGTCAGGTAATAAATGAACTCCGGTGTCTGATTGGAATAGAGACGCGCCAGCTCTTTAAGCACTTCGTCTTTAACATCGCTGGTCAGCGATTTGTCCGACCAAATCCCTTCGAACCAATCCAACAGATCCTTCCGGTCACGATCATCCGAGACAATGAGGTTCAACTCGATGTTGTTGCCGTTCTCTCTGAGTCCGAGGCCGGGGATCGTGAAATTGGAGCTTCCAACAAGCGCACTCTCTACCCGACCGTCGCGAATGTGGTACATTTTGCCATGAAGAAAGCCAGCCCTCACAACTGACCTGATGGCCACTTTACGCGTGATCCAGTCCGCACAATCTTTCGCGAGCTTGCGCTGGCAAAGTTGGTTTGACACCGCGAGACCTTCATCACTGAGACTGAAACGCCGCGACTGTTTGCCATCATCTTCAATGTTTCGGATAAAGCTTGGCTCCCCAAAAAGAAATCGAAGACCCGCTGAAGTCTCGAGATTATCGCGAAGTGCATGATACGCGTGAACGGTAAAGTAGGCTGATACGAACGAAAGATCGCAGCCCTCACGAATCGAATTTTTAAGGAAGTCACCAGCCTTGCCCCGGCCGTGATTGTCGCGCAGGCCGCTTGAATTTTCTGGGTAAGGGGGAGATACGGGCATGAATTTGAGGCGTTTAAAGTTTCGTAAGTTTTTTGCTTGTTCCCCTGGAAATCAAACCTTGTAGCGATGGATGGGTGAAAGAGCGGTTTTCATTCGTGCGGTGATCTTACTTGTATAGACTGAAACTGGCTAGAACCTTGTGTGAGTCATTGCAGGGTAAGAAGATGGGGGAGAACTGTCAGGAAATCGCCGAGTCAGAGGAGATCTGGGCAGGATGCCCGTGCTCCTGTTGAAAAAGCGGCTTTTCGGGGATTTTTTCATCAATAAGTCTCCATCGATGGTTTTTCCTCTGCTTCCCAGTTTCCCA
>JBIKNX010000102.1:0-9924 GCA_044358435.1 Luteolibacter sp.
GAGGACGACGGTGTAGGTGAGGTTGCCGTATTCAAGGTCCACATCGGGGAGGAACTCATCGTCAAGGGATGAGAGCAGCCGCTGGATGTTGGATTCATCGAGGCCGGAGCCTTTGAGAATGATGACCGTGCCGGCGACTGTGCCGTTGGCGAGGTAGTGGAGATCGACAGCGGCGGCATCCGCGCCATTGCGGCGGGCGAGAAAGCGTTCGGACGAGGCCGTGCGGAGGGTGCGTTTCCAGGTGAGGTTCATGGGGTGAGGTTTTGGGAGTGGTTGGAAACATGCGAAATGCGGGTGAGGGTGAGGGGAAGAAGCGGACAGAATGCGCGCGCTCCTTTGGTATGCTCCGGCTTTCGGCTTTTCATGTTTCGTATTATTTCAGTGCCCAGCCTGCCAAGGCGAGCGAGGCAGGAATAAATAGGGATGTCTGTGAATAAACTCTCAGAGCTGGCAGGCATGAGCCATGTAGGAATTATTCAGATTGAGTCTGGCAACCGAAGCCCTCAGCTCCGGACTGTGCTAAAATTAGCTAATGCTCTTGCTCTCGATCTCGCCGATGTAATTCGGGCTGTTGGTTCTCGCTCTTCTTGAATGTTGTCAACGTTTGTAGAACGTGGTCAGCTAATTTGTCGCTAATCGGAAGCCAATTAGCAATTTAACTTGCCCGAAGCTAACTTGTTGCTAATTTATTACCAATTAGCAACAAGTTAGCCGAACTATGCGTTTACCACAGTTTCCACCGGATTTAACCGAGCTCTTGGAAAATCCCGAGCGCTTCTTAACGCTGATGCATGGAGCAGAGGAGGAAGTGAAGCGTAAAGACCGCTACCTCCACTGGGATGAGTTGCGTCACCGCCAACCTCCGGAGGGACTGAGTCCGCAGGAGTGGTGGGCAGGTCTGAAGATCCGGCGGATGTCCCAGCAGCAGAGCATCCCTCTCACCGATCTGCGGGGTGCGAAGTTCAACTTTTGGCTGACGCCCCGGATGTTCGAGCAGCTTCACGACATCGACCTTACGTGCGGTGGATCGGTCGAGGGTTCTGAGGCGGTGACCCATCCGGAGACAAGGGACCGCTACTACGTGTCGTCGCTAGTGGAGGAATCGATCACCTCCAGCCAGCTGGAGGGTGCGGCGGTGACGCGGTCCGTAGCAAAGGAGATGCTGCGCAGCGGGCGTAAGCCAAGCGACTCCGGCGAGCAGATGATTCTGAACAACTTCCTCACCATGCGAGAAATCAGCGGGTGGAAAAAGCGGGATCTCACCCCGGAGCTAGTGTTGGAAATCCACCGCATGATTTCCCGTGGAACGCTCGAAGATCCCGCCAAGGAAGGAGTGCTCCGTGCATCGGATGATCAGGTGCGGGTCGAGGACGACAGCACGGGCGAAATCGTCCACGTCCCGCCCAAGGCCGAAGAGTTACCCGCCCGTCTCCAAGCCCTGTGCGACTTCGCAAACGAAAGGAAGATGGAGGGCTATCTCCACCCGGTGGTTCGCTCGATCATCTTGCATTTCTGGCTCGCCTATGATCACCCCTTTGTCGATGGCAACGGGCGGACGGCTCGGGCGGTGTTCTACTGGTCGATGCTTCGCCACAGCTTCTGGTTGTTCGAGTTTGTCTCCATTTCACAGCAGATTCTACAGTCGCCGAAAAAATACTACCGAGCCTTTCTTCACACGGAATCCGACGGTAACGACCTGAACTACTTCATCTTGCACCAGCTCGGTATGATACAGCAGGCAATCGACAAGCTGCACGAATACATTCGCAGGAAGTCGGACGAGCTGGCGGAAATGCGGGGCTTGCTTGACAACCGTAGCGGCTTCAACCACCGGCAGCTCGCTCTGCTACGTTATGCGCTCAAGCATCCCACAGCCACCTTCACCGTAGCAAGCCATCGGCACAGCCACAACGTCGTGCCCCAGACAGCGCGCACTGATCTAGAGTTGCTCCTAGGGCTTGGACTGTTGAAGAAGGCGAAGGTCGGCAAGGGGTTCCTCTACGCACCTGTTGCGGACTTTCCTAATCGCATCAGGGAGCTTCCTGATGCATTCCATTGACGCGCCAGCAGGAGCCAAGGGGAAATATGCAGCTGCCTGTCAAAGATCAGAATGGGCGACAGGTATTGACGCGCTCACCACACGCTGGACAAGTTTCCTCATCGCATTTCACCAGTGTGCGAATACCGTGATCCAAAAAAGATGTGGGCAGGATGCCCGTGCTCCTGTTGAAAAAGCGGCTTTTCGGGGATTTTTTCATCAATAAGTCTCCATCGATGGTTTTTCCTCTGCTTCCCAGTTTCCCAGCACTTCGCCGAGGACGACGGTATAGGTGAGGTTGCCGTATTCAAGGTCCACATCGGGGAGGAACTCATCGTCAAGGGATGAGAGCAGCCGCTGGATGTTGGATTCATCGAGGCCGGAGCCTTTGAGGATGATGACCGTGCCGGCGACTGTGCCGTTGGCGAGGTAGTGGAGATCGACAGCGGCGGCATCCGCGCCATTGCGGCGGGCGAGAAAGCGTTCGGAGGAGGCCGTGCGAAGGGTGCGTTTCCAGGTGAGGTTCATGGGGTGAGGTGTTAGGAGTGGTTGGAAACATGCGAAATGCGGGCGAGGGTGAGGGGAAGAAGCGGGCAGGATGCGCGCGCTCCCTTGGTATGCTCCGGCTTTCGGCTTTTCATGTTTCGTATTATTTCAGTGCCCAGCCTGCCAAGGCGAGCGAGGCAGGAATAGCGGTCATGAGAATGAGACAGCCGCCGCCCCGGTAGCTCATGCCCGTGCCCGGGATGCTGAAGGACGTATAACGACGGCCACGGGCGCTTGTGCCGACGCGGAATCCGCGGCCGCCGACGGAATAGCCGATGCCCGATTTGCTGAGATTGACGCGGAAAGGTCCGACATTGACGGATTTGCGGTAGAGGAAGCCCATGAGTCGTTTTGTTTTGGATGGCTGTTTTTCGAATGAAATCATTTCATAGGATACGGGGTGGTACAAATGCGAGGGCACCCCGGAGAAACCTGGAAAATTTCACCGTTCCTCTACCGCTCCAAAACTTGGACCGTCAGGTTTTAGACAGGCTCTCAAAAGTTCGTGCGGGAAAGGGAGATTTTTTGGTTTGGATTTCATGCCGCTTCGCGGGAGGTGTTTCGAACATTCCGGCCTGCAAACGCCGATTCCCCAACTTGAAAACCTTTTAGAAAAATTATGAGACCTAAGAGATTTAACCACGGAATGCACGGATTACACGGAGCGGTTGCTTACGCACTTTGCTGTCAGACATCATTCTAATTCTTCATTCCGTGCATTCCGTGCATTCCGTGGTTTGACTGGTTCTCAAAAGTCCGTGCAGCAAAGGGAGATTTTTTGGTTTGGATTTCATGCTGCTTCGCGGGAGGTATTTTGAACGTTCCGGCCTGCGAACCCCGATTTCTGAGTTGTTCTTCAGTCGTGGATGTTTATCCAGACCTTCACAACCGCCCGCAAGGGACCCGCTCCGGGGCATTCGGGTCCACGCGAGGAAAGCGAGCCTAGTTACTTCACAGGGGTCAGGGTGAAGTCCTTGATCGTCACGCCTCGGCTACCGGTTTTGAGTTCGAAGCTGAGTGTGTTTTTGCCTTTTTCGAGAGTGACCGGAAGAGGCTTGGTGTTCTGCCAAGCGCCGAGAGTGTAGGGGACCGGAAGTTCGGCGGGCTGGGCGGAATTGGCGGAAAGGGTGAAGATCTGGCCTTCCTGAATGGTCGCGACTTTGGCGGTGAGGGTGTATTTGCCCGCCGCTGGAGCCTCGAACTCGTATTCTGTTTTGAACCCGCCAAGCGCGTGGAGTTGCATGCCGCTGTCGCGAAAGCTTTTCATCGCCGCCGATTTGCCAGTGTTTTTCGAACCGGCAACGGCTGGAATGCTGACCATTCCATCTTTCACAGTGATCTTTTGCTCGGTGACGGTGACGGCGGCGGATTCGACTTTTTGTTCCTTTTCATTCGCCTCCGCGAGTTCCTGGCCAAGAGGCCCGAGGGCCGCGGCTTTGGCGGCGAGAACGCGAGACTCGTAGAGCGCCAAATTGCTCCAGAAACCGCCGGCGATTTTTTTGCGCTCGTTGTAAGCCGGCTCGCCAAGAATGCGGCCCATCCATTCCGCACGCAGGACTTTGAGGTATTCATCCGTGTGCTCGCGGGCCTGGGTCTCGAGAAGGAACTGATTGCCGCTGAGCGAGACATCGTCTCTGTCCCACCAACTGTGGGCATAGCCTGCGCCCAGATTGACCACCCAGCCTTTGGGGGTCCAGTGGCTCAGGGCGGCATGGGCCTTCTGGGTCACGCCCCAAGTGGGGATCCCGAAAGACCGGAGCATGAAACGGCCGAAAAACGCACGGCGCCCGCAAATACCGGCATTTTTGGCGATGTTTTGATATTGATGAAGGGTATCCAGATCGTATTTCACATTTTCCGAGCCGTAGGGGACTTCGGTTTTGACTGAGGCAACATAGCGCCAGCCGTAGTCGGCGAGATAAATATGATCCGGACGATAGGTCTGCAGCATCTTGCGGCCCCATGTGATGATTTCGTCGGGAGCGTCACAGTTGATCACGAAACGGTATTCCCAAGCGCTCAAATCCTTGAAGGCTGGGTCGAGGTCTCCGTCGAGGTAGGCTTTTTCATAATGCAGGTAGCGGTTGACGGGATCGATGATTTTCGGGGCATCGGTTAGGGCTTTGGCGTTGTTTTGTGCGATGGGATTGGCGTGTTCAAGGCTGGTGGCGAGAGCGAGCCGCTGGAAGAGATCCGATTTGGCCTTCGGGCTGGCTTTTTGGATCTCGGTGTAGATTTTCATCGCCTCGCCGTATTTGCCGTAACGTGCGCCACCTGCGACGAGCATCTCTTTCATCAGTTTGTCATCGGCCAGAAGTTGGGTGACTGCCGCCTTTTCTGCCGCGCCTTTTTCGGCAAAAGCAGCCAGGCCATGGGGAGTCGCGTGGGTGATGACATTCGCTTTGACGGTCTTGGCATCCAGCTTGTCGCTTCCGATGACTGAAACCAGTGCGTCCGTGAGTGCCTTGGCGGCTTTCACCTCATCGGCTTTTGCGTTGGTCAAAGCGGCTTGGGCGGCGTCGAATTTCGCGCGCAGTGCCGGCTCATCGGCCTTGGCTTTTTCGTAGGCTTCCGTGCGCTCTTTGAGGGCGCTGAGTCCGGCTTGTTTATCGGCTTCCGAGGTTGCCAGCTGTTTTTGAGCCGCCGCTTTTTCCGCATCAGTGGTAGCTTTTTTCAGGGCTGCCTGGGCTTGCGCGATTCCTTTCTCCGCGCCGCCGATCCATTTGCCTTTCGCATGATCGATGAGGGTTTTGCCTTGAGAGATTTTGCCCAGCTCGGCCTGAGCCGCCTCCGCTCCGGCAGCGGCTTTCTGCACGGCATCTCGGGCTTGGGAAAACGCGGCTATCTTTGCTTCGCTGATGGTGGGGATGGCTTTTTTGATATCCGCCACCAGGACATCGAGGGTTTTGGCATACTCCGCTTTGAGTTTTTCTCCCTCAGCCGTCAAAGCCACGGATGGCTTGGATTGTTTGGGCTCAGCCGACCATGCTCCGGCTGCGGTAAGCATGAAAATGGAGAAAAAAAGCGTGCGTGTTGGGTTTATCATAACGGCAATGTTAACGGCAACCGCGCGGATTTCTTTTCAAAATCATGGGTGAAATTTGGGCTAAAAGAACAACTGTGCGAGGCGGGCTGCGTCATGTGGTCGAAAAGCCGCGCTGAAAATGGGCGAAAGCGCGTGTTACGGGTCGCCTATTTGCCGCTAGTCAGACCGAATTTGAATTGTTACCAAAGCGCCACGGCAGCTTGCTTTCGCTCCCATGAATGCTTCAACCACCGACTCCAGCTCACGATCGCCCAAGATGGCGGCGATCACCATCGCCGCACTTGGAATCGTATTTGGTGATATCGGCACCAGCCCGCTTTACGCGTTTCGGGAATGCTTCGCAGGTCATCATGCCGCGCATATCGATTCACAAAACCTGATTGGTGCGGCGTCATTGGTGGTTTGGTCGCTGTTACTCGTGGTATCGGTCAAATACCTTTTCATCATCCTCAAGCTCGATAACAAAGGCGAAGGCGGCATTCTCGCCCTATCCGCCCTGATCCGCAGTGTTTCAAAGCAGGAGCATGGAAAGCGCGAAAAAAATATCCTGTTGTTCGGTCTGGCGGGAGCGGCGCTGATTTACGCCGACGGCATGCTCACCCCGGCCATTTCCGTGCTCAGTGCGGTCGAAGGCCTTTCTGTCAGCGCGCCCATGCTCGCTCATTGGGCAGTTCCTCTGGCGGTCGCGATTCTTGCGACGCTGTTTGCCATCCAGCGATACGGCACCGGAAAAGTCGGCGTTCTTTTCGGTCCTATCGTGTTGCTGTGGTTCACCACCATCGGAATTTTAGGACTGAGACAAATCGTCTCACATCCGGAGGTGCTGCTGTGCCTCAGCCCCAAGGAGGGCTTGATGTTTTTGATCCGTGAATGGACGCATGCCTTTCCCTTGCTAGCTGCCGTGTTTTTGGCCGTTACCGGAGGCGAGGCTCTCTATGCCGATCTTGGGCACTTCGGCACCCGGCCGATCCGTATCGGTTGGTTTTCGGTCGTGCTGCCATGTTTGGTTTTGAATTATCTTGGGCAAGCCGCCCTGTTGACGGCGGATGCCTCCGCGATTCGCAGTCCGTTTTTCCTGCTCGCCCCCCAGTTCCTGCAATTTCCTCTTACCCTCCTCGCGACAGCTGCCGCGATCATTGCGAGCCAAGCGCTCATCACAGGGGCGTTTTCCCTAACCACCCAGGCGATCCAGCTCGGGTGCCTGCCCCGCTTCCACGTCCGCTACACTTCGGAGTTCTCGGCCGGACAAGTTTACGTGCCCATGGTAAACTGGATGTTGGCCTTTTCCTGCATCTTACTGGTCATCAGTTTTGAAACCTCCGCCAATTTGGCCGGCGCGTATGGCATCGCCATCGCACTGACCATGACCATCACCTCCTTTCTGTTCTACACGGCCGCGCGTGCCTGCTGGAACTGGTCCTTTCCGAAAGCATTCGCCCTCACCGCCGCGTTTCTCCTGTTAGACGGTGCGTTTCTCGCGGCGAACGCACTGAAAATCGCTCACGGTGGGTGGCTGCCACTCGTTGTGGGAGGCGCCATCATGACCCTGATGCTGATCTGGATCTGGGGCAGAAAGCGGCTCTATCAGCGCATGATGGCCGGCGCTCTTCCGGTGAGCGATCTGTTAGGCGAACTCTCAAAGGGGAAAATCCACCGCGTATCCGGCACAGCGGTGTATATGAACGGGAAGGACACGAGAGTGCCCACTGCTCTGCTTCACAACCTCAAGCACAACCAAGTGCTCCACCAGCAGGTGATCCTGCTCCATGTCTCCACCACGGATGAACCGCACGCCACGGGTCCGGAGCGTATCATCCATGAGGATCTGGGGGAAGGTTTCCACCGCGTCACCCTCCAATTCGGATTTGCCGACAGCCCTGCCGTGCCGCTCGCGCTCAAGCAACTCCTGCCGGAAGCGCTGCATTTCAACCCGGGCAAAGCCACATATTTCCTCGGTCGGGAAACCTATGGCGTCGGTAAAAACGCCGGGATTTTCGATCGTGCGCGGTTGTTTCTTTTCGCCATCATGGCGCGCAATGCCTCGGCCGCGACGGCTTACTTCCAATTGCCTCCGGGACGTGTGGTTGAGCTCGGGGCTCATGTCACTTTGTAGACCGGTTGCCGGTTTGGAACGGCTCTAAACCTCAGGCTCGCTGATGGCTATGGCTTGTAGAAACGGCGCGCGGCTTTTCTAAAAAGCGGCTCATTCCGAGCTGCCGTGTCGATGCGGTTTTCTTTGGAATTGCGTTTTTTCCAGCCGTGATAGGCGGCGAGCGCTTCGAATGCCGCGTTCAGGGAACCTTGCATGGGATTGTGAAGGCGCAGGTCTGCCTCGATATTTTCAGGAAGGCCCATGGGGTAGAGGAATCTTTCGGCATCCAGATCTCTCAGGCCTTTCGGATAGAGTGCGGGATCACTGAGAGCCAGGCCCATGATCATGTAGTGTGGATGCAACCAGCGAACCCCCATGACCTCCGTTCCGTTGGCGGTATATCCCGCACCTGGCATGCCCAATTCACCGCCAGAGAGACCGAAAATGCCCGATTTGGCGACGGCAGCTTCCGGCCAATGGGTGGCCGGATAAGTCATCTGGTCCTTCAGCAGATTTTTGCGGATCTCAGGCCAAGAGACCGATGACACGAGATCGGGTTCTTTCCTGTCAAAATCCGGGTAGAACAAACTCTGAATTTCAGCAATGAATCCCACCCCGCGATATGGCGCTCCGCTGGGAATCATTTTCCCGCGAGGCATGCGCTCGGGAATCATCGATTCAAGCGCGAGAACCAAAGCTGTTTCGCCACCCCAGTCCCGCCATGTGGAAGCGAGCAAGGTCTTGCCATCATCCAGAAAGCCATGACCGATCCAGCCATCGGCATCTGTCACCGCATCGAAATTGATCCGCTCGATCATGGCGATCACTTGTTGATTCAGCGGTGCCTGGTCAAGGATCCGGGTTGCCAGCAACAGCGAGTGGAGGGCGAGCGCCGTATCAATCGTGCTGAATTCGGTGCCCGGCACGATGGTAAGGCGTCCGTCATTTCCCTTGTGGACGAAGTGCGGGAGAAACCCCGCCGCCGTGGGCAGGGATTGAAGCCCTGTGAGTGTATGGGCGATTTCGTCAACCGCCCTTTCCTTGTCGATGATTCCCTCGGTAAACGCCAGAGCGCTGCCAAGGGCATGCATTCCCGTCGATGCGACCGAATCAAACTCGCCTGCGGGCGTATGGCCCCGGTCCCGTGTCATTCCAGTTTCAACATCATGACATCGGCGCAGTTTCCCGAGGGAAATTCTGAAGGCCCATTCTTCCAAGGACATCTCGGGGCGCTCGGCGAGGAAGCCAATCGAAGAAAGCCGGAGTTCGCAACCCGGCTCGGCGATCCAGTTCATGATTTTGATTTTTCCCAATGCGTTTGCATCCAGCGGGAAAGTGAGGGTGGTGGTGCTCTCGTTATCCAGAGTCACGGAGGTGCTCCAAACCACCTTGCGGTCAACATCGGCGAGCTCCAGGCGCAACAGGCCTTTGCCGCTGGCGTTCACAACCAGCTCCCGGATGCCACACCGCTTTTCCGGAGAGCCGCCAAGTCCCAAAGTATCGGTGGAATCGAACACGCGGCTTTTTTCAGCTGCAAGCCCGGCGAGGGAATGCCATGCCCCGGTCCACTCGCCGTTTGGTTTCACATTGATAATGCCGCCTTTGGAGTCAATGCGTTCACCGCCCGGGCCCATCCAACCGAAGTCGGACGCCATGTGGGTGAAGTTTTCGAAAGGGTTGATCATCGGCGCCGCATCCGCCCGATCGCCGGGAAAGGAAATCGTGTAGTCAATAATCGGCTGCCAGAGGCGATTGCTTGCCGCGTAACTTGATGAGACGAGAAGAAAAGCGGAAATGATGAGACGAACCATTGGTTGAATGATCGACTGAAATCCAAAATTGGCAAGGGCCCAAAAGGCGTGGAGCAGCGTGGCTATCAAGTTAGGGATCATGAAACAACCAAGGCGCTCGAATTTTGGGTCTGCATCACAAGCCTTATCGACTGGATCTTTTTTTGGTTAAAAAAATGCGATAGAGGAGCTGTTCCAGCGCTTCGTTCTCTTCGTTGCCTTTCCGCCCCGATGGAGTCGGGGCTGTAAAAAATATTTTCTTCACAAAAGGCAACAAAGGGAACGAAGGAGCTTCGCGCGGAGCTTTCGATTCAAGATCAACTGCGCATGCACCCGAATACTGGGTCTGCATCACAAGCCTTATGGGCTGAATCTTTTTTTGGTTAAAAAAGGATGCGATAGAGGAGCTGTT
>JBIKNX010000149.1:0-6747 GCA_044358435.1 Luteolibacter sp.
AGGCTCATTCTCGAATCGGTCTGTTGTGGACAACTTTCAAGAACTTCTCGCAGCTACACAGCGCTCGGATGCCAGTTCAACCCACAGATTTTGCGGAAGAGGCCTTTTCCAGTGATGGGATGAGGTTTGGTGGTGTAGCCGTTCCAGATGGTCAGGATTTCGCCAGTTTCAGAGTCTTTGCGTGGGATGCGTTCGTCGTAGGAGAGAACGGCATCTTGTTGGCGGATGGATTGGGTTTTCGGAAGAAGTGGGCGGTCGCCAGTGTCGGCCTTGCCAGTGGTTTTGCGTTGCCATTGGAAGTAGCCGATCCAGAGGACGAGCTGAGCGATGGCGACAGCGTTGTGGGAGAGTTCGAGCCCGAGAAATTGCTCGGGGCGGACTTTGTATTCGTTCATCTCGAAGGTGGCATCTCCTCCAAGAGCGGTCATGAGTTCAAGGACTTCCGCTTCAAGGCGTTTGAGGTGTTCGAGAGTGACGTAAAGGAAGTTGGCCGTGCCGCAAGCGGGATCGAGAACTTTGATGGAGCAGAGATGGCGGTGGAACTCGGTCACGATCTTGAGAGCCTCGGCATCTTTCTTTTTCGCATCGGCGAGGGCTTTGGTGCGCTCGGCACCGAGGGCCTGGGCTTCCTTGGTCGTGCCAAGGGTCTGCATGTTTTCCTCAAGTGTATCGGCACGGGCTTCGAGCGATTCGGCATCGGCATGGAGCTTGGCGGCGGAGATACGAACCGCCTCCCATTCCTCGCGTAGCGGTTCGATAATGGTCGGGCGGATCAGGCGCTCGACATAAGAGCGGGGCGTGTATTCCGCACCGAGTTTGTGGCGCTCGCGGGAGTCGAGCGCACGGGTCAGCAGGGTTCCGAAAATGGAGGGCTCGACGTCTGACCAATCGGTCGCAGCGGCATCTGCGAGCATTTCGAGCTGCGTAGCTTTCAGTGGAAGTGCGGTGGTGGTTTCAAACAGACCTCCATTGAAGTGCGCGATTTCCTGGAACAGCAGGGCGGAGTATTGGGTGCCGGTTGCCATTTCCTTCCAAAGCCCAGAAATCAGGACGGTGAAGCCCTGGGGTGCGGATTTGACTTTTTCCAAAAGGTTGCGGAAGCCGTTTTCAGGCAAGAGTCCCATGTCCTCGGCGAACATGGTAAAGAGGCAACGCTGGAGAAATCCGGCGATGATTTGCGGATCGTGCCCGTCGGCTTCCAGGGATTTTGCGAGCTTGGCGAGTCGCGTCGCAATGTCGCGGGTGACCTCGGCAGCACGCTTCGATGGATCGAGCGATAGCGGATCGGTGAAAACGAGGCGCAGGTGCTCGCGGATTTCGGGACGGCGCAGATCGCTGAGCAATATGCGGTGGTGCGCGGGATCTGGAAACCGCTCGTAGCGGCCACCGGTGCAGGTGAACTCCGCATAGAGATCGATGGAATAACCGACATCACAAACGATGAGGAAGGGTGGGCGTCCGTGTGATGCTGGGAGAGAAGTGATATAGTCGCGGCCTTGGTGGTAAGCGCGTTCGAGAGCTTTATCGAATGCGCTTGAGCCGCGCTTGCCATGTCCGATTTTGGAAGACGGCGACCGAAGATCGCCGCCACTATCGCCGCCGCTGCCTTGTTTCGTTTCACAGACGAAGTGACCAGCTTTATAGAGGTCGATGTAATTGGTGACGGCTGAACCATCAGGAGAAGTGCGTGTGATGGCGCGGTCGAAAACATAGAGATTTTTCTCAGGATCAGGCGAGGTGGGATCGGGGCGAGGGACTTCAAGTATTTCGCACAGCTCGGAAAGGAACATTTGGTAGTTTGCGCGTTCCGCCGCGCCCGAGCTTTCCCAGCGGGAGATGAAGGCGTTGATACGATTGTGATCCGATGAGTTTGTGGAGGTGAGGGGGATTAATGGCTCATCGCTGTTTGGCATGTCAGAAAAACTAACGTCCTGAGGCACACGGGAAAGCGGAAAAAGGAGATTATTACGCGGTATGACACAAGATGTGGTGGTTTGGTTTTTGATGGGGCGAGATGGGGGCTACGCTCATCATCAAATGGGTTCGTCTGGGGGAAGGTTGAAATTATGTGGAAAGAAGCTTTAGGCGGGGGCTGTGGGCAGAAGTTGTAGGTTGAATTTCTGACAAATGATGGCAATCATACTGACCGAATGGAAGTTCTTGGTGACATTGAAATCAAAATCGAAGGTACGGTTGGAGCACAGAAGCTTACACCCGATCTGGTTGATATTGATGAAATCCGAGAGGTGCTTGGCCAGGTTTCAGATTTACTTTTCCCGACGGAGAAAAGAGGACAGCGTCCCAGGATCAGTTACGAGATTGAGGAAGGGTCAGTCCGCCACAAATTTCGGACTATCATGCAAACCGTGATTGGGTTTGGTGCGGTGTTGTCACAAATTTCAACAGGTGGGCAGATTGATTTTTTACACGAACGAAGTGCAGTAGCCATAGAAAGTCTGCAAAAACTCGCGGTTGCACACGATTATGTCATTATTATCAGCGCTAATGAGGGCCGGTTGAGAATAGACCGGACCACGCATTACCTGCGTAATGAAAAGTTTTGGGTTGATGCAGAGTTTTATCTTTATGGTGAACTGACGAATGCCGGTGGCAAAAATAGTGCAAATATTCACTTAGATACTGCGGAATACGGCACTCTCCGCATTTCTACTGACAAGGCCTATCTCAGAGGATCGGACAAGAACTTGCTTTATAAAAAGTTTGGTCTGCGCGTTGCGGGAAAGCAGAATTTCCAGACGTTTGAAATGGATCGAAATTCCCTGGTTTTCATGGATCTCTTTGATTACGACATGGAATATTCTGATTCCTATCTAGACAGTCTTTTGAAAAAAGCGGCTCCTGCATGGCAGGATATTTCGGACGTAGATGAGTGGTTGAACGAAGTGCGGGGAGGGGCTAATGTCTAAGCCTGTCGGTAAGTATGGCGTTCTCTGTGACACAGGTTTTTTGATCAGGTTGAATCAACCCAGAGATCCATTGCATACGAGTGCTCGTGGGTATCTCAAATACCTTATATCAAATGGTTGCAATCTTTATTATGTTTCAACGATTGCTCTGGCTGAATACGCCGTGAGGGATAAGATGGAAAATTTGCCCATGCGGTATTTTCGAGTGCTTCCATTCAATATAGACCATGCACAAAAAGCGGGAGAGTTTGCCAATATCGTTTTTTCGCAAAGGGAGCAAATGCCTCAGGAAATCACTCAGCGTGTGATTATTCCTAACGATACCAAGATGTTTGCACAGGCGGATGTTACACAAAGCATTACTCATTACCTGACTGCAGATAAAAGATGTGAAATCGTGTATCGAATACTCCAATCAGCTGCTCAAATTAATTTCCAGATATTATCTCTTCATACGCCACATAATGTGGCGTTCGGTGAATTAAATTTAGAAGATTCTACCACTACAGATACAGTAGAATAAATTTTTTTGGCATGGCGGATGTAATCCGCCGCCACTTCTCACCACTCGACCGGTAGTTCGATCATTTTTCCGGCGTCCTCGTATTTGATGTGGCCGTGTTTCATGCCGTATTCGTGGACGAAGCGGGTGACTTTGACGTCGTAGGCGCAGTATTCGGCGATTTTCCGCAGCGGTTCGAACTCGCCGGTTTTTTTGTGTTCCTGCCACCAGCGGATGGCGTCCAGGCCGTCGGCGGATTTTCCGGTGCCGAGGCAGGATGAGGCGACATTGTCGAGTTTGAGGAAGCGGCCCATACGCTCCTTGACGTCGAGCATCATGTCGAGGTTGAGGGTTTGTTCTTCGAGGTTGGGAAGGACGTAGGCTTGCAGCACGGGGTAGTCGAAACCGATGTGATTCCAGCCGACGACGAGGTCGGCTTTGAGGAGTTGATCGGTCAGTGCGTCCATTTCGTTTTCACCGTAAATCACATACTGATCCGTGGCGGTCGAATAGGTCACCGCGACGGAAACACAGAGCTTGGCCTTGTTTGAAAAACCGCCGACATCGCTGATGCTGCGTTGGGTTTCCAAATCGAAGTAGACGATGTTTTTGTTAGGCACGGTGGGGAAGGGTGATTGGAAATTAGGAAATTAGGAAATTAGGAAATTAGGAAATTAGGAAATTGGGAAATTGGGAAATTGGGAAATTGGGAAATTGGGAAATTGGGATATTAGGTAGCTCGATTATCTCTGTCTTCTGTCTTCTGTCTTCTGTCTTCTGTCTTCTGTCTCCAAGTCTTCTGTCTTTACCGAATCTGCCCGCTGCCACGGATGCGGTATTGGTAACTCGTGAGCTCGCGTAGCCCCATGGGGCCGCGGGCGTGGAGTTTGTCGGTGGAGATGCCGATCTCCGCGCCGAAACCGAACTCGCCACCATCGGCAAAGCGGGTCGAGGCGTTGTGCATGACACACGCGGAATCGATGGAGCGCAGGAATTTTTCGGCTTCCGCCACATCGTGGGTGACGATGCTGTCGGTATGGTGGGAGCCGTAGGTATTGATGTGCGTGATGGCTTCATCCAGTGAATCGACGACTTTGATCGAAAGGATTTTCTCCAAATATTCGGTTGACCAATCCTCCTCGGTCGCTGGGATGAAATCGGGCATGATTTCCAGGCAACGCTCACAGCCGCGAAGCTCGACAGCTTTTTCCTTCAGCGCGCTGGCGACTTTAGGGAGGAATTCTTTCGCAATGAATTTCTGGATGAGCAGGGTTTCGAGGGCATTGCAGACACCGGGTTTCTGAACTTTCGAATTCAGGATGAGCTCGATTGCCATTTGCTGATCGGCGTGCGTTGAAACAAAAATGTGGCAGATGCCGTCGTAGTGTTTGATGACCGGCATGCGTGCGAGGGAAACGACGGTTTCGATCAAGCCTTTGCCGCCGCGGGGGATGATGAGGTCGAGCCATTGATCCATGCCCGCCATGGCGGCGACGCTTTGGCGGTCGGTAAAAGGGATGAGTTGGATCGCGTGCTGGGGCAGACCGGCTTTTTCGCCAGTGGTGCAGAGGGCGTTGGCTATCGCGCGGTTCGAGTGAATCGCCTCGCTGCCACCGCGCAGGATGGTGGCGTTACCGGTTTTGAAGCAGAGAGCGGCGGCGTCTGCCGTGACGTTGGGGCGGCTCTCATAAATGATACCGATGGTGCCGATCGGAACGCGGATTTGCTCGATGTGCAGGCCGTTGGGTTGGGTCCAATCTTCCAGGACTTGGCCGACCGGATCGGGGAGGGTGGCGACGTGTTCCAGGGCGCTGGCAATCGCCTCGAGCCTGCCGGGATCGAGTTTCAGACGATCGAGCATCGCGCTGCTCAGGCCTTTTTCCTTGCCTGCGGTGAGGTCTTTTTGGTTTTCGAAAAGGATTTCCCTTTCGTTGTCCCGGAGGCCTTGCGCCATCGCGCGGAGGATGGTGTTTTTTTGATCCGAGGAAAGCGCGGCAAGTTGGTAGGCGGCGGCACGGGCTTGTTTGCCCATGGTGTGAATTTGTTCGGTGACGGGATCAGACATGGGCTTGCTCTTTTGCGATGAAATGGGTGGAGATGCCTCTCCCGTCGAGGATGTCAGACAGCCGTTCAGGGTTACGCCCGTTTGCAATGTGGACTTCGATACCCGCTTTGGTGGCGAATTTCACGGCTTCGAGCTTCGAACTCATACCGCCCATGGAAAATTTTCCTTTGTCATCTTGAACGTGACCGAAGGCGGCATCGATATCACTGACTACGGGTATGAGTTGGTTGTTGGTGGGATCCAACAAGCCATCGACACTGGTGAGGAGGATCACGCGCTTGGCGCCGACGAGTTTCGCGACGTGGACAGATAGCATGTCGTTATCGCCAAAGCTGAGTTCGCGGATTGCGACCGAGTCGTTTTCGTTAATAATGGGAAGAATGCGGGATTCCTGGAGGAGGCGGTTAAAGGTGTTGAGGAGATTCGCGGCCCGGGTCTCGCTTTGGATATCCTCGGTGGTGAGGAGGATTTGGGAGACGAGGATGTCGAAGTTGGAAAACAGCGAGCTGTAGGTGCTCATGAGGCGGGCTTGGCCGACAGCGGCGCAGGCTTGGCGGGTAGCGATATCGCTGGGATATTCCGTGAGACCCATGGCGGAAACCCCGGAGCCGACGGCACCCGATGAAACGAACAGGCAGCGATGTCCTTCGTTGATGAGTTTGGAAATGGAAGCGACCAAATGCACCAAGGCCGCGCGGTCGATGGTGCCATCGGCAGTTTTGGTCAGGACGCCGGTTCCGGCTTTGATGATGGTGAGATCGCGGGTCATGGATGCGGAAATTGCGGGGGAAAAGGCATAAACCGTAGCGCCGGCATTGCCAACCGAAACCTTGGGAAACCTTCAGGAGGATTTTGGCGGTTCCTCTTGCCGATAGCCGGATGCGGTTCTATAAGCGCCTCGCTAGCGCCAAAAAACGATGAAAGCCATAACCCTACTCGTCCTATCCGTTTTGATTTTGAGTTTCTCATCGGCGCAAGCTGCCGGAGGTCATGGGACAGAGCCTGCTTACCCGAAGTTGTCAGATGGCAGTGCCCAGTATGCGGCATTTCCCAAACCTACTGAAACCTATAAGGAAGTGAAAGGTGATGCCATGGCCATCATCAAAGCCAGAGCGTCAGAAGATCCTTTCAACGTGGCGGCCACGATCATTTTCCTTTTGGCAATTTGCCATACCTTTGTCGCCATTCCACTGGGTAAATTGGCCCATCATTACGAGCACATTCATCAGGAAAATCTGAGAAAACGCGGGCCT
>JBIKNX010000150.1:0-6733 GCA_044358435.1 Luteolibacter sp.
TCACAGCTTCCAAATCGGGAGCCAAACTTGAGAAGTCGGCTCCGGATCAAGAGCTTATCAAGGCAGGTGGCGCTGTTTTTCATGAACTGGGATGTATCGCCTGCCATTATCCTGCCGATGAAGAGGCGAAGGCGGATGGAACAAATCGGGTTCCGCTCAATCATGTGGCTTCGAAATTTCTTCCGGGTCAGCTCGTCGCCTTTCTAAAAACGCCGGAGGCCTATCATCCCTATACGGCCATGCCCAATTTCCGCTTGTCGGACAAGGAAGCGGATTCGATTGCCGCCTTTCTTCAGGCCAAGTCCGAGGGTAAAGAGACAAAAACAGGCTACCGTTTTCCAGAAGGTGACACGACGCGTGGAGCTGCCCTTGCGGAGAGTTTGCAGTGTGGCACATGTCATCCGGGCACGCCGGGTGGGGTTTCGAGATCCGTCGGCTTGGAGGATATTTTCAAATTGGATTGGGCTCAAAAAGGCTGTGTCTCCGCCAATGATTCGCGCAAGGGACTGCCGGTTCCAAATCTGGGTGAAGGCGATCTTGAGGCACTGCTCGCCTTTTCAAAAGTGGGTGCGGACTCTCTGAAAAAACAAGACCTGGCGGAGTTTGCAGAACGTCAAGTCAAAGCAAAGCGCTGCACGGCATGCCACGCACTTGATGGTGAGCCGGCTTCACTTGATTCCCTGCAATCATCGACTGCCGGACTTGTGGCGCATTTGAAAAATCTCGATGAGCGTGTTGATCAGACGCGTCCGCAACTGACTTATGTTGGAGAGATGCTCTACACGAGTTACATCGAGAGCATGCTTGCGGGAAGCGTGGAAGTCCGGCCCAGAACGTGGCTTGGCGCCCGAATGCCCGCATACAAGGCCCATTCAAAACCACTCGCGGCGGGGCTGAGCCAGCTTCATGGCTTTGAGCCAAGTGCGCCTGTGAAGTTCAAGACGGATCCTGAACTGGTGAAAATCGGCAGTTCATTGGCCGGATCCGATGGTTTCGGTTGCAACACTTGTCACGGGATTGGTGACGTCAAGCCGACGGCTGCCTTCGAGGTTGGAGCGGTTAATTTCAGTTTGGTTCCGGAGCGATTGAGGGAAGGATATTACTACCGCTGGATGGATCATCCCGCTGGGGTTATTCCGGGCAACAAGATGCCGAAGTATGCCGAGGGCAATCAGTCTCAGCGTGCGGATGTTCTCGATGGTGATGCCTCCAAGCAGTATGAGGCGATCTGGAATTGGATTCAGGAGCAATAAGCCTAAAGAGGAAAATGAACCACGGATAAACGCGGATAAACACTGATGCTAAGAGGATTAGCAAGAATTCTTCTTTGATTATCCGTGTCTATCTGTGTCCATCCGTGGTTCCATTTCTGTTTCTAGGATAAGGACACTCCGGTCTTCTCTCTGTGAGGAGAGGGGAGATTACGGAGAGGAAGGGAAGATGGATTCCGATGCCGGAAGCTCGCTTTGCTTTTTTTCCGTTTTCCCCATCTCTTCCTGCAATAGAGCCCTGGAACATGGAATCCATTCATAAAAAAAGCCCCGACTCGTTGCTGAGTCGGGGCTGATTTTTGAAGTGGCTGGATCTCAGAGCGCCTCGTTGACGAGTTTCTCAAGTTTCACGATATCTGCTGCGAAGTTACGGATGCCCTGTGCCGTTTTCTCGGTGGCCATGGCATCTTCGTTGAACATCAGGCGATAGGTTTTTTCATCGAGTGAAATTTTTTCAACCGGATCTTTTTGTGCGCCCTCGACGGTGAGTTTTGGTTCAACGGCATCTTCCGAAGCGGCGAGTTCCGCGAGAAGCCCCGGGGAAATGGTCAGGAGATCACAACCCGCAAGGGCAATGATTTCGCCTTTGTTGCGGAATGACGCTCCCATGACTTCGGTTTGATAGCCGAATTTTTTGTAATAGTTATAGATTGCCTTGACGGAAATGACACCCGGATCTTCGTCGCCCTGATAGTCTTTGCCGGTGCTGGCTTTGTGCCAGTCGAGAATACGGCCGACGAATGGGGAGATGAGCTGCACTTTTGCCTCGGCGCAAGCAACAGCCTGGGCGAAGGAGAAGAGAAGGGTGAGGTTACAGTGGATCCCCTGCTTTTCGAGGATTTCCGCCGCCTTGATCCCTTCCCATGTGGAGGCGATTTTGATCAGGACGCGATCACGGGAGATGCCTTCCTTTTCATAGGCGGCAATGAGTTGCAGGGCTTTATCAACCGTGCCGTGGGTGTCGAAAGAGAGGCGTGCATCAACTTCCGTCGATACGCGACCCGGAACGATTTTGAGAATTTCCAATCCGAATAAAATAAGAATGCGATCCAGGATGGCATCCGTGAGGGCTTGTCCGGCAAGTCCGCCGCCTTTGTGTTCGTTGATCGCCTGATCAATGAGCGGGCGATACTCGGCTTTGGTGGCGGCTTGGAGAATGAGCGATGGGTTGGTGGTGGCGTCCTGAGGCTTGAACGCTTTCATGGCCTCGAAATCGCCGGTATCGGCGACGACGGTGGTGAGCTTTTTGAGTTGGTCGAGTTGTGTCATGTCGGGATGCTTTTAATACAGGTTCGGATGGTGTTGAATGCTAATTTTCGGATTCGGTCATGGAAGGGGAAGGAGATGAAAATTTGAAAAGACAGGAATGGAAGCGATTTGCAAGAAAGACGCCGACGCAAGAGCCGAGGAAATCAGCCATCCAATCATAAATGTCATTTCCCGAGCGGCCGGGAATGAAACTCTGGCGGTATTCGTCGATCATGCCAAAGACGCCGAGAAAAATGATTGGAACAAGGTGAAGGAAGAGGGCAGGCGATTGGTTGCCGCGTTTCAGGAGCCACCAGGTGCCAAGGATGATTCCGCCCGCGAAGAAATAGGTGAAGTGGGCGAACTTGTCGAAGTGGGGAATTTGCTGAGTTTGTTCAGGAGTCGCGCTGGAAAAAGATGATAGGCCCCACAGTGTGATCATCCACAATACGAATAAGGCAAGCCAGGGTCTTGGCTTTGTGAGCATGAGGAAAAGGTATTTCAAGGCTGCGTCCAATCAAAGTTGGGTTATGGTTTTTTCATCTCATCCTCGAGGCGCTCGGCCAACCACTGCTTCATCATTGACTGGTAATTGAGGTAGCGCGAGCGTGCGATGCGCTTGATGCGTGAAAGCATGCGTGGATCGAAGCGGAGCGTGATCGTCGTCGATTCACGGACGTGGGCTTCATGGATGGAGTTGCTCATGAGTTTCGAGTCGAGTTCATGCTCTTGCCAGAAAGCATTTTCAGCGGCGTCGTCTTCAAAATTCGGAAGTTCGTTCCAAGAGGCAAGTGTCTTCATCGTATCAGCGGGTTTCATTGTAATTGCGGTCGTAGAAACGGCGTTCCGCATCGCTCATTTCGCGTGCGGTAATGACACGCGCCACTTTGCCATCGGTGGTGAATCCGATGAACAGATGCCTGTCTTCAACCGTGCGGCCAAGGGCGTAATATCTGGATGCTCCGTCATCGCGGTCGTTGTCGGGCAGAAACCGGATGCCGAAAGGGTCTTCAAGTATTTCCTCGAGTTCCCCGGGCTTGATGAACTTCAAATCGAAGGGGGCATTGATGAGATCGAGTTCCATGATTTTTTCAGTTTGAGTGACCGGCCAGTTTTCAGGATTCCATTCAATTACTTCGATATCCTGAGGTGGGGAAGGATTTTGTCCAGCGCGGCTTGAGGGCTGATATGGTGGAGTTCCTGAAGACCTTCAGGTTTGCCGTGTTCGACAAACACGTCCGGCCAACCGATGCGCTCGACCCTGGTTGTGATGCCGACATCGTTGAGGTGTTCGATACAGGCTGCGCCGAAGCCGTTCATGAGCACATGATCCTCGAAAGTGCAGATGACTTTCGCTTGGCGAGCCACTTTTTCGAGGAGGGCGGTATCCAGCGGTTTGATGAAGCGCGGGTTGACCAGGGAAACCGAGTAACCCTGCTTTTCGAGTAGGTCTTTGGTCCGGACCGCGAGATCGAAAAACGTGCCGAGCCCGATCAGGGCGACATCGGTTCCCTCCTGTATGATCTCACTTTTTCCGAGTTCGATCGGGGTGACAGGTTGATCGACGGGAGTTCCACTGATGATGCCACGCGGGTAGCGGATGGCGGTCGGGCCAGTGTCGTAAGCTGCCATCCACTTCAGCATGGCAACGAACTCGGCCTCGTTTTTGGGCTGCATGTGAATGATGTTGGGTATGTGGCGGAGGTAGCCGATGTCGAAGAGGCCGTGATGGGTTGGGCCATCGTCGCCAGAAAGGCCGCCACGATCCATACAAAGCCGAACGGGAAGGTTCTGGAGTGCGATGTCATGAATGATCATGTCATAGGCGCGTTGCATGAAAGTGGAATAGATCGCGAGGAAAGGACGAATGCCCTCCGTGGCGAGTCCTGCGGCAAAAAGAGCGGCGTGTTCTTCGGCAATGCCGACATCGTAATAACGGTCGGGCAGGGTGTTTTTGAAAATATCCAACTTGGTTCCACCCGGCATTGCCGCCGTGATGGCAACGATTTTCGGATCATCGATCGCAAGGTCGGTGACCGTTTTGCCGAAAATTTCCGAGCAGGTGGGACTTGCGACGGTATCGGTCGATCCGTCCTCAATTTTGTAAGCGCCAAGGCCATGGAATTTTCCGGGATTGTCGAGGGCTGGCTGATAGCCCCTGCCTTTTTCGGTAATGATATGAAGGATGACCGGCTCGTTGAGGGTTTTGAGATGCTCAAATGTTTTGATCAATAGTGGAATATTGTGGCCGTCAATGGGGCCGAAGTAGCGAAGACCGAATTTCTCAAAAAGCACATTTGGGAAAATGAGGTTTTTCGCCCCTTCCTCGACCCTGTGTGCGATTTTTCTGACCGCTTTTCCAAGAATGCGTTCCACGAAATCAGCGGCGGCCGTGCGCACGGCGGAGTAAGTGGAGTGGGTTTGAAGGGCGTTGAAATAGCGGGCGATAGCGCCGACGTTTTTATCGATTGACCATTCGTTATCGTTGAGGACGACAATGAATTTTTTGGTGGTTTCCGAAATGTTATTGAGAGCTTCAAGCGTCGGTCCGCAAGTGAAGGCGGCATCTCCGGCAACGGCGACGACGTGATTGTCATCTCCCAGCAGATCCCGTGCGGCAGCCATGCCGAGAGCGGCGGAAAGGCAGGTTCCCGCATGCCCGGCGCCATAACAATCGTGTTCGGATTCGGTGCGAAGCAAGAAGCCGTTCAGTCCTTTGTATGTGCGTATCGTATCGATCTTCGATGCGCGGCCCGTGAGCATTTTGTGAACGTATCCCTGGTGGGAGACGTCGAACACGAACTTGTCATTCGGTGTTGAGAAAACCTTGTGCATTGCGATGCACAGTTCGACGACACCGAGGTTGGGACCGAGGTGTCCACCCGTCACCGACAGACAACGGATGAGCGCACTGCGAACCTCCTGGCTGAGTGTGATGAGATCTTGGTCGGAAAGCGCTTTGACATCCGCGGGGGATTGGATCGATTTCAGGATGGGTCCAAGTTGCGGATGGTTGGAAGATTCAGAAGAGGCTGATGTCATTAGATTCGTCGGAAGCTCCGTCATTTTCTGATGGAGTGCTTGATGGAGAGGCGTGATGGTTGTCCCGCCCGCGCTCCTCCTGGTTGGCAAGAGTGATGAGTTCGATGCGTTTTCGCGCGGAAGACAACACGCTTTCACAGTGTTTGAGAAGCACGGATCCCTTTTCGTATTGGGTCACGAGGTCTTCAAGCGGGAGTTGCTCGCCCTCCATCGATTCGATGATTTCCTCAATCTGTGCGAGGGCATCTTCGAAGCTCGGAGAATCCTTGTTTTCAGAGAGTTTTTTGCGTGCCGGCATGTGGATGGTGAAAAGCTTGGGAGTTAATTTTCATCGGATGTGCCAATGATCTGGTGGTCCGAATAATAGATCATGTCCTCGAACACCAGTTGGGTGGCGTAAGGGTAGCGTACCATGATTTCCTGGATTTTCGGGTCCCTGTTGAAAATGGTGAAGCCATTGGTCTTGTTGCTCTTCAGGCTGGTGGCTTTGATGACTTGTCCATCGAGAATCAGAGAAGTGAAGTCTTTGTATTCTTTTGCCAGCTCGGCGGCGGGTCCTGAGCCGTGTGAGGAGGGGGAGATGAGAATGCCCGCGACGGGAGTTTCAAAGTTATCGGCGTGACTCTGTAATTCAACGAACTCCTTGCGGGTGGGAGGGAGCCAGATTGACATGCGATCGGCATACCAGGCGACCGCCCATGGTTGATCGGAAACGCAGATTTGTGATTCGTCGATCCAATTTCTGATGCCGAGATTCAATGCTGGGGCGTAGTATGGAGGCCAGTGCGGAATACCTCCGATGTCTTTGCGACTGAAGCCGACTCTTACCTTGTAAGGCAGCGAGAGGATCAGTGGGAGAGCGCAGATGATGATGATGATGATGTGGTGTAAATTTCGTATCATCGGCACTTTGGTGACGATGGGCAGCTTGTTCCAAAGAATCGAAATGAAGGCGAGGCCGTATGCGGTCATCACCGGGGCGAAGAGGATGTGGGTTTGGTTGGGATCCAGGTTATCGGAACTGACTCCGAAAAAGGCGAGGCCGAGAGCGGAGATGCCGAACATGCTGAGCAGGGCCCAGCGGAATGTGCCAATCGATGGGCGCTTGAAGGGGTGGAGCAACGAAATGAAGAATATGGGTGCGACAACGATTCCACCGAGGAAGGGACCGA
>JBIKNX010000151.1:0-6727 GCA_044358435.1 Luteolibacter sp.
TGAGAAAAGCCTACGGCTACCGCAGCTTCGAATTGCTACAAACCACTCTGTTTCATACACTTGGGAAACTACCGGAGCCGAAGTTCACCCACAAATTTTGCTGAAGAGCCTTAAAAATAATGCTATGAGAATTAAAATCTCGAAAATTGTCATAATCATTTGATTAACCACCACCTCGCCTCCTGTCGAGAGCAATGGATGAAGTGGTCACGCAGGATGAGTAAGATTATTGATTTACGCTTACGTAAGGGATAGTGAGAAGCACTAGCTTTTCTAGCTTAGCTTCAAGCCTTAGCTCCAGCAGCCTTTGCTGCTCAAAAAACAGGACTTCCAAAGCAAGAAATTATCCGGCTATCTACAGCCATAGGCATTGAGAGTTTGAGAAAATTAGACTGGAATATCGCTGGAGTCTTGACGATCTTGGCTTTGCACGCACAGCCTTTGGTGAACGCGCAAAGCTCTCAGGACTGCGAAGGGGCTTTGCATTGGTCCGTTCACGGGCTATGAAGCGTTTGTGAGTTTGAAGGAAAAACTTCTGGCATGGATGCGAGGTGGCGATGGCGACTTCGCGGTCAGGGCGTTGGAGGTTTTTCAATATCAGTTCGGAGCGAACCCCGCGTATCGGAATTACTGCGATGCGCTCGGGCGGACGCCGGAAAGCGTGAGAGGCTGGCGGGAGATTCCTGCGGTGCCGACGGATGTTTTTAAGCTCTCCGGGACGGCGATGCGCTGTTTTCCTGAAGCCGAAGTGGAAGGTTTTTTTCTCACTTCTGGCACGACGCGTGAGGTGCGCGGCAAGCATCAGTATCGAGATCTGGAGCTTTACGAGGCATCGGTCAAAGGTGGTTGGCGGGAGCTGGGCTTGCCGGAAATCAGCAAGCCGTGGTTTTTTTCGCAGCGATCAAAAGACGCGCCTCATTCGTCTTTGGTACGGATGTTTCAAATTTTAGATGATACTGGGGAATGGTTGATTGATGCTGATGGGAAACTGCTGTCCGATAAATTTTTGCCAAACGGCGCGGCGGCGGTGCTGGGAACTTCGCTGGCGTTGTTGCGGTATTGCGAAGAGAGCGAACCAATAAAATTGTTAGAAGGCTCATGGATTTTTGAAACTGGCGGCAGCAAAGGATTGCGTAGCAGCCACACGCCCGAGGAAGTCAGGTCGCGGCTCTCGAATCATTTCTCACTACCAGAATCCCGCATCCTCAACGAATACGGCATGACCGAATTATTCTCCCAATTTTATAAATGGGGAGACGCGAATGAGCATCAAGGACCCTCGTGGACAGCGATCCGAGTCGTGGATGTTTTTTCAGGAAAGCCTGCGGCCGCAGGCGAGGTCGGATATTTGGAAATCATCGACCTCGCGAATCTCGATACCGTCTCCGCGATCCGCACCCAGGACTTGGCGATCGCGACGGGAGAGCGGAGTTTTATTTTGATCGGACGTGATCCTTCCGCCGTGGCCCGGGGTTGCTCACGTGGGGTCGATGATATTTTGAAGCATAAAGGTTGATTTTGCCGTGCAATCGTGTAATTGTGCTGCACGAACATTATGAATGTGACTTTGAAACTGCCTGACGAACTTTGCAAAGCCGCACGACACCGTGCGGTTGACGAGTCGAAATCGCTTTCGGCATGGATGGCAGAGCTCGTGAAACGGGAGCTGGAAGAGAGGCGAAAACCCGAGGGCAGGACACTTGCCGAGCTGCTGGCAGATCCAGCCACATCAGGGAAAGCTTTCGAACTTCCTGAGAGAAAAAATGATGTCGAACGTGTACTCAATTTCCAATGAGCGAGGTGATTCTGGATACGATGACGGTTTCCGAACTCCGCAAGGAGGACCGGATGGATACTGCTGTAAAATCCTGGCAAAACCAACTGCGCATCGATGATACTTGGCTCAGTGTCGTCAGCGTGATGGAAATCCGGATCGGATATCTACGAGTTTTAAAACGGGATCCTGATTTCGCGGGGTGCTTGAAGAGATGGTTGGAAGCCACGGTCGTGCCGCTGTTTGCCGAGAGGATGCTGGATATCGACCTTGATATTGCCAGAGAGGCTGCGGAAATGAGAGAGATCCATGGACTGAGTCCCAATGATTCATTCATCGCCGCCACGGCAAAAATACGCGGCCTGACTCTAGCGACCCGCAACGTTTCCGATTTCGCTGGAACCGGCATCGACCTCATCAACCCTTGGGATTTCCAAAAATGAAGACTCTTGCCGAACGAATTAGCTTCCTCGTTTCACAGCGCCCGACGCTTGAGCCGTGGGTGGGATGTTATGATGAGGTGGCTTTGAAAAAATGGTTAGATCTCGAGCTCGGCGATCATCGCCGGCTGGAGCAATGGGTTGATGGATCCCGCGTTTCACCGCGCGGGCCGGTGCTGCATGTGGTCAGCGGAAATACCGAACACGCCGCGTTTCAATCGGTGTTTCGCGCGTTGCTCGTCGGTTGTCCGAGTCGGGTGAAAGTGCCATCGGCAGGGCTTTCTGAATTTGAGCAATGGGCGGGCGAGACCGATTTGTTCGAGGTAAAACGCGAGTTGCCGGAATCATGGTGCAGTCCTGAGGTGGCGGTCATCTACGGTGGTGAGGAAACGATCACGTTTTTCCGCGGTTGGCTTTCGCCGCAAACCCGTATCATCGAACACGGGCCGAAACTCAGTGCGGCATTTATTTTTGAGGAGCGCGGCGGCTTGGAAAAGCAGCTGGCAGAGGATGTCCTGCGCTTCAGTCAGCGTGGCTGCCTTTCCGTGCAAGCGATCTATTTCAAAGGCGATGCGGAATCGTTTTGTCATCAACTCGCCGCGGCGCTTCAGGATCATTGCGCGGCACATCCTCGCGGCGATTTGAGTTTTTCCGAAGCGGGAGGGATACGCAACGCCCGTGAACTCGCACGTTTCCAAATCGCCAACGGCGCGAACATGAAACTCTGGGAGAGCACGAATTCGGCGGATTGGACGGTTCTGTTAGATCGGGATTCCGCACTGCTGCGCACCAGTCCCGCCGGTGGTTTCGTCCGCGTCATTCCCATGCCGGATACGCTCACGTCCGAAACGCTCGGAGATGAAACCGCATTTCTTTCCACCGCGGTGTGCGAGCCTTTGGCGGATGCCGGCCGCTTGGATGGCATCGCTCCACCGAGAATCTGTGCCGCAGGTAAAGCGCAGGAGCCCGGAATTTTCTGGCATCCCGACGGGGAAATGCCGCTCGCGGGGCTTGTGCGCTGGCGCGATCTGGGTTGATCTTATTCACGCATGTCCGAACCCGCCATCGAAACCACCGGCACAATCCTCGAACGCAAAGGAGAGATTCTTTACAGCGTGCGGCTGTTAAATGGCAAAATCATGCTCGGACATCTGTCCAAAGCCCTCACCGATGCGAAAGCGGAATTTTCCGAAGGCGATTCGGTCATTTTGGAAATGACCCCGTTCGATTTTGATCAGGGGCGGATTGTGAGCAAGCTGGCTCAGAAGGGTTTGTAAAACGCCAAGTAGGCGGCACCCACGGCTCCGACCAGAGTTAGCACAAACACAACGCATGGGCAGAGGATCTTTTTCTTCGCAAGAACCGGCGCCACCCCGATAAACAGCCAGATGCCAAGTTTCGCCATCCACCAATATTGATCCATTGGCGGCTTTTTAAGCATGGCAAAGCCAACGAGCAAAATGATCAGCAGCGAAACTCCGTGAAGCATGGATGCGGATTTCCGGTTTGAGCCGCCCAGCAGGGTTGCGCCAAGCGAGGCGAAAAGGGCGAAGACTCCAGCGAGGTGAAGAAATTTCAATAAGAATGGATCCATAGATGCGACAACACTTCGCGTATGGTGGAGAAAAAATCAAGAAAACTCGGAAAGTTACACGCTGGCACGTGCGTATCTAGGGCATTCATGAAACGCAAACTCGCATGGTTGGGTGTGATTTTATCCGCCCTGTATCTGCTGACGATCGGACTGATCCCGGATCCCGTCCCGTTTGTCGACGAGGGACTCGCTCTGCTCGTGCTGAGCCATTGCGCCGGATATCTCGGCTATGACTTACTTAAATGGTTGCCCTTCCTCCCAAAAAAGAAAACATATTCCCCGTCAAGCCCTCGTGCAAACCACAAGGGCGTCACCCTAGACGTTTGAACCCCCCTCACGCTTATATCCTCTTTATGACCACTGAATCTGATCAAAAAAACGACTGTTCCTCACGCTGCCTCCCATGGGGCATCACGATTTTCGGCCTGCTCATCATCGCCGTTTTGATTGCCATGCCCTTTCTCGCGGGCAAACCCGATGCGGAAAAAACACCGGATATCGTTCGGTTTTTCGGACATTTCCATCCGGTGGTCTTGCATCTTCCGATCGGGATTTTCTCGCTGATCATGATTCAAGAGTTGCTGGCGATGTTCACCCGCTACAAGCCGCAGTCCGGCATCATTCCCATCTTTGTTGGCGCGGCAAGTTCGGTGGTCGCGGTTCTTTTCGGCTTCCTGCTCTACATGGGCGGCGGTTACGAAATGAGCGAGCTGCTTGAGGATCACCTCTGGGGCGGGATCGTTTTCGCCTCTGCTGCCATACTGACCTTGATCTTCAAATCCTGGCCCATGCAGCCCGGATTTTCCACAGCACTCTATCGCGTCATGATTTTCGGCAGCGTCGCGATCATGAGTTACGCGAGCCATGATGGGGCGTCGATCACTCACGGAAAAGATTACCTCATCGAGTATGCTCCGGATTCGCTACGTAAAATTCTCGGCCATGAGCCGAAGGAGAAGACAGAGGATGTTCAGGTCAAGGCACTTGAGGATCAGATCGTCTACGCGGACATGGTCCAACCCATTCTCGATAAACGTTGTGTGGAATGTCACAAAGAAGGCAAATCCAAGGGCAAGTTCCGCATGGATAGCTACGAGCTCCTCGTCAAAGGCGGCAAAGAAGGAAACGGCGTTGTTCCGGGCGATGCGGCCAAAAGCAATATCGTCTACCGTTGTGAGCTTCCCGAAGATGATGACGAGCACATGCCGCCTGATTCGAAAGCTCCCATGGAAGATCACGAGCTCGCGGTCATCAAATGGTGGATCAACGCCGGTGCGGATCCTCTCAAAACCGTGGGGCAAATCGAACTTCCCGAAGACATCCGCACGGCGATTGCCAAACTCGATCTCACCGTCGATAAGGGCGCATCGAAATCCGTTGGAGAAGCTCCAAAAGCCGACCTGCCCTCCGCCGACCTGCTCAAAGCTGTTTCGGATCTGGCAAAAGATTTCCCCGGCGGTCTGACCTTTCAGTCCCAAGCCTCCTCCGGACTCACCTTCACGGCGGTTTCTCTCCGCAACAATCTGGACGATTCGGTTTTCTCGAAATTGAAAACGGTTCTCCCCAGCATGGTGTCGATGGATCTGTCCTCGACCGCGATCACGGATGATTCGGTCAAATTGCTCGCCACCGCCAAGGATTTGCGGATGATTCGCCTCTCAGAAACCAAGATTACAGATGCCGCCCTCAACACGCTCGCCGGCCTGAAAAATTTGGAGTCCGTGAATCTTTATGGCACACGCGTGACCGATGCCGGTGTGGAGAAATTGAAATCCCTCACCCGGTTGAAACGCCTCTATCTCTGGCAGACAGATGTTTCCGAGGGAATGATCACCAAACTCAAAGAAGCACTTCCCGAACTTGAGATCATCACGGGAATCTGATTTCCAAACCACGCCTGACGAGAATCAGCCCGGTCCGTTTTGAGTGTCTTCTCGCTGCCGGCAAGGCCGTGATCGGAGGCCGGATCGACCTGTGGCAACCGCCCATTCGCCCGCTCATTTGCTATCCGCCGCAGTGACGGCGCGGGAGAAATTGGAGATGATCAAAGTGATCAAAGTGGTACACGAGGACGGGATCGAACCGCCGACCGACCCGGTGTAAACGGGTTGCTCTACCGCTGAGCTACTCGTGCAACTTATTGGCTTCTGATGCCTTGCGACGCTATATGAGGTTCTTGATAAGCATTTTGTATACCCGAAGTTGCCGTATGGGGCAATGTGATCCGGTTCGACAAGTGCTTGGATTAGCTCACGTCCACGGGGATGTGATATACCGTTATCCGGCACGATAGCAAGATATTTTGTGCCGGTATCCGCAACACGACGCAGCGCGATGAACCGCCTCACAAAGGCGATGGCTAAGGAGCCGGGCCGATGGTGCCGCCCTCCACGAATTTTGCTTTGGTGAAGCTTTGGCGGCGGTCTGTTTTTCCTGTCGCGACCTTCTCCGCCCATTGCCCGACCTTTCTGAGGACTTGCTCGGACTTCCATGCGAGGTGGGCTATGCTGGGGAAAGCCCAGGAGAAGGACGGGTCGTTGTCGATGCAGATCAGGGAGACATGCTCAGGCGCGAGCATACCGCGGCGGGCGAGGTGCTGCTGGACAGCGGCGAATAGGAAGGGTTCGTCGATGATCAGTGCGGTCGGGGGGATATGGCAAAGAGGGAATCGAGACAACTACGCAAGCCCTCCGAAGTGTCCTTCCAGTCGGGCAAGTTGTATGTCCCTGTGCGAATTCCGTTCGCTTCCAACTCAGCCAGGAAGCTGGCGCTAAATCTTCCCAGTGGTCGGATGCGCTGGCGCTCGCGTAAAAAGAGTACAATGCGTCGGTGTCCCAACGCGATGAGACGGCCTATTGAACCTAAAAAGGAAAATGGGCGTGTTTTTTAAGCCTCATTGGCTGAGGAGTTTGATTTTTC
>JBIKNX010000017.1:0-21620 GCA_044358435.1 Luteolibacter sp.
ATTGTCGAAACCATGGGCCGCTTCATGGAGGCGCTAGATCAGATGCCTGCGGAGCAGAGAAAGCAGTTTGTCGAGCAGGGCTTGAGAGAGATTGAAGAAGGACGAACCGAGGAGGAAATGAGCAGAGCCCAGGAACTCGATGAGCAGTTGCTCGCCAAGATCAGCCAGGAAGGCATGCGCGCCTACTTCAATGAAGCGAGTGCGGATACGAAGCTGGATCTCGCGCCTTTGATGGAGGCGATGAATGAGGTCATGCAGGGATTGAGAGGAAACGAATTCGGGCAAAGATGAGATCTGCGGCAAAAAACGGATTCACTCTCATGGAGTTGCTCATCACGATCACGATCATCGTGGTATTGAGTGCGATCTCTTTTCCCTTGGGCCGCTCGATCAGGGACAAAAGCCGGCAGGCGAATTGTCTCGGGAATCTGCGGCAGATCGGAGTGGGCCTGCAGATGTATTTGGGCGATCACAACGATTACCTCCCCGAGCTGGCCTTGGGCCGTTCTGACAAAACCTCCGAGGAGCCCGTACTCGAAACGGTTTTGTCGGGCTACGTGGAGAGCGAGGAGGTGTTTCACTGCCCGTCCGATGCCGTGGAATTCAAGAAGACCGGAAGCAGTTATAACTGGAACGTCACTCAAAATGGCCGCAAAATCACCGATCTGTCATTTTTTGGAAACGACAACCGCCCGGAATCCATTCCTTTGGTCAGTGACAAGGAGGCGTGGCATGACGGGAAAACCAATTTCCTCTACGCCGATTCCAGCAGTTCCGACAAAATACGATTTGTGACCGGCAAGTAAGAGTCCTCATGATGTTGGAAGCGAAAAATCTGAGCAAAACGTTTGGCGGCAAACCCGCCCTGAAAAACGTGGGCTTCGCTCTTGGGCGTGGTGAGATCCATGGCTTGCTCGGACACAACGGGGCAGGAAAAAGCACAACCCTCGGCATCATCCTCGGAATGGTCGCTCCGGATCAGGGTGAGGTCTTGATCGACGGAATTTCCGTGCAGGAAGAACGCGGCAAGGCATTGCGCAAAGTCGGCGCGATCTTTGAGGCGCCGGCGTTTTACGATTACATGACCGGTTGGGAGAATCTCAAGATCCTGATGAGTTACTCCGGGGGCTTTGATGGGAAATCCGCCCGGGAGGTCGTCAAGCGCGTTGGCTTGGAGCAGCGGATCGGATCGAAAGTCCGCACCTACAGCCACGGCATGCGCCAGCGTCTGGCCTTGGCCCAAGCTTTATTACCGGAACCGGAATTATTGTTGCTGGACGAGCCCACGGACGGGCTCGATCCCGAGGGGATCAAATGGTTTCGTGATTTCATCCTGGAGTTGCGGCATGAGAGGGGCATGACGGTGCTTTTCAATTCCCACCTGCTTTCCGAGGTTGAGCAGATGTGTGATCGGGTTGCGATTCTGCGAGAAGGGCAACTCGTATTCGAAGGATCGGTTCGCAACCTCGCCGACGAGACGCCGATCTATCAGGCGGATCTTGAGGCCTGGTCGGCGGCCGGACCAGTGGTCGAGCGCTTTGGAGGCAGCCTGCCACAGGCGGGGCGAATCGCGTTACCGGCATCGGCCGATCCCGCGCAAGTGGTGGAGGAACTGGTGAAAGCGGGAGTGCGGGTTCGCGAGTTCGCAAAAGTCCGTCGCTCGCTGGAGGATGTGTATATGGAAATTCTCGATGGCCGAGGCAGCCCCAACTGACATGATTTTTATTCAACAACTCCGTGGTGAGCTTCGCAAATTGTTCGCGCGTCCAAGAACGTGGATGGGCTACGGCGCCTTTCTCGCGATGGAGGTATTGATCCTGACGGTTTACAAACTTGAAGCCAGCCAGGAGCGGATGCGTGGAATGGTGGAAAGAAACGGTTTGGAGTTCAGCACTTATTACAGCTCCCTGACCATCACCTTCATGATCATGCTTCTGAGCATGTTCCTGTTGGGTTCGATTTATTTCGCCCTGGTTGCGGGTGACATTGTCGCCAAGGAAAACGAGGATGGGAATTTGCGCATGGTCTTTGCCCGTCCAATCAGCCGTTTCCGGCTGTTGTTGGTGAAATATACGGCGGTTTGTCTCTACACGTTCAGCTTCGTGTTTTTCGTCGGCATCAGCGGTTACGCGATGGCTGTCGCGGCGGTGGGGTGGGAAGGCGGGTTGTTTGTGATCGAGCCCAAGATGAAAGTCTTTGCCGCGTATCCGAATTGGTGGGAAGGCGCGGGGCGGCTCGCGCTCTCCGCGGCCGGAATCGGAGTCAGCATGATTACGCTGTCATCCATTGCGTTCATGTTTTCCTGTTTCAAGATCAAACCCGCCGCCGCGACGATCATTACCCTGACAATTCTTTTTGTTGATATGATTCTGCAGGGTTTCCCGTTCTTCAAACCCTATGAAAGTTACTTTGTCACCTGGCGCATGAGTGCCTGGGTTTTTCTGGTGGAACAATATATCTCATGGCCGAAAATCATCGAGAGCTTCACCTTCCTGGCGGGATTGAATGTGAGTCTTTTCACTGCCGGCTGGCTCGCCTTTCAGACGAGGGATTTTAAAACCTGAAGGTTTGTTCGGGGATTTTTTGGAAATGAGGCACGGAGTAAGAAAGGAGCTCACGGAGAGAAATGATATTCTCAAAAAATATCAGGCTAAAGAGGAAAATGAACCACGGATAAACGCGGATAAACGCTGATGCTAAGAGGATTAGCAAGAATTCTTCATTCACCTAAAAGGTGAGACTGAAAAAATTCATAACTCTTTGATTATCCGTGTCTATCTGTGTCCATCCGTGGTTCCATTTCTGTTTCTAGGATCAGGCTAGTTGAAATATATGAGTTACTGGAGATAACTCCCTCTTCTCCATTCTTCCTCCGTGCCTCATTTTTTAAAATGCCGTCATGACATTTGTCTTTTAACTCACTGCGCGCTCGCCAAAAACGTCTTATCTAACAGAGTTGCCCTTGCCTCGCCGACGAGGAAGAGGGAGCCGGCGACGAGGATGCGGTCATTGTATTGTCTTGCGGCGTCTAGAGCTTCGGAAAATGTATCGTAGCATTCAGCGGTGGGTTGTTGATCGGTGGGCAGGCTTTTCATCAACTCGGAAGTAGGCAGCCCGCGGGTGGTTCCGACCTTGCAGAAGATGATCCGTTGGTTGAGTCCGCGCAGCTCGGCAAGGATGCCTGAGATGTCCTTCGATTCGACAGCGCCGAAAATGAGCGTGCCTTGCCATTCGCCCATTTCAGCCGTCCAGGTTTCCCGCAGGACTTTCGCGGCGTGCGGGTTGTGGGCGCCGTCCAGAATGATTTCCAGTCCGCCACTGATGATGCGCTCGAAGCGTCCCGGCCATTTCACCTTGGACAGGCCTTCGGCAACCGATTCGTAATTCAATGGCAGCCCGAGAGCATGCAATGCAGCCAGAGCGAGCGCCGCATTCCATTTCTGATGCTTGCCTGGCAGGGCGATGCCGTATCCTTCGAGCGGTTGATCGATGAAGGTCAGCGGGGTTCTTTTCTGGTTCGCCTCCTTTTCCAGAACCTGTCGGGCCTCGGTTTCCTGCGGTGAGGAAAACGCAGGCACACCCTCGAGGAAAATCCCCGCTTTCTCCGCGGCAATCGCTCCGAGAGTTTCACCCAACCATTGGGTGTGATCCATCCCGATCGGAGTGATCACGCAAACATCCGCGGGTATTGCCGTGGTCGCGTCCAGGCGTCCGCCCATTCCGGTTTCCAAAACAATCAGATCGCATTCCATCTCCCGGAACCAACGCATTGCGACCGCCAGGGTGATTTCGAAAAAAGTCGGATGGACCTCGAGTCGCTCGCAAAGCTCGCGCGCTTGGGTGAGCCATTCCGCGCATCGTTCTTCGGAAATCATTTCGCCTGAAACCCGCATCCGCTCGCGGTAGTCGATCAGATGCGGCGAAGTGAAAAGCCCGGTGCGCTTTCCGCATGAACGGGCGCAGCGATCCATGATCGCGCAAACGCTGCCCTTGCCGTTTGTGCCCGCCACGTGCGCGACCTGCACGCCGTGTTTGGGAAAGGCGAGAAATTCCTTGAGCAGATTGCGCGGTCCTTCCAAGCCCAGCTTGATCCCGAACTGCTGGGTTCCGAACAACCACTCGATGGCTTCTTGGTAATTCATAGGTAGAGCTAGGTCGTGATTCTTATTTCCGCTTTCTTTTATCAGCTATCCGATAAACCGATTCATTTTCCCTTTTTCCAACGGCAATCACGTAAATTGTGATCTCCGCTTTTTCCACTTCGTAAACCAAGCGATAACCCGAACCACGGAGTTTGATCTTGTAGTAATTTTGCTGTCCTCTGAGGCGGTCTGCCGGAACCTCCGGTTCAAGTAGCCTCTCTTCGAGCTTCTTCTTGAACTGATTTCTAACAGTTGCTCCCAGCTTATTCCATTCCTTGAGAGCCGAGGGTAAAAATTTCAGACTATAGCTCATTCAGCGTGACTTTTTTTGCCTGAGACTTTTCCGATTTGCGCCCTTCAACCAGTTCCATCAACTCGGCATCTTCCAACCGCTCTAGCATTTCCTCATACAATGCCGCAGGAATGAGATATGCGGTTGGGCGATTGTGATTCAGGATCGCAATCGGTTCTCCACCTGTCTGCTCGAGAAGACCGCTGGGGTTTTTTTTCAGTTCCGAGACACTTGCTGTATATGGACTTAAAATCGTATTCATTTCAGTACTATATATGGCTCTTTTTTAGATGCAAAGCCTTTCTTTACAACACTTCAGCCACAAATCGTTCTTTCTCGAACATTGAAAATGCCTCGGGTTCTTCGCCGGTTCCGATGAAACGTGGGGCGACGCCGAGTTGATCGTAGATCGTGAAAGCGATCCCGCCTTTTCCGGAGCCATCGAGCTTGGTGATGATCAGCCCGTCAAGCGGGCTGGCTTTGTGAAATTCTTTGGCTTGGTTGAGGGCGTTCGAGCCAGTTGAGGCATCGACGACCAGCAGCGTGAGATGCGGTGCGCCTTCGTCCTGCTTGGCGATCGTGCGACGGATTTTCCCAAGTTCCTCCATCAGGTTGTGGCGGGTGTGAATGCGGCCCGCCGTATCACAGATGAGGAATTGGGCCTGATCGGCGATCGCTTGCTGATGCGCCTTGAAGCAGACGGAGGATGGGTCGGAATTCGGTTGGCCGGTGACAACGGGAATCTCGAGCCGATCGCCCCAACGCTGCAGCTGCTCGACCGCCGCCGCGCGAAAGGTGTCGGCTGCGGCCAGCATCACGCTGTGGCCACGTTTCTTCAGCCACATGCCGAGCTTGGCCGTGGAGGTGGTTTTGCCCGTGCCGTTCACACCGACAATGAGGATGACAAACGGCTTGCCGTCCTTGCGAGGATCGGGCGGAGGGCAATCATCGGGCAGGATTTTCGAGAGACGCTTGCGGGTGATGTCGACCACGTCTTGGGCGGAAACCTTGCGGCCGAGATCGAAAAGTTCGTTAACAATGCCGGTGCTGAGTTTCCCCCCAAGGTCGGCGGCGATGAGATTCGCCTCAAGTTCGTCCCAATCGACCTCCGCTTGGTCGATGATTGCGTTGAAAAGTTTTTTGAAAAAGCCGGCCATGAGTGGGGCAGGCTAGCCGGAGGTGGGATTGGGTCAATTGAAGATTGCTGAACGCGGATCGTGAGGACTAAATCGTGGCGTGCCAGTCGTCCGAGTTTTACCAGATATCCTAGCCAGCCAGGTTGCGGCAGGTGAGGTCGTGGAGCGCCCGGCGAGTGTGGTGAAAGAGCTCGTCGAAAACAGCCTCGATGCCGGAGCGAGGGAAGTGATGGTGGATATTGAAAAAGGCGGGGTGAACCTGATCCGTGTGGCCGATGACGGCTGCGGCATGACGCGTGAGGATGCCCTGCTTTCTTTGGAAAGGCACGCCACCAGCAAGCTGCGCACGTCAGCGGATTTGGCGAATATTTTGACCTTGGGATTTCGTGGTGAGGCGGTTCCGAGCATTGCGAGTGTGGCGAAGTTCCGCATGGTCACCCGGCAACCGGAGTCCCTGACCGGCACGGAAATCATTGTGGATGGAGGAAAACTTCGCGATGTCCGCGACGCGGGAGGCGCTCCCGGCACAGTGATCGAGGCACGGAATTTGTTTTTCAACCTGCCCGCCCGGCGTAAGTTCATGCGTGCCGAGAGCACCGAGTCCGCTTATGTGGAGCAGCAAATCCGCCTGCATGCGCTGGCCGCACCGGGCGTGCGTTTCCGTTTCAGAAAAGATGACCGCACGGTTTTTGATTTGCCCGGCGTCGTCCGCACGGCGGATCGGGTGCGGCAGTTATTGGGAAATGATCTGGGTGGCGAGCTGGTGGAAATTTCCGAAACCATCGGAAATGGGATGCAAGTCAGCGGCTTCATCCTGCCGGCCCAGCACGCCCGCAAAGGCAGGCGTCACCAATTCGTTTTTCTCAACGGCAGGCCGATCGAGGATGCGGCGATATCGAAAGGCCTAGTGGAGGGTTTCCGCGGAAACCTGCAGGACGGGTTGTATCCGGCCGCATGGCTGTGGTTGGAAATGGAGCCGCAGCTGGTCGATGTGAATGTTCATCCTGCGAAGAGGGAAGTGAGATTCCATCGCCCGCATGAGGTTCGTGATCTTATTTCCGGCGCCGTGGCCGAATGCCTGAAACCACGTCCGCGCGATCCGCTTATGCTAGCGGCTGCGTGTCATTCCGAGCCTGTCAGTGAACCGGAGCAAACCGTCGTGTCGCGTGCGGCCATGTTTCACCAGACTCAGCAGGAACTGACCATACTAGGGGCGGGCGAGAATGCGCAAATTGAGGAACGGCTTTCCAAAGCGCCCCAGTTCCGCTTGGTCGGGATGTTGCAGGAGCGATATGTCATTTTCGAAAGCGACAGCGGTTTGGTCTTGTTCGATCCGAAGGCCGCGCGCGAAAGGATCATTTTCGAGCAACTCACCCGAGGCCGTAAAACAGGACTGGAAACACAGAACCTGTTGGTTCCGGTTTTGATCGAACTCGATCCCCGTGATCTGGATCATTTGCTGCGGGAGAAAAACGCTTTGCTGGAAGCCGGATTGGAAGTCGAGGCTTTCGGTGGAAATACCCTGCAACTGCGCAGCCTTCCGGCATTTTTAAAGATGGAAGACCCGAAACTTTTTCTCAGTGAGATTTTGGAAGAAACCCTGCACGGCCCGGCATCGGCCGGAAAATTCACCTTTGAACGGCTCGCTAGAATCATCGCCAGCAAGGCGGCGAGGCGCGTTGTGCCGCGCCTCGCGGAGGCACAACGCCTCTTGGAGGAAATGTTCGAATGCGATCTGCCCTACTGCGCGGCTGACGGACGTCCCACGCTAACCGAATACAACCGCAAAGACATCGACCGGCGTTTTGGAGTGGGCAGGGGATAGTTTCGCAAATATCCTGATTTCAGGCGGAAACGAAACGCACCTCAACTTTTCTGCCTAGAGCCGCAGCGGCTTTGCCAACGCTGGCAAAGGTCAGAGAAGAGTTGGATGGATCGAGCAAGCGATCCACCGCTGCCCGGCTCGTATGCATGCGCTCGGCAAGTTCGGTTTTACTTACTTTTTCAGTTTCAATGATTTCCTGAAGCTGTAACGAGAGAACGCGCTTCAGAGCAAGAACGTTGACTTCTGGCGCAACGCATTGGTCTTCAAGAAAATCGGCAAAACTACTTCCCCGATGAGGGTTTCCTTTTTTTGACGCTTTGGTTTTCATTTCTCGTTTCATAATATTTCAGATAGATTGCCTGACGTTTGCGCGCCAAGCTGATTTCGTGTGTAGGTGCTGTTTGTCCTTTTTTGATTATTCCATGCAGAAGAATGATTTCTTCCCTGTGAACGATGAAGAAAACTCTGGCGATCCGTTCACCTAAAGATGAGCGAACTTCCCACATTCCCTGTCCCATGGAATCGACTAGCGGTTTTCCGACAGGCCAAGCCCACTGAACTGCAAGGATATCGCTACCGATGATTTTCATTTCGTCTTTTGTAAGCTTGAGAAGCCATTCCCTCACGGGCTCATTCCCAGTCTCTGTAGAGAAAAACGTGTTTTGAGCGGTCGTGATGCGGGGGTGGCCATCGGAGACGAACGTATCAAATTTGATACGTTCGTCAAGAGCGTTTTTTGGAGACATGCTCCACGGTCCGGCATCGACCGGAAAATTCACCTTTGAACGGCTCGCGAGAATTATTGCCAGCAAGGCACAACGCCTCTTGGAGGAAATGTTCGAATGCGATCTGCCCTACTGCGCGGCTGACGGACGTCCCACGCTAACCGAATACAACCGCAAAGACATCGACCGGCGTTTTGGAGTGGGCAGGGGATAGCCCGTGAAGCAACCGGTTCAAAACTGATTCATCTTGCCACTTGCAAGATCTGCCTCGGACCGCGATTCTCCGACATGCGCCTTTTCGACCGCTATATCGCCAAACAAATTCTTGTGGGGACGATCTATGCCGTTTTCATCCTGAGTTTGGTGCTGGTGATGGGCAACCTTTTCAAACAGGCGCGGCCTTTGCTTGTGGATCAGGCGGCTCCTTTGAGCCTTGTGTTCCGGTTCGTCATCAACGTGCTGCCTTTTTCGCTGATGTTCACCATCCCTTGGGGGTTTCTTTCGGCCGTGCTGCTGGTGTTCGGCAGGATGTCGAGTGATCATGAAATCACCAGTTTCCGGGTGGCCGGAATCGGTTTGTTCCGGCTCGCGCTGCCGGTCTTCATCATTGGCGCGCTGATGTCACTGGGCTGTTTGTGGATCAACGTGAATGTGGTGCCTCACGCGAAAGCCACGCTCGCCGATCTGGTATACGAACAGGTGAAACGTGATCCGCGATCGCTGCTGGATCCAGGCATCGTTCAATCGAAATTCAAGAATCAAAAAGTATTCGTCGAAGCACGGGACGGCGACACATTGAAAGGGTTTCATTTGTATCAGGTTTCAGGCGTTGGCAAGTTGGCTCCATCCCGAACCGAAGCTTATGTGCACGCCGGCAGTGTGTCGTTGATTGTCGATGATGAGAAAAAACAACTGCGCCTGAAATTGATCGATACCTTCATCGAATCCAAAAAACAGGACGGCACCTCGGAACTGGTGTTTGCCGGCGAGGCCGAGCCCTGGCTGTTCGATTTTGGCAATGATCGCAACAAAAAGGTTCGTTCCAGCGCGATGACCAGTGCGGAAATCCGCCGTTACATTGACGATCATCCCGGTCTCCAAGATTCCAAGAAAGTCAGTTTCCGTGCCGAGATCACCAAGCGCTTTTCGTTTTCCATGGCCTGCCTGTCCTTTGCGTTTATTGCGGTTCCGCTGGGCTTGAAAAGCCGCCGCAAGGACACGTCCACCGGCCTGATTGTCAGCCTGTTGATCGGAACCGCGTATTTCCTCTTCACCATGCTGGCGGATAAATTCGACACCGATGCCGGTGCGACCATTGCCCTATGGGCGCCAAATGTTTTGTGCGTGTTGTTGGGCCTCTGGCTTTTCAGGCGCGCGCGGTTCCACTAAAGCTTACGAGGCCGCATGAGTTTCGGAAACGTCATCAAAAAATCCTATCGCGCCACACGCGATTATTTTGCTGAGGAGAAAATTGATTTTCTGCCGCACGTCGGGCCTGTTCGGGATTATACAAAGTCAAAATTCGTTTGCGACATGCGGGCGGCCGCGAATGTGACTTTGCTGGCGCTGCCGCAGGCAATCGCATATGCGGCGATCGCGGGACTGGATGTCGTTTACGGAGTGATGAGCGCGGCTGTTGCGGCGATCATCGCACCGCTTTTCGCCAGCTCACGCTACAATGTGTTGGGTCCGACGAACGCGACCGCTTTCATGCTGTTCAGCTTTTTTGCGGTGAACCCCAATTTGCAATCCCGGGTTGATGAGTTGCTTCCATTGTTGGTTTTTATCGTAGCGATCGCCTCGATGTTGGGTGCTCTCTTCAAGGTCGCGGATTTGTTGCAGTATGTCTCACGAAGCGTTCTGGTCGGTTATATGGCGGGTGCGGCGGTGCTGATCATTGGCAACCAACTCAAACCGTTGCTTGGCCTGAATCAGTTTGTCGGCTCCGGGAAAACTGCGACGTTTTTCGGTTTGGTAGGCGAGCTTTCATGTTCGATCAACCACACGCAATGGGCGCCTCTTCTGATCGGTGCCGTGACGCTTTTGGTTTACTGCGCCTTCAGGCGTTGGAAGAAAAATTGGCCGGCGTTCTCGATCGCGCTGCTTTCCGGTTCGGTGGTTTTCGGGCCGCTCATTCATTTGGGTGTCGGGCCGTTTGCGGAACAGGAAACGTTCCGAACCTTTGGGTTGGCGGATCTTGTGCCGAGGATTCCCGATTTTTTCCGCCCGGAGATTTTCAATGATATTTCGGTGCTTTTGGGTCTGGCTCTCGCGATCGCATTTCTGGCATCCTTGGAAAACACCCTGATGGCAAAGTCGATCGCATCGCAGACAGGGGATCGGACCGACGTGAATCAGGACATGCTTTCCGTGGGTTTCTCGAACCTGGGTTCCGCGATTGCCGGCGGGATGCCCGCTTCGGGTTCATTGACCCGCTCCACGCTGAATTTCAATTCCGGAGCTGCGACGAAAGCCTCTTCATTTTACACGGGATTGCTCACCCTGTCACTGGTCGTCATGATCGCATGGTTCGATAAAGCCGGCCTGGACATCATTGATTACATTCCCAAATCCGCGCTCGCCGTGCTGGTCATCGCGGTGTCTTTCACGCTCTTCAATCTCAAGCAAATCCGCATTTGCCTGCGCTCCACATTCGATGACGCGGTGGTGATCGTCGTGACGTTCATCGCAACACTTCTCGCGCCCTTGCACGTCGCCATTTTCATCGGGGTTGCGATTTCCATCACCTTGTTTCTCCGGAAAGCCAGCAAGCCTTACCTGAAGGAATACGAGTTCAACGATCTGGGTGAACTGAGAGAAAAAGAGGTGAACGGGGCGAGACCCATTCCCGCGATTTCCATCGTGCATGTCGAAGGAGATCTTTTTTTCGGCGCTTCGGAGTTGTTCCGCACCCAGATCCAGCGGATTGCTGCGGACCCGGCGATCAAGGTCATCATCCTGCGTTTGAAAAACGCACGCCACCTGGACGCGACAAGTGTCATGGCACTTGAGGATTTGGTTGGTTTCATACGCCGCCAAGGGCTGTATTTGTTGATATCCGGCGCATCCAAAGACGTGTACAAGGTTCTGAAACGATCGGGTATTTTGGAAGTGCTGCAAGAGGGTGCGGATCGGACCCAAGGCGAAAGCAATATTTTTCTCGCGATGCCATCGAACCCGAATATTTCGACGCGGGACGCATTGCGCCGGGCACAGCAATTGCTCGGCACGACGCAAGCCGATGTCCGGATTTTCTACGATCCGAATCAGAAACCGTGATCGGGATCATTCGCTGCCGCCCTTGCCGGGATACTCCTTGTTGAGTTTTTCAAGGGTATCGGTAATGAGCTTCGCGTTTTTACGGTTGGCGAAGGCGTTTGCGAACGGATCTCCAGTCCGCTCCATGAAGTCCAGAAGCGCTTTCCGCATGGATTCGATTTCGGCTTGGTTGGCCGGATCCTGGATCAGGTTTTTCCTCTCACACGGATCTTTTGCGAGATCGTAGAATTCCTCCGGCGTCCGATAGCTGTAAAATCGGGTTCTCTCCAGAATTGCGGGATCGCTTTCCGCGGAGGATGTCATGGCTTTCCATGTCAACCCCGACATGTTTTCAGTGTGATATTTTTTCGTGCCGTTGCTCCATGCGTTCCATATGTAAGAGCGCTCCCTGGTGCGCATGCAGCGCATGGGCAGCCAGTTGTTTCCAAATGCCGCGTTGTAAACGGTGAACACATGATCCCATCCTGGCATCTTCTCGCCTTTGAGCGCGGGTAAAAACGATCTGCCATCGATGTTCGGAATGGCGGGAAGTTTCGCGGCTTCTAACAGGGTGGGTGTGAAATCGAGGGTCGAGACCATGTGATTGACATCCAGCGTACCCGCCTTGATCACACCCGGCCAACGGACGATGAGCGCGCCACGCGAGCTGTTTTCGTAATTATTCGATTTGCCAAACGGAAAGGACATGCCGTGATCTCCGCCATAAAACACAACGATCGTGTTATCGGCATATCCCTCTTCCCTGATCACCTCCAGGACCGCCCCGAGGGCATCATCCAAACGTCGCACATTCGTATAATAACCTGCCAACTCGCGACGGATTTCCGGCAAATCATCAAGAAATCCCGGAACCCGGGTGACTTCCTCCGGCTTGATCCAGCGACTCGGAGGCTCGCCCCCGGCGAGATCGTCCGGACCTTTCATGCCGATGAACGGGCGGTGAGGATCATAGCAATTGACGTTATGGAAAAAGGGTTTTCCCTGTTCGCGCGCCTTGCGCAGGAATTGGCGTGTGGCTTCCGCGAGCTGCTGTGGGCGGCGGCTGATGCTGTCATCGCTCACATCCGCACAAAACTGATCGGCAGGCTGCATGTGTTTTCTTTTTCCGTAACATGAGATCAGATATCCGGCATCGCGAAATTGTTGCTGTAGCGTGCGCACCTGCGGCTTGACCGGAAAAAATCCCATCGATCCGCTGCGGTGCGGATAGAGTCCGCAAAACATCGTCTGACGCACCGGCTGACAAACCGCGACCGTGGAGTAAGCGTGCCTGAAGCGCAGGCCTTCGGATGCGAGGCGGTCCACATTCGGAGTTAAATCCTTGATCGGACCACCGAATACGGAGGTGGAATCGTGGTTCATGTCATCCGCGGTGAAGAACAGGACGTTGAGCGGTCGCGCCGCGTTGAGCGAAATCAGCGATAACAGAAGGGTGAGAAATACGGATGGAAATTTCATGAGGAGATGGGTCGGAGGCGGCCCGATCGAACGCGACACCGCTTGATTTTGACCGATGCTACCCGACAAAAGGCCCGATGCAATTTGAATGATTTTTGTTTCAATCCGCTTGTTTCTTGCATCCGCAAAGGATGGGCATGAAACTTCGCGGCAAGTCCGAACAGAGATGATGGAAAATCCGAAGAATGATATGACGCCACCAAGGCCTTCCTCAATCCAAAGCCAGATCCGCCACGCTGCCTGTCGCTGGTGCTACGAGGACATTCCACTGGAGCGGTTTTGCGCTGCCGCGAAGGATATCGGCCTCGTGGCGATCGATTTGTTGGACACCCCGGATTTTGAAACGATACGCAAATACGATCTGGATTGTCCCGTGGTCACCTTTCCGACGGCGACCACGCGCACCGGTATCAAGGTCGGGATGATTGAAAAATCTTTCAACCGTATCGAGCATCACGATGCCCTGGCGGAAGTTTATGAGCGGAAACTCCATGACTGCGCGAGAGTGGGTGCCAAACAGCTCATCTGCTTTTCCGGAAACCGGGAAGGGATGGATGATGAACAAGGTCTCGAAAACTGCGCGATCGGATTGGAGAGGATTTTGCCAACCGCTGAGAAGCTAGGCATCACTTTGACGATGGAATTGCTCAACTCCCGCGTCGACCATCCCGACTACATGTGTGACCGCAGCCATTGGGGGACGGCGTTGGCGGACCGGTTGGCGAGTCCGAATTTCAAACTACTCTATGATATTTATCACATGCAGATCATGGAGGGCGACATCATCGCGACGATACGAGCGAAACATGCGTATTTTTCGCACTACCATACCGGAGGTTGCCCGGGCCGGAATGAAATCGATGAAACCCAGGAGCTGAATTACCCGGCCATCATGCGGGCGATTTTGGAAACGGGCTATACCGGATATGTGGCGCAGGAATTCATTCCGAAGCGTGAGGACAAACTCGCGAGCTTGAGACAGGCCGTACAAATTTGCACGGTTTGAGCGAATTACGCGTTTTTCCTGTTCCGTGTTTTCCAAAGATTCAACGCGATCGCACAGCCTGCGAAAAACGCGATGAAAACCAACGCGCCTCCGGCGGCTTGCCACGGCCCGAGCTTTTCGCTGATGAGATCACTCAAGCCAAAGCCGAACAATCCGCCGTAGAGGACGATGACGTGCAAGATGTAAATGGCAAAAGTCTCTTGGCCGATCCTGAGCATCCACGGAGCATGGATCCCATAACGGATCTCGATCATACGCAAGATTCCGAGAAACAAAACCACTTCGAAAGCGCGCTCGGTGAACCACGCGATGCCGTCTGCGGCATACTCTGGCATGGGAACGCAGATTGCCGCGAGCCATATCGATTTCAGCACCGCAGCGAGGATGAAAAACCAACCGCATGATCGGAGAGTGGGGAGTTGATCGTTTCGCGCGCGCAAGTATGCACCCATCGCACCACCGAAAAGCGCATATCCCAGCCACGGCGCGAGAGGGAAAACCGATCTCGGTCCGCTGAGCGCGTTTTGCATGACCTGCGGCCAGCCATCAGGGACGTGCGTTCCTTCCGGCAGGCTTTTCAGCCAAACATAGACGGACAAACAAATCACCGTCGCCATCGCATAAAAGGCAACCAAGGAAAACTTACCGATCGCGCGGTGGAGGGCGGCGATCAAGATCAAAACAATCAGCCCAACTCCGATGCATTGCAGGACATGAAATGCAAAAATCCAATCGTTGAAATCGCCTTTGATATAATCCGGAAATCTTCTCAAGCTGAGTTGCAGCGCGTAACCCCAAAACAGCAGTTGCGCGGCTCTGATGAAACCTTTGCGCACCCTCACCTGTCTGAAAAATGAAGAATTTTCACCCCCCGTGAGCAGGAATACGAAAATCATCCCCGCCGCGGTGAAAAAAAGAGGGGCCGTGAATCCCCGTATCGTATTCCAAGTCAAAAAGATGAAATTCGACGGATCCCGCGCCTCTTGGGTCAGGGTCAGGCCGATAAAGTGACCTTCCAACATCAACATGATGGCAATCGACCGCGCCAAATCGATAAACCTCAGCCTGGGTTTCGGAATGGCGGGCGCTTCGGCGATCATTACCGAAAATCAATGCCCGCCAATGTCCCGGCTGACCAGATCATTTTACCCGGAAATGCGTCAGCATCGCTTGCCACCGGCGCCCTCCCGAGCGTAAAATCACCGACCACGAAAATCATGTCCGACCCCACACCCGCCTCATCTTCCCAAGCTCATCTCGAACTCATTGCTCGCGAGACCGGCATCAAGCTTTCTTCCGTTGTCGCCACCGCCAAGCTGCTTGCCGAGGGTGCTACGATTCCGTTCATCTCCCGTTATCGCAAGGAATCCACGGGTTCTCTCGACGAAGTCCAAATCCAGGCGATCCGCGATCGTATGCTGCAACTCGCCGAGCTCGATTCCCGCCGCGCGACAATCCTGAAATCGCTCGAGGAACGCAGCCTCCTCACCGATGAGCTGAAGAAAAAAATCCTCGCAGCCCTGACCCTGACCGCGCTTGAAGACGTGTTCGCGCCCCACCGCCCGAAACGCCAGACCCGCGCCACCAAGGCGATCGAACGCGGCCTCACGGCGCTTGCCGATTTCCTGATGGAAAATCAAAATGCCGATCCCGCAGTGGAAGCCGCAAAATACATCGACGCGGAAAAAGATGTCGCCACCGCGGAAGACGCCCTCGCCGGCGCCCGCGACATCATCGCCGAGCGCGTATCCGACGACGCCTCGCTGCGTGGCCAGGTCCGTAAAATCTACGAGGCCGAAGCCACCGTTTCCTCCAAAATCATGTATGGTAAGGAAAAAGAAGATGGCGCGGAGAAATACCGCGACTACTTCGATTGGTCCGAGCCTTTCAAAACCATTCCTTCGCATCGCATGCTCGCGATCCGCCGTGGCGAAAAAGAGGCGTTCCTTTTCATGCGCATCGACGTGCCGTTGGAACGTGTTACTACAATCGCCGTAGGTGAATGGGTCAATGGCAATGGAGCGTCCGCGGGGCAGGTCCGTCTCGCTGTGGAGGATGGCTGCAAGCGCCTGCTGATGCCTTCCATGGAAACGGAAATGCGTTTGCTTGGCAAAAAAAGCGCCGATGAAACCGCCATCCGGGTCTTCGCGGAAAACCTCCGCGAGCTCATGCTCGCCTCGCCTCTGGGCCGTCGCCGCACGATCGCAATCGATCCGGGTTTCCGCACGGGTTGCAAAACCGTGGTGCTCGATGCGCAGGGGAATCTTCTCCATCACACCGTGCTTCACTGCACTGCGGGATCCAACAGCCAGGCCTACGAAGCGGCGGTTGAACTCGCCGGATTGATCAGGAAACATGATATCCAGGCGATCGCGATCGGTAACGGCACCGCCTCCCGCGAGACCGAGGCATTTGTCAAAAAACTCAAGCTTCCGTCGTCGATCCCCGTCATCATGGTCAACGAAAGCGGCGCATCGATCTATTCCGCTTCCGATGCGGCGCGTGAGGAATTTCCCAACGAGGATGTCACCGTGCGCGGTGCGGTTTCGATCGGCCGTCGCCTGATGGATCCGCTGGCGGAGTTGGTGAAAATCGATCCGAAAGCGATCGGGGTCGGGCAATACCAGCATGACGTCGATCAACGTGCGTTGAAAACCTCCCTCGATGACACGGTGATCAGTTGCGTGAACGGGGTGGGCGTCGAGCTGAACACCGCCTCAAAACATCTGCTTGCCTACATATCGGGGCTCAACAACACGTTGGCCGAGAACATCATCGCCTATCGCACGGAGAAGGGCGGCTTCACTTCACGCGCGGAGTTGAAACAGGTCCCGCGCCTCGGTGACAAGGCTTTCGAGCAAGCGGCCGGATTCCTTCGCATCCGCGATGCCGAACATCCGCTCGATGCCTCGGCGGTTCACCCTGAGCGCTACGCGTTGGTTGAGAAAATGGCGGCCGATGCGGGCTGCAGCGTGGCCGATCTGATGCGCGATGAGGCGCTGAGGAAAAAAATCAACCTGCGGAATTATCTAACAGATGGTACGGGTTTGCCGACGCTTCAGGACATTCTCGCGGAACTTTCCAAGCCCGGTCGTGATCCGCGCAAGGCTTTTGAAATTTTCAACTTCGCGGACGGTGTTGAGAAACCCGCCGATCTGACCGTTGGGATGAAACTTCCGGGAATTGTGACCAATGTCACCGCGTTCGGAGCCTTCGTTGATGTTGGTGTCCACCAGGACGGCCTGGTCCACGTCAGTCAACTTTCCGATCAATTCGTCCGCGATGCGGGCGAGGTTGTCAAAGTCGGGCAAAAAGTCCAAGTCACGGTGATGGAAGTGGATTTGAAAAGAAGCCGCATCGCCCTCTCGATGAAATCGAATCCCGATTTCGAATCCCGCCAGCGCGGCAATTCCCCCGGCGGCAACGATCGCCAACCCTCACGACGCGACAACCGTCCGCCTTCGTCCGCCCCTGTCGGGAACGATTGGTTCAGCCAAGCGATGACCAAGGCGAAGAAGGACTGATTTCTCCGCCGCAGCCATTTCCTTATTTGGCCAACTCTTCCAGCAGCGCCTGATTGAGTCGAATTCCTGCCTCGAAGTTTTCGATCGGAAAATTTTCGTTCGGAGAATGGATCTGGGCGTCGGAAAGCGCGAGACCCAGCAGGAGGGTATCGGCGTCGAGGATTTCACGGAAGGCTTGGACGATGGGGATCGAGCCGCCTTCGCGGATGAGCATGGGCTCGCCCGGGAAGGTGCGTTTCAGCGCGCGTTGGGCGGCTTTGCCGAAATCGGAATGGGGATCGCAGGCGTAGGGTTTGCCATCGTGGCCGATCTCGATTTCAAGCCTCACACCGGGTGGGCAGTGTTTTTCAAGATGGGTTTTGACCTGTTGCAAAATCTCCTGCGGATCCTGATCAGGGACGAGACGGAAGGAAAATTTCACAAAGGACTCGGAGGGGATGACCGTCTTCGAGCCCTCGCCCTGGTAGCCGCCGCCGATGCCGTTGACCTCCGCCGTTGGTCTCGCGAAGACGCGTTCGGCGGAGCTGTAACCCGGTTCACCAAAGCTCGCGGGGGAGCCTGTGACTTTAAGATAATCCTGATCGGAAAGCCCAGGAACTTTCGCCCACATCTCACGCTCCCATGCCTCGAGCGGGCGGACGTCATCGTAGAAACCTTCTATCGCCACCCTGCCTTCGGAGTCGTGAAGGGAAGCAACGAGACGAGAAATGGCTGTTGCCGGGTTGGCGATCGCACCACCGAAGATGCCGGAATGCAAATCTCTAACAGGTCCGATGATTTTCACTTCACAGCAAGCGATACCGCGCAAGCCGTAGCCGAGGGTGCCGGTGTTGGGCGCGACCATTCCCGTATCGGAAATCGCGATGATGTCGCATTTCAACTCGTCGCGATGTTGTTTGAGAAACGGCGCGAGATTGGGAGAACCGATTTCCTCCTCGCCTTCGAAAAGGAAAATCAGGTTCACCGGAAGCTCTCCTTTGGTTTCAAGAGTTTTCCCGACGCCGAGAATGTGGGCGAGCATCTGGCCCTTGTTATCTGTGGCTCCGCGAGCCCAGATTCTGCCGTCGCGGATCTCCGGAGAGAAGGGTGGAGACTGCCAGAGTTCCAAAGGATCGGCAGGCTGGACGTCGTAGTGACCGTAGATCAGAACGGTTTTGCGATCCGCCTGATGCCGGTTTCTCGCGATGACAATCGGATGCCCGGGCGTTTCATGAAGCTCGGTGGTGAGCTGCATGGCGGAAAGTTTTCCAATGATCCATTCCGCGCAATCCCGCACATCCTGCCGGTGCTTGGAATCCGTGGAGACACTTGGAAAAGAGAGAAAGGTGAAAAGTTCTTTGAGATCGTCCGTCATGCTGGGAGAAAACTAGAACAAGATACCGCAGGCGGAAAGGAAAACGGTGGCGGGAGCGGGATTTTACGATGAGCCTGGGGCGCAATGAAGATCACTTCTTCAGTTCGAAGCCGCGCGTGGCGGATTTCTCCGCAGATGGAAAATCTTTCGGAATCGCCTGCGTGACATGACCTGTCGCCGCCCATTCCGAGCCGCGCAGGAAAGTGGTGATGAATCCTACGCCTTCAAACGCCTCGTTGTCATGGCCCAGTGTGGTGTGAAAAACGCGGCCCTTTCCGTAATCGAGCACCATCAGCATCGGCTCGTTGCGTCCGGCTTGCTTGAGAGCAGGCGTATCGGCAGCGGTGGCGAGAATGGTCATGTTTTCCGCAGGACCGCGCAGGTTGGAATAGCACTCGTCCTTGGTATGCATCCAGAAATCCGGCAGACCTTTGGTGATCGGATGGGTCTTGTCGCGCATGGTGATGAGGAACTCGCCTTGCGGTCCGTGGCTTCCGCATTTGCCGGGGCTGTCATCGCGAACGACTTTGCCTTCGGCATCGTAATAGACATAAGGACCGGATTTTTCGTTGCGGCCACCCCAACCACCGAGGCCTATCATCTTGTTGAACTCCGGCCAGTTGCCCCAGCTGTTGTTCGCCGCGTGCACGGCGACCAAACCACCGCCGTTCTTCATGTATTCCTCGAAATTTTTCCGTGTTTGCTCCGGCCAATCGGCGGCACCGAAACCAAAATTACTGACCACGATTTTGTATTTGGAGAAGTCAGGCGAGAAGTTCGGATCGGGAACGGGTTTCTCAGATTTTTCCGATTCGCCAGCACCAGCCAATGGCAACCAAGATTCCTCACGTTTGTAATTGGAAATGAAACGGACGCGGGCGACCTCGACTTCAAACAAACCGCTGCCTTCGAGATATTGCTTCATCATGACCGTGGATTTCGGCCATACCGCATGATTGTTCTGTCCGTCGACAATGAGGGCTTTTATTTTTTCCGCCGCAGATGCGGGAAGAGCGAGAATGAAAGACAGGGCGATGAAGGAGGTGGTCAATTTCATGGACAAGGTTTACGAAGTTTAAATCGAAATTTCATCAACAAAGTGAAAAACGTCCCCCCCTTGTCCCCGGGCTTCATAGGGGCAATTGGTTCTCGATTTTTCCCGACAGCCGCTATAACTCCACAACATGACTCCACAAACCACCGTCAGCCTCCATCCCTATTTCAAACCCCACGAGGGAAAGCTCGCCGAGTTCATCGCGAAAATGCCGGTTTTTGTCGAACGGACCCGCAGCGAAGAGAACGTTCTTTTCTATGATTTTACCGTCTGCGGCGATACGGTTTTCTGTCGCGAAGCCTACGTGGGCGGGGAAGGGGCACTGCACCATCTTGACAACGTCGGCGATCTCTTGGGCGAGGCGCTCGGCATCGCGGAACTGGTGCGGCTCGAAGTCCACGGCGCCGCTGCGGAACTCGATAAAATGCGCGAGGCGCTGAAAGATCTGCCCGTGCAGTGGTTCGTCTTGGAGACGGGTTTACGGAAATAATCCCGCCGTTGGCCCTGGGCTGCTGCGATGTTTCGCAGCTTTTCCAGACAGGCCCGATTGTCGCGAAGACTTCAAAATAAGTTTCTTTTAACCATTGAGTGCACGGAATTCACGGAGTGGGCGCTAACGCACAGAATTGGTGCTTTGAGTTCACTGTGCGGATGAGAGAAAAAATTTCAAAGATCTGAGTGAACGCACTCATTCCGTGCATTCCGTGGTTAAATTCTTGCTGAGCTTATGTCATTCGATTCACCATATCCCATGAAACAACTCTTCTTTCCCCTCTTCTTCTGTGTCACGGCTCTCGCCGCGCCGTTCGAGGGTCCTGAGGGAAAACCCCACGTCTACAAAACCTCCGCAGGTATCGAGCGGAAGATGGAGATTTTCTTTCCACCCAATCACGATCCCGCGAAGTCCAAAGTTCCCGGCGTGATCTTTTTCCACGGCGGTGGTTGGCAGGGTGGCAACCTCAGTCAATTTCGATACGCCTGCGATTATCTCGCCAGCCGCGGACTCGTCTGCGCCACAGCGGAGTATCAGATGTTGGGGAAATCCGACAAAGCCAAACTCGCGCCTGGCGAATCCAAAAAACGCGCTTGCGTCACCGATGCGAAAAGCGCGATCCGTTGGTATAAGCAAAATGCCGGAGAACTCGGGATCGATCCGAAGCGCATCATCGCCGGAGGCGGTAGCGCGGGTGGCCACATCAGCGCGCTTGCCACGATGAATCCCGGCCTCAACGCCGCCGCCGATCCGAAAGACATCGACACCCGCGTGGTCGCTTACATCTGGTTCAACCCCGCCTTTGAAGACTCAGACAAAACCGATCCTGAAATCGATATCCTCACCCACCTCAAAGCGGACTTGCCGCCCGCCATCGTCTTTTTCGGTGATCAGGATGGATGGAAAAAAGGTTGGGATGTCGCTCATGCGAAATGGAAATCTTTAGGTACCAAAACCATCGATCTGCAAATTGCCGTCGGGCAAAATCACTCGTTTTTCAACAAGGATCCATGGCGCAGCGTGACTCTGATCGCCGCTGATGAGTTTCTGGTGAAACAGGGTTTTCTAACAGGTAATCCGACTTTGGTTATGCCAGCGAGCGGCGAAAAACTCACGCCTGCTGCGGAGTAGGCTTAGGTCGAGTAAGATTTTTAACAGAAGGAAACGAAGAGAACGAAGGAGCTAGCGCGCATCATCTCCGCCATTCCCTCTCTTTTTTCGCCTCTTCCGCAAAATCTGTGGGTTGAACTGGCATCCGAGCGCTGTGTAGCTGCGAGAAGTTCTTGAAAGTTGTCCACAACAGACCGATTCGAGAATGAGCCTTTACCGTCG
>JBIKNX010000153.1:0-6666 GCA_044358435.1 Luteolibacter sp.
ATCGCCGGTAGCGGTGATAAAAAAAAGGTAAAGCGCCTTGAAAAGGAGCTCGCAAAGCGCCTCAAGAAACACGGCGAGGATCCTCGGTTCAAAGACCTAAGCGAGCGCCTAGTAAATCTACGCGACAAAGCAGAGCAAGGATTGATTCAGAGTATCGAATTTGTAAAGGAGCTTTGTAAGATCGCGAAAGAGACTGTTCAGATAGAGAAAGAGATTCTCAGTCATCAAGAGCAACTAGGTGCCAAGGCCGCCCTAACAGACCTTTTCATGGATCTTAAAAACGATCAAACGCCGGCAGTCGTCGAACGCATCGTCAACGATATAGACTCCATCGTAAAAGTTGTCCGCTTCCCCGGCTGGCAAGATTCCGCTCCCGGGCAGAAGCAGGTTCAAAAAGCGCTGAGGCAGTCCCTACTCAAATACAAACTCCACAAAGACGACGAACTGTTTGATCGGGCTTATGGGTATATCAGGGAGTATTATTGAAATCCATTCAATTTCCCCAAACACAAACCATGAGCAAAAATCAACAGTCATTGAGGTCAGTTCCCGCTAATTAACATTTCAAACCGTTAGATTTAGATCTAGGCTCTGCACCGCAAAGCCATCTGTGGCGAGACCGGACTTCAGGCAAAAACACCCTGCACGGGTTTGCCCTTGTTGCCGATGGTGAAGGGCCGGCCGCTGGCACTGATCACGGATTTTTCAATCGGCAAGCCGCAGGCCTGTGCGATCGTTGCGTGAAGATCGCCCACGGTGACCGGATCGCTCTCAACATCACCGCCTGCCGCATCGCTGGCGCCGTGGACGTAGCCACGTTTCGCTCCGCCACCGGCAAGCACGCAGGAAAAGACCAGAGGATGATGGCCGCGGCCGCTGCCATCGAAGGTCGGTTTGCGGCCGAACTCCGTTGCTACGACGACCATCGTATGATCGAGCAGGCCACGTGAGTCCAGATCGGCGACGAGTGCGGCGAAGGCGGCATCGAATTCCGCGCCGCGATCTTCCATGCCTCCCTCGAGGTCTTTGTGCATGTCCCAGCCGCCGCTTTCCACTTCGACATAGCGCACGCCGCCTTCGACGAGGCGCCGGGCGAGCAGGCAGCCTTGGCCGAATTTGTTCCGGCCATACTTGTCGCGCAGTTCAGCGGGTTCTTTTTCGAGATCGAAGCACTGCAGGTCTTTGCCCTTCATCAGGCGGAGGGTGCTTTCATAGAAATCATCGTAAGCGGAAACACCCGGGTCATTGATGGCCTCGCTGAACGTGCTGTCCATCCGGCGCAGTAGCGACAAGCGTTTCTCCATCACGGCGGAATCCGCTTTGGCGATCGCGTTTTGAAGTCCTGAATCGGGATCAAGAATCGGTAGCGGACTCATGGTGGCGGGGAAAAAACCGTTGCCGTGATTGGCGGGGCGGTTCACGCACACGCTGCTCGGCAAGGTTGGGTGGCTTGGGCCGAGGAAATTCTGGGCCCAAGCGCCGATGGTTGGATGCGCCACCGTGCCACGTTTTTCAAAACCCGTGCGCATCAGATATTGGGCTTGGTCATGCACTCCGACCTTCGCGGTCATGCTCCGGATCACTGTGATTTTATCGGCGATTTTCGCAGTCTGCGGAAGAAACGAAGAAACCTGAAAATCCGCCGTGGTGTTGATCGCCGAGCCGGGGCCTTTGGATGCTCCGGTTTTCGGATCGAAGCTGTCGATCTGGCTCATGCCGCCGGAGAGTTGCAGCATGATGACCGCCTTGGCTTTGCCGAAGCCGGGCTTGGCTTGTCCGGTGGTTTGGGCAACTTCTTCAGCGAATCCCTGTGGTGAGAAATAGGGCAACAGGCTCAGGCCGAAGGCCGATTTCGCTATGCGCTCGACAAACAAGCGGCGGGTCACTTCGTTGAGTTTGGTGTGATCGGATTTCATCGTGTGGAAGGGGTTGGAAGTGTTAAGGAAGGAAAAGGAACTCTCGGGTGTTAAGCAACACCCATGCGATGTCCTGGGTGCCCAAGCCGGCTTTGAGGGCGGCAAGTGCTTTGGCGGCTTCGTCGGGGGTTGGCTTGCGACTGAGAAAGCTCATGTAAAGCGAATGGATCTGGGTTGCCGCATCCTCCTTCTGATTTGCGGAGCGCATCGCAAGCGAATCACGGGTGACCGCATCCTGCACCGGACCGTTCATGAGCTGCAGCATCTGAGGCACACTGCCATCGGAAGTGTTCGAGTCGGAGACGAGACGGTCGCTTTGACCGAACAACCGCAGGAAGTGGTTTTCCGGAGCGGGTTGTTGGATCTCGCTGGCGCGTGCCAGCAGCAAGCCGGAACGAAATTCGGGTTTTCCTCCTTCATAAAACGAGGCGATCATGCGCGCGCCGCCCGGTTTTTTGCCGTTGCCTGGACCCATGAAAGCGCCGCTTTCCCGCATTTTCTCGACGAGTTTCATGACGGTTTCGGCATTCATCTGATCATCATCGATCACGGTTTTTTGCAGATCGTCACCGCGGCGCAGCAGCAGTTGATCCGCGCTCTCGCCAGAGACCAGGGTCACGATCGAGTCCCATGCCTGTTCCGCGCTCATGCGGCGAATGACCGGACCTTGGAAAAGATATTCCTTCGGCTTGTCCGGCATGCGGCTTGCCTGCCGTTGGTAGGCCGCTGTGTGGAAGAGGATGCGTTGGAACTCGCGCAGATCGAATTTCGCCTGCTTCATGTAAGTGCTGATTTGAGCCAACAATTCCGGATTGCTCGCTTCCGACGGATCGTCAATGTCCGTGACGGGTTCCTGCACCGCGACCCCGAAGACCTTTTTCCACAATCGGTTCGCGATCGCGGTGGCGAAGCGGGGATTTTCCGGGTGCACCATCCAATCGGCAAATTGATCGCGAAGTTGATCGGGGTTCTGTTGGGTGAGATTGTATGCGGGATTGTCATCTTTCGTATCGCTCCAGCGGATCAGCGAGGGAACGGTAAGTTCGCCGGGTTTGGCGTCCTTGTATTTGTAATCCTGCGGAAACTTCAGACGGTTCTTCGGAAGATCCACCAGGTTGAGGGCATTGGCGGAAAGTGACTGGAAGACCATATTTTTGCCCATCGCAGCGAGCTTGTCGGACTTGAGGATGCGGCGCGTTTTGCGGAACACTTCCTCATGAAAGCCATCCGTGGCTCCGAAAAACGCAGCCATGCTGTAAAAGTCATGTTGGGACCAATCCGCAAACGGATGATCATGGCACTGCGCGCATGATACGTTCGCGCCCAGGAATATCGTCATTAAGTTTGACATGCCATCCAGTGGCATCTGCGCATCCCGCAGCAGAAATCCCGCAGCTCCGTTTTCGTAGAGCTTGCCATCCGCCGTCAACATCTCGCGCACAATCGCGTTCCATGGCACATTCATCGCGATCTGGTCTTTCAACCAATCCTCATAAAGAAAAGCACGCGCACCTTTGCCGAAGTCGTCTTTGACCCTCAGCATGTCGGCCAGCCAGTTATACATGTGCATGGTGTAACCTGGGGAATTAAGTAAGCCGTTGATCAGGTTCGAGCGCTTCTGCGGTGAGGGGTCATTCAAAAATTCAAGTGCTTCCGCTTCGGTCGGGATGCGCCCGATCGTATCAAGGTAAATGCGGCGCACGAACAAGCTGTCCGGGATCGGTAAGTTCGGCACCATCTCGTTTTCCTTGAGTGCGGCATGGATGGATTCATCCAAGCGCGCGGCCGCACTGTTGATCACCTTTTGCGAAAACGGAGCATTCGGCTGCGCCATCTTACAGGCTTTGGCAAAGGCCTGATCCGCTGGAGTCAGGCGAACGAGTGCAAACCGCGAGAGTTTTTTATCTTTTTTCTCAACGGTCACGATTCCGTTTTCCAGTGCTTTGAACTTCGCTTCCAATTTTTCGCCACCGGATGCCGTCCAAGTGTGCCAGGACGAACTGGCTGCTGGCGAAGTGTTGGGGCGTGTCACCGCCTCTTTGAGCGGTTCATTGAAGCGACCCTTGCCTTTTTTCGGGGTTTCGGGAGCCGCCGCAAATGAAGCCGAGCCCAATACGGTCAGGGTGCCGATCAGTAAGAATGCGGGTTTCATGAATTATCCGAAGTTTCCAAACCCCATTCGCGGGGAAAGGTTGCGCAAGAAAAAGATCCGACCGTTTTCAGTAAATCTTTCTTCCCACAAGGCCAACTTACGAATTCATCGCTGGCTTGACTTTATGGCTTGCGAAGCAGCGTCAGGAGTGGCGTTATGGTAGCTCAATTTTTAACTTTTTTACCCTGTGAGTGCCGACCAACTGCCTTTCGACGAAAATTTTCTCAAAGATAAACTGAAAAACGACCCCACGCTCTGGGAGACCCGTCGTCAGCTGGCGCGCGGGCTTTTCGATAAACAGGCTTACGAAGAGGCCGCCGATGTCATTTGGGCTGCCGATCCGATTCCCAGCACCGATATCGATCTTGCTTTTGCCATTCGTATCCTCGCAAAAGCCAGGCCCCGCCGTGCGATCCGGCTTCTGACGGCTGTCCTCGAGCTCAACCAAGGCAAGGCCGTGCAAAACATGGCGATGGCCAACGCGCTGCTTCATCACGGCATGGTTCTGCAAGCGACCCGGTTTTATGGAGCGGCTTTGGAGTCTGATCCAACACTCGTCAATCCGGATCTCGAACACTTCATCCTCTGGTCTGACGATGAATGCACCCTGTGGGATCTTTTTGAAAAAAACCGTCCCAAACTCGGACAGCTTCCCTGGATGCTGCGCGATCCGAAAGAGGCGCTCAAGCTCACCTCACGGATCAGCCTGCATACCACTCCCATCTCCGTGCCGGATCTTCCGGTTGTGGCTGCCGAGCAACTCAATCACGATCTCTATCAGCAAGAGGCCAAATATCTCGGAAAAATCACTCCTCCGCCAGCCGTGACCATTCCGATTGACCGGGTTAATCCCAAAGACCGCCTGTTTGATGCGGACCTCGGAGCTGCCGCACCTGTCGCAAAGCTGGAGCCTGTGGCGCCAGCGCCCATGTTACCGCCTGCCCCCACGGGATTTCCGGCAACCGTGGTATTTCCACCAGCGGCTCGTCCCGCAGTGCCTGTGGCTCCCATCGCTTCGGCAGGACCCACCGAAATCGGCGCCCCGGAGACACCGTTTGTGCCCGATGTCCATCTTGTAGAGACTCGGCAGCCCATGACCGGAGATGTGGAAACACCCGTTTCGGAGAAAAACGACGTGGCGCTGACGGAGGAAGGATTCCCATCCGCTGTGGTGTCTCCGCCTTTAGTTCCCGTGTCATCCGTTGCTCCCGCAGCGCCTATCCCGGTTGAAAAACCGATCCCGATGGCAATCCTGATGTCGAATGACAAGCCAGAGCAGACTCCGCAGGTTCAGGAAACCCAAGAAGGCGCACCCATAGCCGCACCGGCGCCGCTTGTCCCAAGTCCTGCCGACCCGAAAAAAGGCGCGCCAACCGGCGCTCCGACCCGTGTCCTTCTTCCCAGCGGCACTCCGCCCGCCGCCAATGCGCCTCGACGGCTCTTGATCACTCCTCCCCGCAACGCCCCCAAACAGGGAGAGTAGGGGGATGATGCATTTTCCGGGAGGTTTTTTACGCAGTTTCCCGAACTTCAGGAAACCGATATGACCTGCCAGCCTGTTGTTGAAACGCACGGAAGCGCACATCGACTTTCCGTCCGGTGTCATCGGTCTTCATCCCAACTCTTCTTCGATGAACTCGAGGACCAGATCCACGAGTTCATCCATGCCAGCGGGAAGTTCTTCTTCAATGGTGTTGAGGTAGTCGGCCTCGGTTTCGCTATAGTCTTCGCGGTCCTGGTTGCGGGTCTGGCACCATTGGCTGGCGTTCAGGGAATCGACAATCATGGAGGCACCGATGAGATCGAAGGAGTTGATGATGCGTTGGTGATCGATTCCGGATTGCCAGAACTCATGCAGGCAGTCCTGGCTTTCGAGAATGGGGACGGCCTCGTAAACGTCCATCAGGGCGCGTTCTTCGCGGCTGAGGGCGCGTTCGGAAGCTTCGCTTTCAAGGTGGTCGATGATGACTTCGACCTTGTCCGGCCATTCAATGGGTTCTTGGGAAAACATTCTGCGGGGTCTTAGAATGGGGAAGAGGGCTTTGCCAAGTGAAAGTGAAAAAATCGTGAAAGGTGAAGAGTCAAAATTTGATGCTTTGCCCGGATGTGTCCGGATCCTGACGTCGCCTAACAGCTTTGACGGACAAGCGGTTCTTCGTCCGCTCTCAGAAACAGTTTGAAATATCTCGAAAGTGGTGACTGGGGCATCGACACGCGTGCGCGGATGGTGAATCCTCATGATATTCAAGAATGAAAAAGTGCCCCTATTGTGCGGAAGAGATTCAGGAGGACGCGGTCAAATGCAGGTATTGCATGGAGTATCTCGATCCATCCAAACGGCCGGTGGCTGTGATGCCGCCACCGGTTCCCGGAAGTGATGAGCCATGGTATTGCAAAACGGCTGTGATCGTCATGGTCTTTCTGACCGTGCCGCCATTCGCGCTGCCTCTCGTCTGGCTGCATCCGAAGTTGAATCTAGTCTGGAAGATGGTGATCAGCCTGCTCATCGGACTTGTGTGCTGGTGGATGTATCGGGCTTCAGTCGTCTTGATGCAAAAGTTCGATGAAGCGATGCGGATACTGGAAAGCATGCGGATC
>JBIKNX010000154.1:0-6642 GCA_044358435.1 Luteolibacter sp.
TCCTAAACCCCGACGTTCTCCACCTCCTCGCCCGCATCCGCCACACCAACACCCTCGTGATCGCCGACTGGGCGTTTCCTTACTGGGACGAAATCGAAACAGTTGACCTCACCCTTTGCCGCGGCATTCCCACGATCACCGATCTCCTCGATCTTTTGCACGAAAACTTCAAAGTCGGCCAAATCTGGCAAGCCGAGGAATTCCTCACCACCAACCCAAGCGAAGTCGTCCAGAAATACGAAACCTCGTTCAACGGTTTCAAAGGCCTATACCCAAAAGTCGAAGTCACCCGCCTCCCGCACAACGATTTCAAAAAACTCGTCCCCAACGCCATCGGCCTCATCCGCACCGGCGATACGACTGCTTACGGAAACATCATTCTCGAATCAGTTTAAAAATAATTTTTACCGCGGAGACGCAGAGGTCGCAAAGGGACGCAGAGCTCCATTCTTCTAAATCTTGAGTTTACTGATATTAATTTCAAAATTCTCCGCGCCCCTCTCCGACCTCTGCGCCTCCGCGGTAAATCTTACCCTAAGCCTAAGTCTTTCTTGAAACTTGAGATTTGAATTTTGAAATTTATGCGCACCGCCATCACTCTCTCCCAAGTCCCCGAAGCCGCTGCAGGCCCCTTCGTTTTCCGCCAACCTCTTCCCGAGGCGTTCGCCCTCGCGAAAGAAATCGGCTTCGATGATGTCGAACTCTTTCTACCCGGTCCCGATGCGTTTTCTGTTAGTGAAATCCAAGCTCTGGCAGAAACCCACGGGCTTGGAATCGCAGCCGTCGGCACCGGAGCCGGCATGGTGAAACACGGACTTTCTCTCACCGATCCATCGCTCGACAAACGCGTTGCCGCTCTCGATTTCCTCGAACAAATGATCGCCTTCGGCGGCCAGCTCGGTGCGCCCGCCATTCTCGGTTCGATGCAGGGAAAATGGGGCGGCGAAGTTTCCAAAGACCAAGCGCTCGAATGGCTCGCTGAAGCCCTTGTCATCGCGGGTAGAACCGCTGCGAAATATAAGGTTCCTTTCATTTACGAGCCACTCAACCGCTACGAAACCAACCTCATCAACCGCCTTACCGATGGCGCGGATTTCATCGAAACCCATTCCTTGGAAAACATTGTGCTCCTCGCCGATCTCTTCCATATGAACATCGAGGAAGCCGACCTCGCCGCATCCCTCCGCGCTGCAGGCAAACACGTCGGTCACGTCCACTACGCCGATTCCAACCGCCGCGCCATGGGTCTCGGCCACACCGACCCAGAACCTATCATCGCCGCCCTGAAAGAAATCAACTACACCGGCCACCTCTCCGCCGAAATCCTCCCCCTTCCGGACGACAAAACCGCCGCCCAACAAACCATCAAATCCATCCGTTCCCATCTTTAATTTCAACGCAAAGCCGCAAAGTTCGCAGAGTTACGCAAAGGGGTAAATGAGTTACACTCCCAAAATTTATTCATCAACCCGAGCTTAGCGAACCTTTGCGTTTTTTGCGCCTTTGCGTTGAACTCTTCCACCTTTCCACCTTTCCACTCACCCCATGCAAACCAGAAAACTCGGCAAATCCAACATCGACCTCCCCATCCTCTCCTTCGGTGCCTCTTCCCTTGGTGCGGAGTTCCGTTCCATCACTCTGGATGAAGCCATGCTCTCCACCAAGACCGCCATCGATCTCGGCATGAACTTCATCGATACCTCGCCGTTCTACGGTCGCGGCATGTCCGAAATCATGCTCGGTCTCGGCCTCAAAGACATCCCACGCGATTCCTACATCCTCGGCTCCAAGCTCGGTCGTTACTCCGATGTCCATTTCGATTTCTCCGCGAAACGCGTCGAGGAATCCGCTCACATCTCCCTCCAACGTCTCAAGACCGATTACCTCGACATCATGTTGTTACACGATGTTGAGTTCGTCCCGCTTGAACAAATCTGGACCGAAACCCTCCCCGCTTTGCTGAAACTCAAGCAACAAGGCAAAGTCCGTGCGATCGGCTTTTCCTGCTACCCGTTGAAAACCTTCCACACCGTCCTCGACCATATCGAGGATGAGATCGACTGCGTCCTCAGCTACAACCGTTACACCCTCCAAAACACCTCCTTCGCCACCGATCTCCTACCCCGCCTACAGGCAAAAAACATCGGAGCCATGAACGCCGGTCCGTTTTCCGCACGCCTGCTCACCAACGCCGAACTTCCCGCTTGGTTGAAAGAACCCGAAAACGTCAAACAAGCCGCACGCGATGCCGCTAAACTCTGCGCCGACAACGGCGTCGATATCGCCCAGCTCGCCATCCAGTTTTCCTGCGAACACCCTGGCATCGCCACCACGATCGCCGGCTCCGCCAATCCCAAAAACATCGCCAAATGGGCCGAATGGTTGGCGAAACCCATCGATCACGACCTCCTCAATCAAGTCTTAGCCATCTTCGAACCCGTCAAAGACATCGGCCACAAAGAAGGACTCGCAGAGAATAATTAAACTCTAAATTTTAAATTCTAAACTTCAATTTAAGTCCTTCGCTTATACTCTTCCCAAATACTTTCACTCTTCAAAATTCACCATTCACTCTTCACTCTTCACTCCCCCCATGCCCCCCACGAAGAAAACCGCCAAAAAGAAATTATCAAGCGGAACATTGAGAGATTTCCCTCTGATTTTATGTTCCAGATCAGTGACGATGAACTCGAAAACTTGAGGTCGCAAATTGCGACCTTAAAGCCGGATGATTCTTTAAGGTCACAAATTGTGACCTTAAACAACAAACGCGGACAGCACCGTAAATACCTCCCCTACGCCTTCACCGAGCAAGGCGTCGCCATGCTTTCCTCCGTCTTACGCTCTGCCCCAGCCGTCGAGGTTAACATTTAAGAGTGAATGATGAATAGTGAAGAGTGAAAATTATCCTGATAAATCGTTTTCACCTACATTTTAATTGCTCGTAAAACCCTCTCTGCTTTGACTTCATTTCATTCCGTCTTGGCCACTTCGGCTTCGTCTAAATTCTAATTGCTCGTATAACTCGCTCTGCTTTCACTATTCACTATTCATCATTCACTATTCTTATGCACGCCATCGAATTCACCGAACCGCAAAAAATCACCGTCATCGACCGCCCGGACGAAACCAACCCCGCACCCGGCGAGGCCGTGGTTCGCACCCACCGTATGGGCATCTGCGGCACCGATCTTTCCTGCTACCTCGGTAAATTCCCTTTCTTCGCCTACCCCCGCACCCCCGGACATGAACTCGGGCTCGAAGTCGTAGCGGTCGGCGAGGGCGTCACCAACGTGAAACCCGGCGACAAATGCTCGCTCGAACCATACGTCAACGACTCCGCATCACCGACCTCCAAAAAAGGCAACTCCAATTGCTGCCCCAGCGTCCAGGTCATCGGCGTGCACAACAATGGCGGCCTCCGCAAAGGCACTTTCATCGTGCCTGCCCGCAAGCTTCATCCCGGTAACGATCTCTCTTACGACCAACTCGCCCTCGTCGAGACCCTCGCCATCGGTTACCACGCCGTCCAACGCGGCAATCCCAAACCTGGCGAAACCGTCCTCGTCATCGGTGCCGGCCCGATCGGCCTAGCCTGCCTAGAATTCCTGAAACTCATGGATGGAGTCAACGTGATCGTCATGGACATGGTTCAAGGCCGACTCGATTTCTGCGCCAAAAACCTCGGCATCAAAAACGGTGTCCTCGCCAAAACCGATGGTTCCCATCTTGCCGATCTCGAAAAACTCACCAACGGAAATCTCTGCGACGTGATCATCGACGCCACCGGCTCGCCACGTTCCATGTCCACCTGCTTCGAATACGCCGCTTTCACCGGACGCGTCGTATACGTCGGCATCACCACCTCGGACCTCCAGTTCCCACACGCCCCGGTCTTCCATCGCCGCGAACTCACCCTTCTTGCCTCCCGCAACGCCCTGCCCTCCGATTTCCCCGAAATCATCAACCTCATCCGCCAAGGCAAAATCAACACCGATATCTGGATCACCCACCGCATCGGCTTCGAAGAAGTCCCCGAAAAGTTCGCCCAATTCACCGACCCGAATCTCGGGGCCATAAAGGCCATAATAATAGTGAATGATGAAGAGTGAATAGTGAAAGCAGAGCGAGTGCTAACGAGTTATTAATCAAGGCGAAGCGAAATAGCTTGGACGGAGCGAAGCGGAGTCAATGACGAAGAGTGAATAGTGAAAAAATTATGTCAAACGCCCCCCAAGATATAAAAGAACGTAGCTTTGAATTCGCAGTAAGAATCATACAACTCTGTAAAGAGCTTGAGAGAACGCCTGGAGTATCGCGAACCTTAGCTAATCAAATCCTAAGATCTGGAACTTCAATTGGAGCAAATATAGAGGAAGCGAATGGAAGTCAAAGTCGCGCAGATTTCACTGCCAAAATGTATATTTCCTGCAAAGAATCCAGAGAAACCAACTACTGGTTGAGACTTCTACAACGAACGCAAATTCTTTCAAAGGAAGTTCTAAATCCGATGATTGACGAATCAAATCAACTTATCTCCATCCTCACCAGCATTGTTAAAAAATCCCGCAACAAATAATTTTAGAAACTCATTCAATTCTTCATCTCTTCTTTTCACCATTCACTCTTCACTATTCACCATTTATGAAAACTTGTCCTAAATTTACTTTCGGCGTCGGCGATCGTTTCGCTAACGGCGCTCACGCCCAACTCAAAGCCTTTATCGCTGCCAAGGAACTCGGCATCGACATCACTCCGGTTTGGAACAAATCAAACCGCGAACATGATATCATCGGCTCCCAACCTCAATCCACCCGAGATGCCGCGGACCAGGCTGTCAAGGACCTCAGTTGGACCGGAGAATATCTGTTGGATGCCGACCACATCAATCTCAAGACCGTCGACCGCTTCATCGCTCCCTGCAATTTCTTCACCCTCGACGTCGCCGATGACATTGGCGAGGCCGCAGATCCTGCGGACGTAGCCGCGTTCATCGATCGCCATCCGGAACTGATCGGAACGGTTTCCATCGCTGGTATCGATCAGCCATTCGAAATCACCCGCGCGGATGTCGAAAAAACCGCGAACCAGTTTCTCAAAGCCACTCAGAAAGCCAAAGCGATCTACTCACATATCGTCGCTGTGAAAGGTACGGATTTCGTTACGGAAGTTTCCATGGATGAAACCGACAGCCCGCAAACCCCGCCGGAGTTGTTAGTGATTCTCGTTGCGATCGCCGACCAAGGAATTCCCATCCAAACTATCGCACCGAAATTCACCGGACGTTTCAACAAAGGCGTGGACTACGTCGGCGATGTCGTTCAGTTCGAAAAGGAATTCAACGACGACCTCGCGGTCATCGCCCATGCGATCGCCGCTTACGGTCTTCCGAAAACATTGAAACTTTCGGTCCATTCCGGTTCCGATAAGTTTTCCATTTACCCCGCGATCAAACGAGCCATCGCCCGCACCGGTGCCGGACTTCACATCAAAACCGCCGGCACCAACTGGCTGGAGGAAGTCATCGGTCTCGCGGAATCCGGTGGTGCCGGACTTGCACTCGCCAAAGAAATCTACGCTCAAGCCCTTGCGAAAAAAGAAGCGCTTTGCCAGCCATACGCCACGGTCATCGATATCGATTTCGCCAAACTCCCCTCCGCCGAAACCGTCAACACATGGACCAACGATCAATTCACCGGCGCGCTTCGTCACGATCAAAGTAATCCGCTCTACGATGCGAATGTGCGCCAGCTCCTCCACGTCGGTTTCAAAATCGCCGCGATGATGGGCGAAACCTACATCAAAGCCCTCCACGACAACCGCTCAATCGTCTCCCGCTGCGTCACCGAGAACCTCCTAGATCGCCACATGAAGCCACTCTTTCTCTAGGGAGATGGGGTTTCCCAACCCCTTGTTTCATCAACCGGACCAATCACCCAAGAGCTTGCCATAATCGCGGCAATCTCAGTGCAACCCAGCGCGCCTGCTGCGACAACATGGGTAGTTTTTTTTCAATCCTATCCGTCCCGCACCGGTTTGTGCATTTGATTTTGAGAAAATTCGGCATGAACCAAGATCCGTGCGTTTGTTAGCATTCAGGAACGGATAGGTGCTGGGAATTTGCTTTTCAACTCAATCGGTAAAAATGCCACAGGGCCGGCCCCGGTTGCGGAGCAGCAGATTGGCTCGAGGGCATGACCCATGACGATCATTGGCGATTTTTGAATATTTTTCAGAAAATAAACCCAAGATAACGTATGTTGAGCCGTTCTGTCTCTTGCATTTTTATTCTGGTATTTCAGCAAGCCGTAAATAAATTCACAAATATAAATCCATAAAATCATGAGCCTACACGTCCAACTCAGCCCCGAAGCCCTCGAAAACCTTCGCAGACAAAAAAGGAACTCCACGATTTCGTCGATTTTGGTATCCGTGCTCACGATCACGGTGATCTTCCTGGTGATGGGTGCTTTCCTGCTTGAACTCAACATCAAGGAGACCCCGACAATTGTGACCTATGAGGCATCCACCCAAGTGGACGAGACGATTACGGAAAAAAAAGTCAATACACAGGTGATGAAGAAGCCATCGGCCCCGTCCAGTTCGATGACAAAGGTCATTGCCGCTGCCAGCTCGGATTCT
>JBIKNX010000155.1:0-6611 GCA_044358435.1 Luteolibacter sp.
CACAGCAACCCGAATCAATGTCCCGGCTTAACCGGTGGAGGTGTTCTTGCTTTCCAAATGTGGGATGAAGGCAATCATAAATCCGTCAAAAAGGGAATCGATTGGATCGAAAAAAACGGCAAATTTGACCTCAAAAGCCTCAACAACGACCGCCATCCATCTTGTCTGTATTTCCATTATTACCACATGCAAGCGATGATGAATTACGGAGGTAAAGAATGGGACAAATACAACGATATGGTCAGAGATCCCTTAATCGAAGCTCAGGCCAAAGATGGATCATGGAACCTGCCATGCGGATCCCACGGACAAGCCACACAAGTCCACATGAGCACATGCATGGCAACTCTCATGCTGGAAGTTTACTATCGCTTCCTTCCAAGTAGTGCGAAGTAGAATTTTTAAACCTTCGACCTTCGCTTTTGAGCATTTCAAAAAACTCTCCATCCTCATCTCTTGATGAGTCACTGGGGTAATTGATTCATGGGACAGATTGGATGGTCTCCGGAAACTTGGTCAAAATTCGATCACTTTGTCCAAGCGCAGAATCCAGCCAGCTTCGCCGGCATCGAGCCTATACTGGATCTGGCGTGTCTTTCCGCTCGGATTGACGTTGATGTCACCTTCCATAAAGAGTTTGAAGCGCCGGACGAGTCGGTTTTCCACCAAGGCAAATTCATCGTGCCCCGAATATCCTTTCGCCGCCGTCTTGTCATCCGCAAGATCCGGAAAGGTCACCTGACTTAGCGATTTCTTCTTGTTCGCGGCATACGCGATGACTCCACCGTAGGAACCGCTGCCAGCGCTCTGTGTGTAAATGTAGATTTCCGGTGAACCATCGGCATTTAGATCTTCCACCTCCGCCCCGGTCACACTGCCGCCAATCTCAACTTCGATCTTCTTATTGTCTGAAGTGAGACCTGAGGGCACGATGGTGAGAAGATTGATCGAACCTTTGTTGGGGCAGATCACATGAAACTTGATGCCTTGCAGTTCCAGTTTCCGATCAAACGCATTTCCCGCTTTCGGTTTTTCGGCAGCAAGCAGCGGAACATAGATCAAAAAACAAGTGAATGCGACAACCTGGAATTTTTTTAAACGATGAAATTTCATGATGATATGTAGCTGGGTGTTTTTTGAATCATATTTTCATTCCGCGGGCTCAAGCTGGGTGCTGTTTTCGATGATGTATGAAAGTGGCGGCTTTAGGATTTTTGGTCCACACAAAGCGCAAAGAATTGGAGATTTGGAAGGACTAATCATGTTAGAGTGTTTCCAGCTTGCTTTACAATATTCATCGCGAGAAATTCCATGAAATCCGGCTCGGAGCAGTCCTGCCCTTTGTTTGGATTTGATCTGGGAATCAGCCTATATTTCTTGTTTAAAGGATACATTGGAGAGCCGGTCTGGAAAGGTAAAAAGGGGGTTACAGAGGTATCATAGGGATCTTTAATCAAAGCTAAAACCAGAGGGATAAATCTCCTGTTTCTCCGGTATATTCCAAAGCCATCAGGCGGCCGTCTCAAAATGGATTTCGGGTGCCATCCATCGTTGGCGGTGAAAGGACGCAATACAGGGAGCTGTGATAACGAGCTTGAACCCTGATATATGATAAAGAGGTTGCAATCAGCCGGAGATTTTTGAGTTTTCCAGTCCATCAATCTGCGCTTCACTCTGATTCCACGAACATGATCGATTCCCATCACCATCTCTGGCGCTACTCCAAGCAAGATTATCCATGGATTCCCGAGGGTTCTCCCCTCGCCCAAGACCAGCTCGCCAACGAACTCGAAACCGTCACATCCACCGCTGGAGTCACCGGAACCGTTGTCGTCCAAGCCCGCCAAGTGGTTGAGGAATCTGATTTTCTGCTCTCCCTCGCGGATCAAACGGATCGCATCCGGGCCGTCGTCGGCTGGGTGCCGTTGATTGAACCAAATGTTTCCGAACATCTCGATCGCCTTTCTCTTCATCCGAAATTCAAAGCCGTCCGCCACGTCCTCCAGGAAGAACCGGATGCGTATTTCCTCCGCGACGACTTCCACCACGGCCTCTCCATGCTTCCCGACTACGGATTGTCCTACGATCTGCTCATCTTTCAACGCCAACTTCCCGTCGCCATCCAACTTGTCGATCGCCAGCCCGACCTTGCCATCATTCTCAACCATATCGCCAAACCGGAAGCCCGCAACGGCCGCATCGAACCCGCATGGCGCGCAGGTATGAAAGAACTTGCGAAACGTGACAATGTCATCGGCGTGAAATTTTCCGGACTGCTCACCGAGTTCCCCGAAGGCGAAGGCGATTTCGAAACCGTTTCCGCCTACTTCCATGAAACCTTGGAAATCTTCGGCACCGGTAACGTCATGTTCGGAACCGACTGGCCGGTGTGTTTGCTAAGAACCAATTACTCGGAGTGGGCGGAAACGTTCCGTTCACTTACCAACGAGCTTTCAAAAGAAGAACAATTCGCGCTCCAAGAAACGAATGCGGAGATCTGTTACCGGCTTTCCTGAGCTGAGAAATTAAAGTCGGAATATCCTTGAATATCCCCGAGTCAAAAGCCTCTCTTCACGGTAAATAACCGGTCATAAACCCAGAAACTCGATATATAAGCGCCAGAGTTTCCAGCCGCCAAACATCCAAGCAGCAGCGCCCATGGCGATAAAAGGCCCGAACGGAAGTTGTTTTCCGAAACCGATCCGTCCGATCAACGCCGCAACGATTGCGAACAATGAAGCGCCGAAGAGTGAGAAAAACGCGCCGCTCCAGCCAAAGAACGCACCGATCATGGCGAGCAAATGGGCATCTCCCATCCCCATCGCTTCTCGCGGAATCACGACCGATTTCGCGCGACCGCCGAGCGAAACCATTTTTTCCAGATCGAACTTCCGTCCATCAGCCAGTTCGATTTCGGTCTCACGAATCACCAGTTGACCCGCTCCGGTCTCCCTACCATCGACTATCACGCTCGTGGCTTCGACGAGCAGGCGGTCGGTTTTTCTGACAAAAACATCCCACCAAGCAACCTCTTCGCCATCGATCACGAAACACATCGGATCCCGGTCTCCCTCGGGTTCTTTCAAGCTCCATTCAACCTCGGAATCGAACTTCATCGCCCGTTTTCCAAATGCTTTTTTCCCAAGCTCCACAACCAGCCATAATCCGACAAAACCCACTACCCAACCGATGCCTGCGGAAATCAGGCCTTCCTTCCAAGTGAACTGATACCCTGCCATATTGGAAAGGGGCGGCCATACCGCACATGCGATCAAACCGAACAATGAACCACTCCATGTCAGATTTGTCGGGATGATGAGATGCTCGGCATCGATGCAGGTGATAGCCACCAACAAGCCCATGAGCACCCACAGGAAAAGCACGACCTCCGGTGGAAAAACGCACCATACAAAACCAAACAAGACCGCCGTAAGAAACTCCACAGCGATATAGCGGAATGGAATCGGAGCCGAACAATGCGCGCATTTCCCGCGTAAAAACAACCAACTGACAAGCGGCAGATTTTGCCAGGCGGAGAGCTGGTTTTTACAAATCGGACAAAATGACCGCTTCGGATTTTTTACGGACATTCCGAGGGGAACACGGTAAATCACCACGTTGAGGAACGAACCCATGCACGCACCGATCATCACAGCCGGGATGATCCAAACCCAATGATCAAGTGGCGGATAAATCAAAGGCACGATCGCCACCTTTCAACCTCACGCTTCACATTCTCAAACGAAGGAGCGCCGATATTGGTCCGTGCTTTCAAAGCGACTTCCAGAGAGAAAACCGATTTCATCTCATCGACATATGCGGGATCGATTTTCTTGAGATCCAACTGATCCAGCGGCACGTTGTTTCGGATTGATTCAGCGACGGCTTTTCCAACCAGATCATGGGCAGAACGGAAAGGGACTCCGGATTTCACCAAGGCATCGGCGAGATCGGTTGCGAGCAACATCGGGTCGCTGGCAGCCGCAAGGCATTTGTCCTCACGCATTTCCATTGCGGCGATCATTTCCGTGTTCACAGCGAGGACGAGCAGGATGGAATCCACCGAATCGAACAACGGCGGTTTGTCTTCCTGCAAATCCCGGTTGTAGGTGATGGGAAGGCCCTTTATGGCCATAAGCAGGTTCATCAGATTGCCGACAAACCTGCCGGTCTTGCCGCGCGTGATTTCACAGACATCCGGATTTTTCTTCTGGGGCATCAGAGACGAGCCGGTGGTATGGGCATCCGAAAGATGGACGAAACCAAACTCGGTTGTGGACCAGAGAATCAGATCCTCGCTGAGACGTGAAAGGTGAATCGCACACATCGAAATGGTGAACAACAATTCGGCGATATAATCCCTATCTGCAATCGCATCCATCGAGTTATGGGTGACTCCATCAAAGCCCAATTCGGCAGCGATTGCCTCCCTGTCGAGATTGATGGTGGATCCTGCCAATGCTCCGGAACCGAGCGGCGAAATGTTCAACCTGTTTCTGCAGTCATGAAGCCTTCCTTTATCGCGCTGCAACATCTCCACATAAGCCAGAAAATGATGCCCAACTGTGACCGGTTGGCCGCGCTGGAGATGGGTATAGCCGGGCATGACCGTCTCGGCATACCTGCCCGCCTGATCCACCAAAACTTTCTGAAGCTTGCATACCGCTGTTGTGATTTCATCAATCTGCGTTCGGCAATACAGGCGGGTGTCGGTCGCGACCTGGTCATTGCGTGATCTCGCGGTATGAAGTTTTCCGCCGGCTGCTCCGATTCTTCGGGTCAGTTCGGATTCGATATTCATGTGGATATCCTCAAGCGATGTCCGGAACTCGAACTTCCCTCCGATGATGTCGGCTTCAATCTCACGAAGTCCCTTTTCAATTGAATCGAACTCCTCCCGATTCAGTAAACCGGCTTTGAACTGGGCGCGGGCATGGGCGATCGATCCTGCGATATCATGCGGAAACAACCGCCAATCGTAAGAAATCGATTCACCGAATTTTTCAACCAATGTTGAGGTGTCCTGAGTAAAACGTCCTTTCCACATAAATTAATAACTTCCGTTTTTATAGATTCCCGCCGTGACGACTTTGCGCACGGCACTTGTATTTTGAAAGACAACATCACCTTGGATCACCACACCGGGTTCAAAGTGAACCGGACCGGAAATCCTCAGCGATTTGCAATCCATCAGGCCCGGAACACCCAGCGCATCAAGTGAATCGACGAGCTTGTATTCCTCCGAAAGCGAAATGTCCGGCGGTATCCCTTCACGTTCGGCGCGAAGCCTGACCTGCCCATCTTCCAAAATTTCATAGGCATCCGAGCGCAACGCCAACAGATCCGCGGTGGTCTTGACCGGCGCAAAGCGGCTGCGCGGAACCTCGATGGCCAACGCTCCTTCAAAACATTCGATCGCCGATCCCATGGCGATCTCCAACTGGTAAACCGGAGTGGATGTCGGATCGCGCGGATCGACCGTTTTCCGGTTCTTGATCATGGGCAGGGGCAAGACCCCAGAATCCGCTTTGAGCTGTGCTTTTAGCTTTTCAAGATTCAACCAAAGGCTGTTGGTGTTGAAGTAGCGGTGTTTCTCGATGTTCTGGAACTCGCCCAAATCCGCATCGGGACACTGGGCGACCTCACGCAGCAACAACCGGCCATCGCACGAACGTTTTGCCAAGTGGCCTCCCTTTCTGTCGGCCGCGGTGCGGCGGGTGACTTCCATCAAAAACGGCGCGCCGGAGTCTGCGAAAAAATCCAGCAGGACCGGATCCAAAACCGCCCCGAGGTTATCGGAGTTGGAGACGAAAGCGTATTTGATTCCATCGACAAGCAGCCGGTCCAACCAACCGCTTCCGACCAATGCCGGATAAAGATCGCCGTGTCCCGGCGGGCACCATTCTTGTTCAGGATCTTCCGGCCATGAAACCGGTGCCAGGGTTTTCGCATCGATTTTCGGAATCATGTTTTGCATCATTTCCACTTCATGGGCGGAAGCCAGTCCCTCATTTTCATAACGTTTGAGGTGATCCAGGGTGTCCTCGCTGGTGCTGAAACTGTTCATCAGAAGCAATCTGACATTCCGTCCGCTCATGTGCCGCAGGGCAAGAATCTGGCGAACCATGAGATCGAGGAAGTTAGTTCCTTTCCTCACGTCCAGCAAGCTCTTCGGTCCTTGCAATCCCATGCCGGTTCCGAGTCCGCCATTAAGCTTGATAACGACCACCTCACCGAGTCGTTCGCTAGATTTTCCCGTATGGACCTCCTCGGCTTTGGGCAGGCCTGCCACCGGCTCAATCGACTGCTCGGGAATCATTCCTGTCTCGTTGCGCATCAGAGCCTCGAAGTTCCTTTTGAAAACAGCAACGGGAGCATCGCCCATTCCGGCGGCTCTCATTTTTTTCTCAAACGCATCAAATTCAGACATAGGCGTATCATTCACAGTCTTTGGCTATGGTAAATCCTGAATCGATGGGAAATATGAGGCGGCCCCGAAAATCCGACCACTTATTGGCTAAGCTAAGCTATGGTGGATGGGTGCGACGGATTGATGGGAGATCATGGTTCTTGGGTCAAGGTTACTCTTCTTCTGGTGGAAAGAACGGGGC
>JBIKNX010000018.1:0-21327 GCA_044358435.1 Luteolibacter sp.
GCCAAACTCCATGACTTTTGTGTCGATGCGGATGGAAACGGCTGGGAAAATTTCTGGTGGGTATTGGCCGGAATGATTGCGGTTTGCTGGGCAGCGCTTGGTCTGCTCTACAAAGGCACAAAGGTTGATGAATGATGATTGGCGATGGTTGGCGCGCGGATTTCCGATCTCTTGCTTGCAGTCGGTGGGCCGACATGAAATCCTGTTTCGGATGAATACAAAAACCCGTATCTTAATAGCGATTGCCGCTTCAGTTTTTCAGATGAATGCGGCTCCCGTGCCACTTCAGTTGGCTCGTCCCGATGGTCAGCCTGGAGATACAAGTAAACCGGTTAAAGTTTATATCCTTGCGGGACAATCGAACATGGTAGGCATGGGTGACATTTCAGGTGCCAGTCCACCCTATCCATGTGTCTATCTGTCGGCCGATCCGGCCGTTATTCCGGGTGAAATACCTGTTGGTACGAGTCGCTCGAAATCCGCTTGCAAATGGGTATGGAAGGGTGTGCCGGCACTGAAAGCCCATGGTATCTATCAAGCCGCCGATGCCAAGGCCGATGCGGGTGCGCGGGTTGCCATTCACAAAGGAAATTACGATCCGAAGGCGGATTACTCGAAACTGACTCCGTCAAAAACCGCCAAGGTAGCTCTCGGCACGGTCGCGGCAAGAATACCTCAAATGGATGGCCCTTCTGTTACCGTTGCGGATGCCTTCATCGATGTTCCGGAGACTGGCAACTACCTGGTTCACGTCGGTTTTGAGGACAGCACTCATGCGCTCGCAGTCATCAATGGCGAGGAAGTCTATCGCAAGGAAGTCGGAGGCAAGCCGGCATTGAACAAAATCACGCTTGAGGCAGGAAAACGTTATCCCGTCCGGATCACGTATTTCAAAGGTGGTTCGGCCGCTTTCTGGCTGGAGCAGGTTGACTTGGTGGGCAAAGGGGATCTCCTGACTTTGACCCGGAAAGACAAAAAGTTTCCCTACCTCATCGATGATGCGGGTAACTGGACTGTCCGCAACGATGTTTATTTCCAAGAGGCGCGATTGACCGAGGGCGGCAAGGGCTGTCCGATGAGTGCGGATTCCAACAAAAAATGTTTGCCGAAGTGCAATTCCATCGGGCCGGAAGTTGGGTTTGGATTTGTGATGGGCACATTTCATGATGAACAGGTGCTGCTGATCAAGACCGCTCAAGGCAATCGGTCGCTACAATATGATTTCCGCCCGCCATCCAGTGGAAAAACCAGCGATAGCGAATTCGAAGGATTTGAATACCGTGCGATGATCAAGGGTGTGCACGAGACACTTGCCAACATCGACAAGGTGGTTCCCGGCTACAAAGGTCAGGGCTATGAAATTGCGGGTTTCGGTTGGTTCCAAGGCCATAAGGACAGCGGCGCCACCAAGGAGGATTACGAAAAATGTCTGGTCAATCTGATTGGCGATTTGCGCAAGGAGTTCAAGGCTCCAAAAATGAAAGCGGTTGTCGCGACGGTCGGGTTTCATGGTTATCGCTTATCAAAGGGTCCTTGGCAGGGCGTGTGGGAGGCGCAGATGGCGGTTGGAGATCCCAAGCAGCACCCGGAGTTTGCCGGATCGGTTGCCTCGGTGGATACGCGTGATTTCTGGCGGGAGATTGAGGAGTCCCCGCGCAGCCAAGATTATCATTACCATCGCAACCCGGAGACTTATCTGCTGGTGGGTGAGGCGATGGGACGCGCGATGGTTCGTCTGGAGGGTGGTGAAGCGGCAGAGATTCCCAAATCGGATCGTGAAGCCAAAGTTGCCGCAGAACTTGTGGCCGAGGCGGCAAAGGTGGATCCGACTGAAGCGCAGGTCGCCGTATCCCTCGCGGCGATCAAGCCGATGTTGTTGGATGGAATGCTTGCAGGATTTGTTGCCGATCCCCGCAATCAAACGGTTTTGCAGAATTTGCTCAAGGGAGCCCAACCGAAGCCAAGCAAGACACCGGAGTATTTGGACGACGCGATTGACGATGCCGTCGCCTACTTGCAGGCGGCTGGTATTCGGGATTACGATTGGAAACCGGTGGTCGCGGATATGAAGCATTCGTCATGGGAATATTTCGCTTACGATTTGCCTAATAGCCCATACAAGAACAGCCCAGCAGCGGCACCATTGAATGAGGATGCCGGAGGCGCTGACAATGGTGAGGCGTCTGCCGCAAAACCGGCAAAAGTTGAAAAGGCGGCAAAAGCTCCGGCACCATTTGAGATGAAGCCGCCTGCCGGCATGGAGAACTGGTTCGCTCCCGAATTTGATGTGAAGAAAGCCGGATGGAAAAGCGGCAAGGCACCGTTCGGCATGCGGATGGAGGCTGAGGTTCCGGAAAACCAGGCATGGATATCCAAATACGTTTTGTATCCACCCAAGCGCACCATGCCCGCCACCGTTTGTGACCATGATGTGTTGCTAATGCGTCAAACCTTCGAGCTTCCGGCCGCAAAGAAAGGTCATCGCTATCGGATCCGTGTGGACGGAAGTGTTCATGATAATTCGGGTGAAGGTTACGCCTTATACGTTAACGGCAAACATGTTGCCGGAATCAACAATGGGGTGGTGGCATGGCGTAAACAGGGACTGCGTGGCAGTCATGTATGGCAGGAATTCCTTGAAGATTTCAAAGGTGGTAAGGTGACCATTGGATTGGCTAACTACCCGATGAACGATTGGAAATCGGATTACTTTATCCCTGCGATTGGGCCTTTAAGTGTCTGGGTTGAGGAACAAAAACTTCCGCCTTTCAGCGTGACGCCATAGGGTCGGTTCTAAATCAGCTCACATGCAAGTTTGATCGCGGCGATCATGGAGGAGGGATTGGCAATTCCTTTTCCAGCGATCGCGAACGCGGTTCCGTGATCGGGGCTGGTGCGGGGCTTCGGCAGGCCGAGCGTCACGTTGACCGCCTCGTCAAAATCCAACAGCTTCAGCGGGATGAGTCCTTGGTCATGATACATCGCGAGAACGGCATGATACTTGCCTTGGGCGGCATCGCGAAAAATCGCGTCTGGGACATGAGGTCCGGTGAAGTTGGCGATACCGCTTTGATTGAGTGCAAGTATGGCCGGAGCGATGACGTTTTGTTCCTCAGTACCAAATGCCCCGTTTTCTCCGGCATGAGGGTTTAGGCCGCAAACTGCGATTTGCGGGGATGAAATGCCTTTTTTGAGTAAGAAATCCGCCGTGAGTCTTCCGATGGAGACGATGCTCTCACGGGTGAGTGAGCGTGGCACATCGGACAGCGCGATATGGATCGTGGCGAGTCCAACCGTAAGATGGGGGCCGGTGAGAAGCATGCCGGACCGGGTGAGCCCGAAAGCATGGGTGAAAAATTCGGTCTGCCCGGGAAATGAAAAACCGATGGCCTGCAGACCTTCTTTGGAAACGGGTCCGGTGACCACGGCGGCGGCAGAACTTTCGCGAAGGAGGCGGGCGGATTCGTTCAGTGCGTTCAGTGCGGCTTGGGCGGATTCGCGGGTGGGTTTCCCGGGAGATCCGGCATTCCGATCGCCGATGACGCGGAAATCGAAGCCGGCAGGGAGTTTGCCGGAGGCAAGAGCGGCATCAATCACTTCCGGACCGATGCCGGCGGGGTCGCCAAGGGTGATGAGAATTTCGGGCACGGACTAGAGATGGACGTTGAAAGGCGCGTCTGCAAGTTGGAAGGTTGGGCAGGATGTTGAGTGAAGAGTCAAAAAATCGTTTTGGAGGAATCGCGCGTCTTTACGGAAGCCGGGCTTTGGAAAAGTTTTCCCATGCGCGCGTGGTGGTGGTTGGAATAGGCGGGGTGGGTTCATGGACGGTGGAAGCGCTCGCACGATCGGGCATTGGCAAAATCCGCATGGTGGATCTCGATGAAATTTGCATGACCAATGTAAACCGCCAGTTGCATGCGATGGATGGCCAGATCGGCAGGCAGAAAACCGCTGCCATGGCGGAGCGGGTTCGCGCGATTCATCCGGAATGTGAAATAGAGGTGATCGAAGGTTTTTTCACCGAACGCTCGGTCGAGGAAGTCCTGGGCGGCGAGGTGCACGGGGTGGTCGATGCGATCGATTCGATGCAGCACAAAGCGCTGCTTCTCGCGGAGTGCAGGGAACGCGGCCTGCCGGTGGTGACATGCGGCGGAGCTGGGGGTCGACGCGATGCGACGCGGATCAGCGTGCGGGACCTCGCCTTCTCCGGAAAAGACGCCCTGTTGCATCAGTTGAGGAAAAACCTGCGAAAGCATCATGGGTTCGATGCGGTGCCGATGGGTTCCAAGCCCGCGGAAATGGGAATACGCGCGGTGTTTTCAGATGAGCCTCCCATTTATCCAAGCGGTGATGGCGAGGTTTCCTGCGAGAGACCCGAGGGTTCGGACATGCGTTTGAACTGTGCCACGGGCTATGGCACGGCGACGCATGTCACGGCGACTTTCGGGGTTGTTGCCGCAGGAGCGATACTGGATATTCTGGCTGAATGAGGCGGAAAGTTTTCGACTCCGTGCTTGGATTTTGGCGCTGGTATTGTGGAGTGTTCGCATGTCAGAAAATTCCAATACGGCTCCCATGGTTCAGCCTCCGATCATTCCCTCAACCTTGCCGGTGACGGATGATATTTCGAGTCACATGCAGAATGTGGTGTATCCTTTGCAACTCAGTTTCAAGTTGATTGCCTTGACGACACAAGTCACGGTGACGGATGCCGCAGGCCGGGTGGTGGTGCATACCAATCAGAAATTTTTCAAATTCAAGGAACATGTCGATGTCTTTGGTGACCGGACCAGAGCGGTGAAGCTGGCTGAAATCAAAGCAAACCAAGTGATTGATTGGTCAGCCAGATACAACTCGACCGATGCGTCCGGGCAGGCGATCGGATCCGTTGGAAGAAAAGGTTGGAGATCGATTTGGAGGGCTCACTACGAGGTTTTCAATCCGGAAGAAAACAAACCGAACTTCATGATCAGCGAGGAAAACCCTTGGGTGAAGTTCATGGATGGTTTGTTGGGTGGAATTCCCATTCTGGGAATGTTTTCCGGATATTTTTTCCATCCGAAGTATTTGGCGGTGGGCACTCACGGCAAACCCGTAATGCGTCTGTCCAAACTGGCTGCCTTTTTTGAAGGGAAATTCCTCATCGAAAAAACAGAGAACATGGACCCTCGGGAGGAACTGAATTTGATTCTCTCGTTTTTCATGCTGGTGATGCTTGAAAGACAAAGGGGATGATCCAAATCTCCAGCCGCCGCTTGCTCAACCATGGGGAGAGGCAAGTTTGTGCCTCGCGGAGGTTTTTCATAAAAACATTCCGGTCCGGACGGGTTATCAAATTGGGTTTTTGAAAACAAGATGGACGATGGGACGGCTGGAAAATAGGTTTCTCTGCGATTGATGATACAGGCACTGGAGAATTTTTTGGCGGAGGCGGGCTGGGTAGAGCGGTTCGGCGATGAGGCGCGGTTCATAGGCGGACGTCTGGTCGCAAAAGTTCAGGAATTGCAGTTGGAAGGGGAGGAAGAGACCCAGGCGCGCGGGCGGGTGATGGGGGAGAAAGTGGAGGCTTCGTTTTGGGAGCAGGGCGGGCAGATGCTTTTCGAGACGGACTGCAGTTGTGGGATCGGGACTTTTTGTGAGCACGGCTTCGCGCTTTTGGGGAAAATGGCGAAGACAAAACATTTGCAGAAATATTCGGGACGCGCCGCTTCGGAGGCGGTGGCCATGGAGCTGGAAAGAGGAGCGGAGCACAGGGAGATGAGGAAATCGGTGGATAAGGCGATTGAGGGGGCGCGTGATATTGCTTTCGAATTGGTGGTGCGCAAGGATGCGGTGGATCGGGCGACCCAAATGTTGTTGAAATCGATGGGGCAAGAGGAACCGGAAGAATGGATTTTCGCCGAGGCCTTTGTGAAATATGACGGCCGGTCCAAGCCTCTGGCATCGGCTCTCGATGAGGGAACGACTCCGAAAGAACAGCGGGCGATTCGAGATCTGCGCGATATCGGGCTTTCATCGATGCGGACGAATCCCGCATGGCGATTTCTGCTCAGCATGAAATCGCGCAAGGTCGATGCGGCTGGTGAAATTGACAAATGGTTTCCGGATCCGGGACGGGTGTCGGTGGATACGTTCTGGCATCAGTTTCGGGGAGAGTTTGCGAATGTGTTAGAGCATTCGGGATGGAGTGTGAAATACGAGGAAGGGGTCGGTCATCAAGTGCACGATGCCGGTCCTGAGAAATGGCATACGCGTCTAACAGGTGAGAACGATGATGAAATTTACGTTGGTGATTTTTCGGACGGCGGGTGGTTCAGTTTGTCGGTCGGCTTTGATGTGGATGGCGAGCGCCATGATTTGATGCCGATTCTCGCCGGCTTGTTGAAACAGGATTTCCTCGAAGAGACTCTGGATAGGCCGAATCAGGGATTTGTTTATGCGCCTTTGCCGAATGGAGATGCGCTGAAGTTGCCTGTCGGGAGAGTGCGGCGGTTGCTCCAACATTTATCGGCTCTTGTGGATCCGAGGTTTTTCGGAAAAGCGCGGGTGCATGCTTTGGATGCCGCTGCATTGGGCGGGCTGGAAGGCTTGGGGATTGAGATTCCGAAAGGTTTGGCGAAGCTGAAGCAGCGCTTGGAAAATTTTTCCAAAGTCGAGGAAGTTGACACGCCCGGCGAAATCAAAGCGACATTGAGGGATTATCAGAAAGGAGGTTTTCAATGGATGCAGTTTTTGGCAGGCCACGGGCTGCATGGGATTTTGGCGGATGATATGGGTTTGGGAAAAACCCTGCAGACGCTCGCGCATCTTATGGCGGAGAAAACGAGTGGACGCAGCGGCGGAAGGCCATCGCTGGTGATCGCGCCAACCTCGGTGGTTCCGAACTGGCGGGCGGAGGCTATCAAGTTCGCTCCGTCCTTGCGGGTGCTGGTATTGAATGGGCCGGACAGGAAAAAATATTACCGTTCCATTCCGCATGCCGATCTGGTGATCACATCGTTCGCTTTGTTGCAAAGGGATATCGGAAAACTGCTCGCTTACGAGTATCACATCCTCGTATTGGATGAGGCCCAGTATATCAAGAATCCACGGGCGAAAGTCGCCCAGGCGGCATGTCAGGTCATGGCAAGGCATCGCTTGTGTTTGTCAGGGACTCCGATTGAAAACCATCTCGGCGAGCTTTGGAGCCTTATGCATTTTTTGATCCCCGGATTTCTGGGGACGGAAGACGCCTTCAATCGAAATTTTCGCAAGCCCATCGAGGATGAGGGTGATGCCGAGAAAAATGCGATATTGAAGAAGCGGATCGCGCCATTGGTGCTGAGGCGGACGAAAGATCAAGTGGCGAAGGAGTTGCCTCCCAAAACCGAGATGGTGCATTTGATCGAGCTGTCGAGTGATCAGAAAGATCTCTATGAAACCGTGCGTGCGACCATGGACAAGCGTGTCAGGGCGGCGATTGCCGCGCGCGGCATCGAGCAATCCCAAATCGTGTTTTTGGATGCGTTGCTGAAACTTCGGCAGATCTGTTGTGATCCCCGTTTGTTGCCCGAGGATTTCGCGGCCGGAATCCATAGCTCCGCAAAGTTGGATTATTTGAAAGAACTGTTGGATACGCTGGTGGAGGAGGGGCGCAGTGTTCTTGTTTTTTCACAGTTCACCACCATGCTCGGGTTGATTGAGGAATATTTGGTGAAAGCCAAAGTTGCCTATCTCAAATTGACGGGTGGTTCCAAAGATCGGGGCAAGCTGGTGGAACAATTCCAGTCCGGCAAATTCCCCGTTTTTCTCATTTCGCTCAAGGCTGGTGGCACCGGGTTGAACCTGACGGCAGCTGATACCGTGATTCATTACGACCCGTGGTGGAATCCGGCAGCCGAGGCACAGGCGACGGATCGCGCGTATCGAATTGGCCAAGATAAGCCGGTGTTTGTTCACAAGCTGCTCTGTCAGGAAACCGTCGAGGAGCGAATCCATCGTTTGCAGCTTGATAAAGCCAAGCTTGCGGAAGGTCTGTTGGCCGATGCCGATGTGGTGAGAAAACTCGACGCGGCGATGATTCAAGAGTTGCTGGGCTGAACTAGAGATCTTTCAGGATGTCGTCCATCGCATCGATGAGTTCCTGCATGGTGGCTTCGGTTTCGTTGCCCATGTTGGAGATGCGGAAGGTGGTGCCTTTGACTTTGCCGTAACCGCCGTTGATCAGGAAGTTGTATTTGGTTTTGAGGGCCTTGATGAAACCACTGAGATCCAAGGTCTCCGGAGTGGCGAAGCAGGTGAGGGCGAAGGAGCGATGACCCTCGGGAGCGAAAAGCCGGAAACCATGTTTCGCACCCCATTCGTGAATCATCGCGTTGGTTTTCGCATGGCGGGACTTCCGGGCGGCGAAGCCTTCTTCAGCGATTTTTCCGAGAATGTATTGAAGCCCGAAAAGAAGCGAGATTGCGGGAGTGGTTGGGGTGTTGTTGGCCGCGTCGTTTTTGGCAAACTCCAGGAAATCAAAATAGTAGCCGCGGTCAGGAATGGTTTTTGAACGTTCCATCGCTGCTTCGGAAACCGCGAAGACCGCGAGACCGGGTGGAAGCGCAAGGGCTTTTTGGACCCCGGCGAGGCAGACATCGATTCCATGCTTGTCCATGTCGATATCGACGGTCGAGAGAGACGAGACTGTATCGACGATGAGCATCGTATCGGGAAATGATTTCACCGCGGCGGCGATGCCTGCGAGGTCGTTGAGAACTCCGGTGGAGGTTTCCGAGTGGATGAAAGTGACGGTGTCAAATCCACCTTCTGCAAGTTTTTCGCGGACCGCATCCGGGCTGATGGCTTGGCCCCACTCGACTTGAACAGCTTCGGCTTCCAAACCGCATTTTTTCGCGACATCCAGCCATTTATCGGAAAACGCACCGCAGCAGAGGCAGAGGACTTTTTTTCTGCCGAGGTTGCGAAGTGCGCCTTCCATCACACCCCAGGCGGATGAGGTTGAGAGAAAGACGGGTCGGGTGGTTCCGAAGATTTCTTTGAGCCCGGGTTGGAGAGAAGCGTAAAGGTCTTCGAATTCTTTACCGCGGTGTCCGATCATGGTGTGGGACATGGCAGCGAAGGTTTCGGGTGAAACATCGACGGGACCTGGACTGAAGAGTTTTGGGGAAGACATGGAAGAGTGAATGGTGAATGGTGAATTTAAGAGATCAGTCTGATCAGACGGATTTGACTGATCGGTCAGATCAAACTGTAAGATCGAAGCAGCGCGCGGAGGGCGTTTTCGTTAGTAGCTGACAGGGGTGCGAGCGGAAGGCGGAGTTCTGGGCTGCAGTGGCCTTGCATGGCGACGGCGGTTTTGATCGGGACGGGATTGACGTCGAGGGACATCAGGCCGCGCATGAGGGGATAGTAATGTTTTTGCATGGTGAGCGCTTCGGCGAATTCACCGGCAAGGCAGTGATTGACGAGCTGGGTCATCACTTCCGGGATGAGGTTGGAGGCGACGGAAACGAGGCCGTTTGCTCCGGCTGCGATGAATGGAAGTGTTAGAGGATCGTCACCAGAGAGGATGCCGAAGCCATCTGGGAGGGCCTGGACGAGCTGGTTGACACGATCGACCGAGCCGCCGGCTTCTTTGATGGAGGTGATGTTTTTGCAATCGGCAGCGAGACGCGCGGCGGTTTCCGTTGCGATCTCGATACTGGAACGACCCGGCACGCTGTAAAGCATGATGGGAAGCGATGTGGCGGATGCGATCGCTTTGAAATGGAGATAAAGTCCTTCTTGGGAAGGCTTGTTGTAGTATGGGCAAACTTGAAGGGAACCGTTTGCGCCAGCCAGTTCAGCCGCTTGGGTAAGTTCGATGGCCTCAGTGGTGGAGTTGGCTCCACTGCCGGCGATAACGAGGCAACGACCTGCGGCAAACTCCACAGCGAGTTTGATGACTTCGATGTGCTCCTCCGTTGCCAAGGTTGGAGATTCGCCGGTGGTGCCGCAGGGAACGATACCCGTGATTCCTCCTGCGATCTGTCTTTCGATGAGTGCGCGGTATGCCTCGGTGTCGACTTTTCCGTTGCGGAAAGGGGTGATGAGGGCGGTGTGTATGCCGGAGAAATTCATGACGCAGGGAGAATGGGAGCAGGATTGACGATTGTCGATTGAGGATTGTTGAACTATGGAGCATTAACCGCAGAGGCGCAGAGGTCGGGGAGAAAACGCGTAGAAGATCGGATTTTAAGAGGCAGGGAAAGTTAGTTTCTTACTTGAAATTTGAAATTTAAGATTTGGAGCTTAACACTTCGTCCAAGACTTCGAGGGCGCGTTGGTTTTCTGCGGGGGTGCCGATGGAAATCCTGACCCAATCCGGGAGTTTGTAGCCGGACATCGCGCGGATGATCACGCCTTTTTGCAGCATGCTCTTGAAGACTTGATCGCCGTTTTGGACCCGCACGAGGATGAAGTTGGCAACGGATGGGACGTATTCGAGGCCGCGCTCCGTGAAAGCTTTTTCGTAAAAGGCAAGGCCTTGACGGTTGATCTCGCGGGTTTTCCGGATGTGGTCTTCGTCGTCCAGCGCGGCGAGCGCGGCGACTTGGGCAAACGCGTTGGTATTGAAGGGTTGGCGGGCTTTCTGGAGCAGATCGGCGATGGGTTTTGGTGCGATGCCGTAACCGATCCGCAACGCGGCGAGGCCGTGGATTTTCGAACAAGTGCGCAAGACGATCACGTTTTTTCCCGCCCGGACGTGTTTGAGAACATCCGGTGGAGTGTCAAGAAACTCGAAGTAGGCTTCATCGAACACGGCGATCACGTGAGCGGGGATTTTTTCAACAAAGCGATCAATCGCTTCCTGAGTGACCACCGTGCCGGTGGGATTGTTGGGGTTGGCGACAAAAACGAGACGAGTTCGGTTCGTGATCGCGGCGGCCATCGCATCGAGATCGTGGATGAATTCCGGATCATCGACCTCGACGTATTTCGCGCCGAAAAGCGTGGCCATCAATTTATAAACGACGAAGGCGTGTTTGGCTGCGATCAGTTCGGCATCGCGGTTGAGGAAGGTGTGGCATAGGAGCTCGATGATTTCATTCGAGCCGTTGCCGAGGATGATGTTGGAAAGATCAAAGCCGAGTTTTTCAGCAATCGCGGTGCGGAGTTTGTAGCCGCCGCCGTCCGGGTAGATATGGGCTTGGGAAATCGCATCACGCATCGCCTGTTGGGCGAGCGGGGAGGGGCCGAGAGGGTTTTCGTTGGAAGCAACCTTGATGATGGATTTAGGATCGAGCCCAAGCTCACGGGCGGTTTCCTCGATGGGTTTGCCGGGTTCGTAAGCGACAAGATCACAAACGAAGGAATTGGCGGAATCGGAAATGGACATGGCGGAAATGTGAGAACATTCCCGATGAATGAGAAGTGCTATTTTGGCATGGCGGATACAATCCGCCGCCACGTTTCCGGCTGAAACCCTACCAGAGTTTCGGATTTTGAGATCAGAAAAGGGCGTTTGATCAAGTTGCCGTTGCTGGCGAGGAGTTCGAGAGCTTGCTTGATAGATAGAGTTGGGAGTTTTTCTTTCAAGTTCAGCGAACGATAATCCTGGCCGGATGTGTTGAAGAGCTTGCGGATGTCGCCATCGAGGCTGGCGAGGGCGCGCTTGAGATCGGCGGGGCTGGGTGGGTTTTCGCGGATGGGGATTTCCTGGAAAGGGAGCTTGTGTTCCGTGAGCCATTTGGTGGCTTTGCGGCAAGAGTCGCAGGTTTTGAGAGTGTGAATGCGGAGCATGAAAAGACGCTAGACTTGGAGATCCCAGAAAGGAACCGCGATTTTCAATCGCGACCTTGTGAGCGAGATATTTCGGGCTGACGCGGCGGTTGCAGTCGCGATTGAAAATCGCGGTTCCTTTCTGGGAGGAACCACAAAAAAATCCCATCATCACGCGTGGGTGATGATGGGTTGTGTATTTGCTTACTACTTTAGATAACTTAGAAGTGGTAGATCAGACCGGTTGTGAGGCCGTAGCTAAAGTCATTGGGTCTGGTGATGGGGAAGAAGTAACCTGCACGGACATCGAAGTTTTGGGCGACTCCGTAGGTTAGTCCGACAAGACCTTCGAGGTTGATATCACCTTTGTCTGCACCATTGAGCGGGGTGGATCCGGTGACTTCAAGGTGGAGGTGAAGCATGCCAGTACCATCATGCGCGTGGTCGTGTCCGGCGTGATTTTCACCAAAGGATTTCACCAAGCCAAGGCCGATGCCCAATTCGGTTTCATCGGCATCGAAGCCGTGTTCGATAAAGGCCTGGGAATTCAGGGTGAAGTTGTTTCCGAGATCGTTCCACATGGCGATGCCGGGTGCTATCGCGGTGTCGCCGCCGAAGCTGCTGCTGCCGGTTGGGAGTACGACTTCGAGTTGGGTGGTAAGAAGGAAACGATCTTGTTCGATAAGAAGCGCGCGCGGAACGATGGCGAGGTCACCAAAACCTTTTGCGGAACCGACTCCTTCTTCGTCTTCATAGATGTAAGGAACTTCGAGGATCATGCCGAGGTGTTTGGTGAATGCCCACTCGAGTTCCACTTCGGTTTCATGTTCGGTGAAGCCATCGCCATCGATGAAAGTGTGATCGATGAAAAGATCGCGACCCGTGAAAGCCGGTTCAATGCCGAATGAGTGAACGTAGGGAGTGCCGTTTTTACTGGCATGGATGTGCTCGAAGGGAGTGAGGAAACCGGTGGCCATCGCGGCGGAGGAGAGGAGGACGGTTGAGGCGAGGATTTGGTTCAGTGGTTTCATAACGGGAGTTTTCTAACGCAACAAAATCGCGTTTCAAGGATAAAATGCGAAAAATTCGCGTTAGCGAAAATATTGCGATAAGTGGGTGAAATCCAAGCCATAAGCTTACGGATATAAGTGCCTGGACGTAAGTTGTGATCAAATTGGATGGGATTTTTGGGCTCTGAAGATGGTGGGGCAGTTGTATGGGCAATGCATCGCTATCTTCGCGCCACGGCCGATGTCGATTTGGGCGTGGAGTGACCAACCACTGAAGACGGGACATGATTTCCTGGCGAAACACAGGGACGACAAGTCCCAGTCACGTTACAGCTTTTCTAACAGGGAGGCGTGGAAGCCGTCGAAGCCGGTCTCGGAGGGGAGGAGGTTGTGTTGGGAAATGAGGCGGTATTGGTCGGGGCGGTTTTTGAGAAATTTGCTCACCTGGTCCTGATTTTCCGAGGGGAGGATGGAGCAGGTGGCGTAGAGGAGTTTGCCGCCGGGCTTGAGCATGCGGGGGTAGGTGGCGAGGAGTTCGGCTTGGATGGAGCGGACGCGGTCGAGGGCGGCGGGTTTGAGTCGCCATTTAAGATCGGGTTGGCGTTTTAAAGTGCCGAGGCCGGAGCAGGGAGAGTCGATGAGCAGGGAATCCGCGATGTTTTCAAAATCGGCCGGGGTGGTTTCTATGATGGGTTTGGGGGAAATGGAGGTGGCTCGTGCGTGTTTGGCGCGGATTTGGAGAGAAGCGAGTTTTTTGGGATCGACGTCCATGGCGAAAATTCTGGCTTCGTTGTGTGAGAGGGCGCAGAGGTGTAGGGCTTTGCCGCCTGCTCCGGAGCAGGCATCGATGATGCGCTCGCCGGGTTGAGGATCTAACAGGGGGGAGATGAACTGGGATGAAGGGTCTTGAATTTCGATCCGACCATCGAGGCGCAGGGATTTGGGCAACATTTTCCCGGGAGTCAGGGCGAGGGCGTCGGGGTGATGGGGGAGGGTGGTGGTTTCGACGTTGTTTTCCGCGAGCCATGCTTGGGCTTTCTCGCGGGTGGTGATGAGGGTGTTGACGCGGAGGAAGACCGATGGCTTTTGATTGAGGGCGGTGAGCTGCGGTTCCCAGAGATCGCCGAGTTCGGCGTGGCCGAGTTGGTCGATCCAATCGGGGATGGATTGGCGAACGGCGCGCGGTTGATCGTCGAGGAGCGGTTGGTGGGCGAGAATTTCATTGGCTGGGCGGCCGTTGTATTGGTGCCAATCAGGAAGTTCGTAACCCATTCGTAGCCATTGAGCGGTCAGGAGGGATTGGGTTTCCTCGGAATCGACAAGGAACGCAAGGGCGCGACGCCAGCGGGTGGTTTCAAACAATGACTCGGCGACAAAGGAGCGATCGCGTTTGCCCCATTTCGGGTTTTGATCGAAAGCGGCGGCGAGTTCGTGATCGAGGACGCGATGATGAACTAGGACGGATTTGGCGATTTCGAGCGTTGAGGCGCAGAGGTGGCGGTGCAGTTTCACGAAAATTCAAATTTCAAAGTTCAAGTTTGCCCAAGGGCTATGAGGTGTGACTTCGTGAGTAAAGGGGTTTCGCTGATGCTCAAAAGTCATTCAAGGAAGAGTTGTTGGTGCAGGCGGTAGATGGATGCGGATGGAAAAGGGTTTTTGCGAGCTTTTTCGCGATGAGGAGGGAGGAGATGTTGCAAGATTTGAAATTTGAGATTTGAAATTTGAGATTTAAAGCAAGGATGGGTGTGTGCCCAAGGTTCATTTAAAATATCAGACGTTTCATCCTTCGATCTGGCCGAAGATGGTGGGTGAGGTTTCCCGGGATGCGAAGCCCGGAGATTTGGTGGAGGTTTTTGGCAAGCAGGGCACGCGGTTTGGCTGGGGCTTGTGGAATCCCAAGGCGCGAATGCCGCTGCGCATTGTGAGCCATTCGATGGAGGATTTGGATGAAAGTTTCTTTGAAAACGCGATTGCTCGCGCGGCTGAATTGCGACGGCAGTTTTTGAAGCTGGATCGTGCTACGGAATGCTATCGCTGCGTGCATGGCGATGCGGATTTTCTCCCGGGAATGGTGGCCGACAAATTTGGCGATGTGCTTTCGGTGGAAATCACGGCTTTTGCCGCGTGGATGCGCTTGGAACACTGGTTGCCGTTGATGCATGAGGCATTCGGAACCCGGCGTGTGGTGGTGCAGGTGGACTCTGACTTGGCGAAGATTGAGGGCATTCCAAGGTCCGGGGGTGTGCAGAGCGATGCGGTGCGCTCGGTTAAAGTCTTGGAGAACGGCGTGCGATATGAGATCGATTTTTCACAGGGTCACAAAACCGGTTTTTTCTGCGATCAGCGAGACAACCGGAAGAAGTTCGGTGACCTGTGCGAGGGAAAAACCGTGTTGGATCTTTGCTGCTATTCCGGAGGATTTTCCATTTCCGCCGCCCTCGGAGGCGCCACCGAAGTGACCGCCGTCGATCTCGATGAGGCGGCGGTGGCGATGGCGAAGCGCAATGCGAACTTGAACAGTGCGAAGGTGAAGCTCACGCATGCGGATGCTTTCACATGGGTGCGGACCATGATCGAAAACGGCCGGAAGTGGGATGTGGTGATGGTGGATCCTCCCAAGTTCATGTTTGGAAAAGAGGATGAGATCGGCTACGCGAAGTATCATGATCTTAACAAGCTTGCCTCGCAGTTGGTGGATAAGGACGGGGTGATGGTGACGTGTTCGTGTTCGGGGCAGCTCGGGGTTGAGGCTTTTGAAAACATCGTTACGGGTGTCATTCACCGGCAGGACAAGCGCCTGCAGGTATTCGATCGGACCGGAGCGGGTGGCGATCACCCGACACTCTCGAATTATCCGGAATCGCGCTATTTGAAAGCGATTTGGGGAAGGGTGATCTAGAAGGGTGAAGGGTGAAGGGTGAAACAAAAGAGCGCGAGTGGACTCACGCGGTCCGGGGGTAAAGTTTGCTTGCGGAGTGGGATTTCAAGTCGCTAGCGTGGCGGTCGAGTTTTTTCTGAAATGGATTTTCCAATTACACGAATCAAGGGTGGAGTGAGTGCTGCCAAGGGTTTTCTAACGAGTGCGGTGAGCTGTGGGATTAAAAATCCCGATAGCGATCGCTTGGATCTCGCCTTGATCTACTCGGAGAAGCCTTGTCGTTCTGCGGGAACTTTTACGACCAACAAAGTCAAAGCCGCGCCGGTCAAAGTGACACAGAGTCACCTGAGAAAAGGATCCTTGCGCGCCGTAGTGGTGAACTCGGGAAACGCGAATGCGTGTACCGGCATGCAGGGCCTTCACGATGCGACGGCGATGTGTGAAAGCGTGGCGGGTGAGTTGGGTCTGAAAAAATCCCAAGTTGGGGTTTGCTCGACGGGTGTGATCGGCTTGCCGATGCCGATGATGCGCTTGACACCGAAGATCGAGAATTTGGTAAGCGGACTTGCGACCAAGCAGGGCAATCATGTGGCAAGGGCGATCCTCACCAGCGATACTCATGAAAAAGAGATCGCGATCTCATTCGATATGGGCGACCAACGGGTGAGGATTGGCGGCTGCGTCAAAGGCGCGGGAATGATTTCCCCGAGTATGGCGACGATGCTCTGCTTCATCACCACCGACGCGAATTTGTCCCAGGACTGCCTCCAGGGTGCAGTGCAGGAATCCGTCGAGGAAAGCTTCAACCGGATCACGATCGATGGTGATATGAGTACCAATGATTCGGTGATCGTTTTGGCCAACGGTGCTTCCGGTATGCCATTGGCAAGAAGAGGCGGCAGTGCCTGCCATCAATTTCGCAATGCGCTCGGATGGGTGATGCTCGAACTTGCGAAAGCCGTGGTGCGCGATGGCGAGCGGGTGACGAAATTCGTCACCGTCAACGTCAAAGGTGCCCGCACCCATATTGATGCGAAAAAAGTCGCGGAAGCGGTGTGTAAAAGCGCCTTGGTGAAAGCGTCATGGAATGGTGGCGACCCCAACTGGGGCCGGATCATACATGCGGTGGGTTACTCAAGGGCACGGATTCGTGAGGAGCTGATCGATATTTACATCGGCGGAAAAGCCGCCTGCCTCGGCGGGTTGCAGGCGGAAACTCCGATGGACGATCTTCGCGAGGCGGTTTCCCATCCGGAGTTTGAAATCGATATCGATCTTAACCAAGGGCAGGCTACCTACACGATGTATTCCAGCGATCTTTCGCCGGAGTATGTGGATTTCAACCGCTCGGAATACGCGTATTGGAAGCAGGCGCGGAAGGACGGGCTGGTTTGAGAAAGCGACGGCTGGTCGATCGCAAGGAGGGGCTGCATTCTGCCGCTCATCTTTCAATAGCTAAGACGGCGGCAACATGCAGCCGCTCCTTGTTTGTCCTCGCGATTGAAAAATTGAACTGAAGCTTGCGGGCTGGAGGGAGTTGGTTAGGTTGGGAGGGTGAAGATTAAATTTTTACATACTCGCATCAGGGTCAAAAGCCTGGATGAGTCGATATTATTTTATCAGAAATTGGGCTACCGCCTGGCTCAGCAAAAAGATTCGCCTCAGGGAAATCGTCTGGCGTTTATGGAACTTGAGGGAAATGATGTTTTTTTGGAGCTGACGTGGTCGGCCGAATACGAGTATCGCTGCCCAGAGGATTTGATGCATACCGCGCTGGGGGTTCAGGACATCATTGCCTACTGTGATGGATTAGAAGAAAGCGGGATTGAAATTTGGCCGGCGGGTTGGCGTGAAAAATTTGGTAAGGGCGAACGCAAGATGGCGTTTGTGACCGATCCGGACGGGTATGAGGTTGAGATACTGGAATTGTGAAATGAAAAGCCCGGTTCCATGGTTATCGATCCTGTGGGGGATCGGGTTGTTCGGGCTCGCTCAGACAGAGGCGCACGCTTTTTCTTTGAATGAGAAAAAAGCTCCGGAAAACCAACAGGATCTGATGCTGATTCAGGAAGCTCTGCTCGCGGCATTGCCCAAGGCGAGAGGAGCGACGGTTTCGGTTGATATCGGAAACGGGTTTGGCAGCGGAGTGATCGTTTCCAAAGATGGATTGGTGATGACCGCCGCGCACGTTTCGGGGGGTGTTGGAAAAAAAGTCACCATCATCCTCCCTGATGGCAAACGGCTCAAGGCAAAGACTTTGGGTCTGATGTCTGAGACGGATGCTGCCATGATACAAATCAGCGAGCCCGGCGAGTATCCGTTCGTGGAGTTGAATCGCACCGGCAATATCAAATTGGGCGACTGGGTTTTCTCGCTCGGACACTCGGGCGGCTTCAATCAGGACCGAGGAGTGGTGGCTCGTCTGGCACGCTTGGTGGGAATTAAAAACGCCACCTATCAAACGGACGGAACCCTGATCGGTGGAGATTCGGGAGGACCTTTGTTCGATATCGAAGGGCGGCTTATCGGGATTCATTCACGGGTGGGTCCCCAGCTTCCGGTCAACATGCATGTGCCGGTTCAGGTGTTTTTGGACAACTGGGAGCCGTTGATGAAATCCGAATTCATGGGCGAGGGTCCCTTTGCCCAGCGCCCCGTCAAGGGCAACGGCATGCTCGGTATCGCGACAAAACCAATCAAGGGTGGCCTGGAAATTACCAAGGTTGGTAAAAAAACAGCGGCCGAAAAAGCCGAGCTCAAAGTCGGCGATATCATCCGCAGGATGGATGGCAAGGAAGTCATGTCGCGCGAAGATCTCCAGGCGGTGATCAAAGACAAATCGGCGGGGGATGAGTTGGAATTGGATATTTCAAGAGATGGAAAAGAACAAAAAATCACTGTGGAGCTTGCGGAACGTTAAATGTTTCGTGTTCTTGGCAGGGCTTGCCTGCGCGGAAATGCTTGTTGCCCAACAATCCCTGGAGACTCCGTATCGTCTAACAGGCACATTCATCACGGATTTGTTTGAGCCGCAGCGGCAGGTGATTCAGCAATGCAGTGCCGTGATTTATGACAAGAATGCTGAAATCGCATACGGAATCGTTCTCTCCAGAGATGGATATATTCTGACCAAAGCCAGTGAGATTGATCATGAAAAAACGGAGGCTGTTGGGAAAGAATTGGCAATACCTGGAGCCAAAAGCTTGGAACTGGCGGCACCTGATGACAATGTCTCAAGCCCGATCAAGTTGTCCGTGCGGGTTGATAAGCGATCATTCGATGAGGTGAAAGTGATCTCGGTGGATCCGCTTTGGGATGTCGCGTTGCTTAAAGTGGAAGCGCAGGATTTGACTCCCGCCGAGTTTGCTCCGGACAGCAAATTGGAGCAGGGGACCTGGGTGGTGGTGAATGGCGCGACAAGCCGCACAAAAAGACGGGTGCTCGCCGGAATCATCAGCGCGAAAGCGCGTGAAATTCCAACGGCTGGCGGGGCGGGGCTGGGACTTGTTTTGGAGATCATCAAAGACAAGCTCCGGGTCAAGGAAGTCTCCGAAGAAAGCGGAGCCAAGGTGGCGGGGGTGCGGGTGGGGGATCTCATCGTCGCTCTGGATGGGAGAAAAGTCGCCAAGTTTGAGGAGATCGCCGAGGCTCTGAAGGATAAGAAAGTGGGTGACGAAGTGACTTTGACGGTAAAGCGCGCCGGAAAAAACCTGGATTTGGCGGTCAGGTTGGCACCGCGTGGTGAGATGGCTCATGAGCCGGACCGCAATGACCAGATGAGCGGTGATTTCTCCCGGCGCAGAAGCGGATTTCCGCGTGTCATCCAACATGATATTTTGGCAAACAGCAGCACTATGGGCGGTCCGGTGCTGGATATGAAAGGCCGGATCGTGGGGATGAATATCGCACGGGCGAACCGCTGCGAGACTTTTGCGATTCCGGTTGAGGAGTTGCAGGATCTGGCGAGGCGGATGATGGAAAAGCCCGCCAAGTAATAGCCATGGCGGTGGCTGCTAAACCTGAATCCAAATGAGGCAAGTGGACCTTCATTTATTCTTAGACGTTTGGTTTTTAGGCGATAGAGTGGGCGCACTTGGACGGTAAACCATCAAGTCACGGCTTGGTTGATCGGTTCCTGCGTTTCAAAACCCCTCTGATTTTTTAGCACCCTCACCTCTCACATGTTCTCCACGCGTCTCATTTGTTCTTCTGTTCTGCTGGGTTCGTTCTGTCTGCATGGATTGGCTTATGGAGACAAGGATTTCAAAGTGCCGTCCAAGGCGAAGGAGATTCTTGGCAATTACTGCACGGACTGCCACGAGGATGGCACGGAGAAAGGCGACATCCGTCTGGATAATCTCGAAGAGCTGCCCTTGCAGGCGCGCCTTGATCTTATGAACCGCGCCTTGGAGCAGGTGTATCTCAAGCAGATGCCGCCGAAGAAAAAGGACCAGCCAACCAAGGAAGAGCGCGAACAACTCGGCTCATGGTTTTGGGACGTCCTCAATGCGCACAATGCCTCCAAGCTGGAGGATAAACTCCGCTATCCCTCCTACGGAAATTATGTGGATCATCACGAGCTGTTCAGCGGAAAAAACCAACAGGCCGCCTTCACGCCTGCGCGGCGCTGGTTGGTCAGTCCGCAGATTTTTGACGAAAGGGTGCGCAATGTTTTTTTACTCGAAGGCAAAGAACGCAACACACCACTCACTGGAATCACGAATCCCTTCGTTCTGCCCGACGCATCCGGTGTGCGCGATTATGACATCGGCCAGCTCGATGGAGGAAGCTTGTTGGTGATGCTGACCAATGTGGAATGGATATCTGAAAAACAGATTCGTCCTGCACGAGTGAAGGCTGGTGAAATCAAAGCCGATGAATTTTCTGATCCGAAAGATCGCTGGTCTCCAAGCGCCACTCCCATTGAATTTGAAAACATGATCCTCAGCAAATCGGCGCCTAGCGATGATCAAGTGCGTGCCGCAATTACCAAACAATTCAACCTCGTGCTCCGTCGTCCTCCCACAGAGACGGAGATGGTGAAATATTTCGCAATCACCCGGGAGGCGATCACAGCCGCGGGCAATAGTGAAGGACTGCGACAAATGCTTAAGACGGTTTTGTTAGAATCTGAATTTCTCTATCGCCTCGAGTTTGGTGCGGGTGCGCCAGACAAACACGGTCGGAAAATACTCTCGGCACGCGAGGCGGCGTATGCGATATCCTACGCAATGGGGGACAAGGATCCCGATGCAGAGTTACTCGAAGCCGCCTCACAGGGTCAGCTCGAAAACCGGGACGATTTCAAACGCGAAGTTACCCGCTTGCTGGATGACAAGACATACTATCACGGCAGCATCGATCCAAGTGGTAACACCAGCAAAGTCGTTTCCTATGCCGTAAGCCATCCGCGCATCATCCGCTTCTTCCGGGAATTTTTCGGTTACCCGAATGCGCCGAAAGTTTTCAAAGACGCGGAGCGCAGCCAAGGCATCTATCAAAATGCCGACCGCGGCACGCTCGGCACGGCTGGATTCCTCGTTGACGAAGCGGACAAGGTCGTCGCTTGGTGTGTGGAGAAAGATCAAAAAGTTTGGGGCTGTACTAGCTAAGCGAGGAAAAATCGCATAGTTAGACAAGCCAATGTATCAACGAAAAAGCCGACTTCCAGCTCGAAAACAAAGCGAGCTCATT
>JBIKNX010000156.1:0-6587 GCA_044358435.1 Luteolibacter sp.
GGTAAAGGCTCATTCTCGAATCGGTCTGTTGTGGACAACTTTCAAGAACTTCTCGCAGCTACACAGCGCTCGGATGCCAGTTCAACCCACAGATTTTGCGGAAGAGGCTTGTTTAAAAGGGAGGCGAACAAGTAGTGATGGATTCGATAGCGACAAGATCGATTTCGCTCCCCGCAACCAATGGAAGACGATCAACGACACAACGCGACGTCAGTATGAAAGGGATCAGGAGTAATTCACTCCTGATCACCGATATCCGTTTTACTTCGCGGCAGCGACAATATCCGCAGCGGTCATGCCGAGCTCTTTCATCACGACATCTCCGGGTGCGCTGATGCCGAAACGATCGATGCCGAGCACCTTGCCTTCGGTGCCGACATATTTCCACCAGATGTCGGTGACACCGGCTTCGATGGAAACCCGTTTGGTGCATGCTTTCGGTAAAACGCTTTCTTTGTATTCAGCGGATTGTCTTTCAAAGCGCTCAACGCAGGGCATGGAAACCACGCGCACACCGTCGCCAAGCTGCTTGGCAGCCTCGACGCAATGTTGCAACTCCGAGCCAGTGCCGATGAGGATGGTTTTCAACGCACCGGTTTCCTTGACGGCAACATACCCCCCGCGAAGCACGCCATTGCGGCGCTCCTCAACAGAGAGCTCACCAAGTGTCGGAATCGCCTGACGGGTCAGGATTAAAGCGGTCGGACCGTCGGTGCGCATCATCGATGCGATGAACGCCCCAGCGGTTTCCTCCGGATCTCCCGGACGAATCACATCGAGACCCGGTATGACGCGCAAGCCGCTGACTGTCTCGACAGGTTGGTGAGTTGGACCGTCTTCGCCGACACCCACGGAATCATGCGTGAAGATGAATGTGGTTGGCAGTTTGGAAAGCGCCGCCAAACGAATGGCGGGACGAACATAATCCGCGAACACGCAGAAGGTCGCTCCGCTTGCACGGAAGAGTCCGTCGTAGGCGATACCGTTGCAGATCGCTCCCATCGCATGCTCACGGATACCGAACCAGATGTTGCGTCCGGCAGGATTTGAGGCGGAGAAGTCACCCGCACCGTTGAGGTAATTCTTGGTCGATCCGAAAAGGTCCGCGCTACCTGTTAGGAATTGCGGAACCGCTTTCGCTACATCGTTGATGACCTTCGCGCCAGCGGAACGGGTCGCGTCCTTGTAATCCGCAGGAAATGCCGGAATGCTGGCCGAGAGATCCGACGGAATCGAGAGGGCGACGCCCTCCGTGAGTTGTCTGGCAAGTTCTGGATTGGCTTTTGACCATGCGTCATAGGTGGCCTGCCATGCATTGAATTGAGCGATGAGCTCCAGCTTGCGCTCGGAAAAAAACGCACGGGTTTCCGACGATACGTAAAAATGTTCGTCGCCCGGCAGACCCAAGCCCGCTCGTGCGGCTTCAATGAATTTCGCTCCGCCTTCACCATGCGCTTTTGCGGAACCCGCGACTTCAGGAATTCCCCTGCCGATTTCCGTCTTGGCGATAATCACCTTGGGTTTGCCATTATCGTTGGATTTCGCCCTGGCGATCGCCTGTCGAATGACTTCCAAATCATGTCCGTCGATCACTGCCGCATCCCAACCTTGCGATTCGAAATATTGCTGTGCGTTTTCGCTTTGACTCTGATCCGCCATCGCGTCCAGCGTCACATCGTTGCTATCGTAAATGAGAATGAGGTTATCGAGCCCATTGTGTCCCGCGAATGCGATGGCTTCCTTGGCGACACCTTCCTGAAGACAGCCATCACCATGAAGGGCGATCACATGATGGTTGAAAAGGGTGTGCTCGGCGGTGTTGTAAATCGCGGCAGCCCGTTTTCCGGAAATCGCGAAGCCAACCGCATTGGCGATACCTTGCCCGAGCGGACCTGTGGTCGCTTCCACGCCGGGCGTTTCATGATATTCGGGATGACCCGGCGTGATCGAATGCAGCTTGCGGAAAGAAGCGATGTCGTTTTTGGAAACCGCATAACCCGAGAGATGCAGCCAGCCATAGAGGAACATCGAACCGTGACCGGCAGAGAGGATGAAACGATCACGATTCAACCAACGCGGTGCGTCAGGATTGTAAGTCATCGCTTCACCGAAGAGGACCGACCCGATCTCGGCACAACCGAGAGGAAGGCCAAGGTGTCCGGAATTACAGGCGTGGATGGCATCCATGGCCAGGCCACGGGATTCGTTTGCAGCAGTGGTAAGTGCTTTCGTGTTCATAAAATTAGAGTCGCCGCCTTGTGTTCTTGGGTGCGGAGTGCGCAAACCCTAGAAACTCGCGCCCTTTTGACAAGCAATCATCGCTATTTTCGCGAGGAATCGGTCAGGACCTGCTCATGGCGACCAGTTCCGCATAGGATATACCGTTGCCACCGAATAAATCCAGGGCGCTGCCCACGGTCACATCGACCAAACCTTTTCCCAGTTCATCAACCAGACGCACGTCATCCAATGTCGCCGCCCCACCCGCGTAGGTAACCGGACATTTTCCCCATGCGCCCAAGAGCCCAACCAACTCCTGGTCCACCCCACCGCACAGGCCTTCAACATCCGCGGCATGCACCAAAAACTCATCGCAATATGGCAAAAGCGTATCCAAGGTCGCTTCGGAAATTTCCAACTCAGTGAGCGTCTGCCAGCGATTCATCGCCACCCGCCAGCCATTCTCAGTGCGACGGCAGGACAAATCGATCACCAGTCGCTCTCTCCCGACTTCACGCGTGAGTCCCTCCAGCGCGCTCTGGAGAAACCTCCCCCCGGAGTCAAACAAGGCAGAAGTCACGATCACATGGCTCGCCCCTGCTTCCAACCACGCTGCGGCGTTCTCCACACATATTCCACCCCCCAACTGCATGCCCCGGGGCCACGCGGCCAGTGCCTCCCTCGCCGCCTCCTCATTGCCTTTTCCAAGCATGATCACATGCCCACCCTTGAGCCCATCCTCCCGAAATTTTTTGGCAAACCACGATGGGGACTTGTCCGAAATGAAATTCTCCACGGGCCCGGGACCATGATCCCGCAGGCTGCCACCCACGATTTGCTTCACTTTGCCTTCGTGGAGATCAATACAGGGACGGAACCGACAATTCATTTCGAGCTTTCTAGCACGTGCTTGTCACATGATTCATGGGAATTCCGCCCGCCGCTGACGCTGCCAAGAAGGCAATCTTTGGGCGCCAGTTTGGAAGCCGCTGGATTCATCTGCGGGTTCAACCGGCCGCTTACCCGGCAGAAACCCGGCGCACCGTCCGCGACCGGGAACACATGGAAAAATTTCATAGGCGGAAATTGATACAGGGCAAGCCCTATCGAGGGAATTGAAAACTTGCGAGATTTAAAAACACAAAGTGGCACCGGTGCTTCAACCCATCAATATCCCAGTTTTACATCTTCTTTCTTCCATGTAAGGAATCCGTCATTCATTCTCCCTTCAGTGAAATTCGTTTCAGTCATTACCCTGGTCATCTTTACCGCACATCTGGCGCATGCGGATGAAGCGGTCGGGCAGGAGGACATCTCCGCCGCCGAGCGCGCGATGGAGAACGATCTGTGGGATGTGGCGACATCGAAATTACAATCCGCCGCCACCAAAGCCAACCTCGCTCCGGACACGCGCGCGCGAATCCTCATCATGCTCGCGGAAAGCTTCATCCGCAGCAACCAACCCGTCAAAGCTCTGGAGCTTCTCGAACAGCCCGTCCTGGAAAATTTACCGGAAACTCCTTTTTGGCGAGGACAGGCTCTGGCGGGAACCGGAAGGTTTCATGATGCTGCGGAGTCTCTCTCCACGATCGCCGCTCAGCCCAATCATCCGTTTGTCAGAGAAGCGGCCCTTACCACGGCAAGTCTCTATCTCTCACTCGGGAAACCTGAAAAATCCCTTCAGATATTGAAATTCCTCGAAGCGTCTCCCAAGGCATCCGACCGCATCGAAGCCGTATTTCATCAGATTGAAATCCTCATCGATCTCAAGGAATTCGATCAGGCACGCAGCCTTTTCAAAGAAGCGAAAGACACACCCGAAAACCTGCTCGCTACCAAAAAATTCCTGGATGCGACCCTGACTCTGGCAGAAGGTAACGCCGCTGCCGCGGAGGTTATGTTCGATGATCTCCTTGAAAAACCTGAAGGCCAGACCACGACCCGCTTCAATCTGGCCGCCATCGGCAAAGCCGACGCACTCGCAGCTCGGAACAAGCAGGCCACCGCCACCCAGTCCCTCCTCGTATTCATCTCGGAAAACCCCGATACGACCGCGCTGGAGCCCATGTTCCGCAGAATCATCGCCTGGTTACCTGAGAAAATCATCACCACCGACCACCCCACTCTCGTCCAACTTGGCGAGTGGATTCCCTCCAGTCTCCCTCCCACGCGCGGGCTGATCAACACCGATGCGGAAACGGCAGCCGCGGCTTGGCCGACCGACTCCGACAAAATCGGCGATCGTGCCGTTTTCGCCATGTATGCGCGCGCCATCGGCCTGCACCGCATCAAAAATCCCAACGCGAAAATCGAAGCGGGCCTTCTCATGCAGAGAATTCTTTTCTACGCCCCCCTTCATTTTCTCGCTCCAAAATCTCTTTTTGAACTCGCAAAGTGGCACCTTGAGGCGAACGAACCGGAACAGGCGTTCGCCCTCCTCGAATCCCTTCGCCAAACGGGCAAATCCAAAATCATCAGGGGAGAAGCCGCCTTCCTTGACGCGAAAATCGCCTACGAAAAAGGTGAAAAGGATCTTGCCATTGCACTCTTCGATGAAGCGGCGGCCCTGCTCGATGAAGACAACCAACACAAAGCCCTGCTCAATGCCGCACTTGTTCGACTGAACGAAAACAACCGCGAATCAGTCACCATTCAACACGAGGATCCCGCCATTGCCAAACAGCTGAACATCGAACTGGCACTTGAAAAAGCCCTGCTGCTTGAAGATCCGCAAAAAGCAAAACTCGCCTTGGACGCGTTTCTAACCGAGCATCCTGACCATCCGCGTGCCATCGAAGCCCGTATCACCATCATCGAGGCCGCGCTGGCCGGCTCACCTCCCGACCTTTCCCTCGCCCGTGCTCAGATCGATACCATCCGCTCCTCGGAGCTCCCTCTCGGCCAAGATCAACCCGCCCGACTGGCAATTGCCGAACTGCGCTTGCTCGACGCGCTTGATCAACCTGAAAAAACCATCTCTTTGGCCAAACAAATTATCGAAAAATTTCCCAAAACCCCGATCGAATCCGAATCATTGTTGATTTTGGGCAAATCCCTATTCCGGTCGGGAAATTACAACGAAGCACGCTTGGTGTTTGAAACAATCGCCAAACTGAACCCCGGCACCCAACGCTCCCAGGCCTCGTTCCTCCTCGCGGCAAGATCCGCCGCACTTGGCGCAACCACCCAATCGAGAGAGGAAGCCATCGCCCTCTTCGATCAAGCCATCGCCATTGAGGGGCCGCTCGGTTCTCTCGCCATCCTTGAAAAAGCGCGCTTGAATATGGATCTGGGTCGAATCAACACCGCCATTGAATCCCTATCGGCTGCCTATCAGAAAATCTCTCAGGACGATCCCTCACGTCTTCCCACCGGACTGCTGCTTTCCGAAGCGATCTACGCGCGTGGCGATTCCGATCCCGAATCCCTGCTCAAAGCGCTCGAAATCTGCAACCAACTCGTCGAGATTTCCGCCAACAAGCCCGCCCAATATTTCCGCATCCAATATCTTCGTGGACTGACGCTGGAAAAACTCCCTGACCCGGAAAACCCCGGCCAAACCCGCATGAGTGATGCCCTTGCTGCCTATTATGCCGTTCTTGATCGCCCAGTCGATCCCGCTCCTCCCGAATGGAATTGGTTCGAACGCAGCGGATTCCGAGCACTGACCATTCTGGAAAACAGCGAACGCTGGGAGGCTGCCATTTCGATCGCTGAAAAAATCGCCTCTTTCGGCGGACCAAGGGCAAAGCCTGCCTCAGAGCGAGCCGGGCAACTCCGCCTGAAACAGATGATTTGGGAGGACTGAACAAGCTATTTCAGATCCGCTGACATCGAAACTCGACAGCTAACCCTGCAGCCCACAATCTCATCCACGTCTCATGTCGAAAGCTCCGCGCTGGTTACCTTCCATCATCTTTACCCTGCTCGGCTTGGCAGCGGCCCTTATTCTGTTTCCCATGGAAAACCGATTGGTGGCTGAGTATCTCAGCAACTTTCCGGACAGCCACCTGAGCACCACCCAAGCCAGGCCTTACATTCTTTTGGTGCTCTGCTTCATGCCAGCCATGGCAAGTTGGGCTTACTGTTTTGGGAATGTCTTTGATCGATATGTTTCCCGCCAATTTCTCGGAATTTTCCTGATCTGTCTCGGTTCACTGTTCACCCTTTGGATGTTGCTCGACCTTCATGACAACCTCGGAGATTTCTCAGGCATTGAAAACAAATTCGCCAGCGTTACGGGTTTTTACATTTTACGCTCACCCGCCATCCTTCTCGTGCTCCTTCCGTATTCTCTGCTTCTGGCAAATATCTATTGCCTCGGAAAATTATCCAAAAGCAACGAGATCATCGCGATGATACAGAGC